>CP014963.1:3022500-3322500 GCA_001628815.1 Geobacter anodireducens
CCCGGCGGCAGACCCGTGTCCTCGATCATGCCGCTCTTCTCGTAGGGGCCGCGCCCCATCCGGTCACCCCGGGCCAGTTGCTGGGGCACCGGCATGTAGATCTTCTCCTGATTGAACACTTCCTCGCCATCTTTTGTCTTTGCTATGACCGACAGAACCAGTCGGTTGGGGGTCGGTCAGCCGTCGGGGATCGAGTGACCCGCGTGGTTGGTCATCTCGACCTTCACCACCGCCTTGGGCGTCACCAGTGCCCCGTCCCGCCAGTGGTAGCCATAGGCTTCGGCCTTGAACTCAACCGCGGCCTTGGCCATGCCCGGGTCGCGGTAGCTCTGCATGTTGTGGCCGAGCTTGCTCTTCTTCATGTGGCATTCCTGGCAGCTTTCCCGTCCGCCCTCGGCCCTGTAGGCCCAGAGGTAGCTCGCATAGCTGGTGCAGCACTGGGTCGGGTTGTCCAACTCCATGTTCGGCCCCAGGCCGTGGCACTGGCCGCACTGGATGGACTCGGACATGATGGGGCTGACCTTCATCGCGGGGAATGCCGCGGAGGGGTGCTCCCCGTCCTTGGAGCCATAGACGACCCCTGCCCGGGGATAGCCGTCGGTCCACTTGTGGGTGATGGCGTTGCGGTTATGGCAGACGAGGCAGTTGATGTTGAGGCTCTTGAGCTTGTCGGCCTCGGCAGTGGCCTTTGCCGCATCCTTTTTCTTCAGCGCATCCTGCCAGTTGCCGATGGTTGCGATGATCTCCTTGGCAACCGAATCCTCGGCATCGGCCAACTGGGGAAGGTGGCACTTGGCGCACCCCATCAGGTGCTCGACCTTCACGTCAGACGGACTTTTCACCCCGGAATAGTCCCACTCCATGAGACCGTTGACCACGGCGGTCATGAAGGTGGCGGCGGTCCGGCCGGTACCGAAGATGGAGCGGGCATGGATCGACTGCTCCCACTCATCGTGGACTTCCTGGTGACACTCGATGCAGGAACTGGAATCGTACATCTTTGCCAGCTCGGCCATGGTCTTCGCCTTGCCGCTCTTGGCAGCGATCGTCTCCTGCCAGCCGATGCCCGCCTTTTCGGCAAAGACCGGTGCGGCGGCACAGAACGCAAGCGCTGCGGCAGCAAGGGTCAGCCATGCGGTTTTGTGCTTCATGGTCTACTCCTTTTTTGTGCCATACATAAATAGCTGTATTGCAATAAATGAATTTTAGTCCATAAAAAGAAACCTCCCCGCCCCAGGGCGGGGAGGTGGCCATGACAACCGGCTAGCAGCCCTGGAGGGCGTCGCCGGCGGATTCGGAGATGGTCATGGAGGAGTCTGTCTTGATCTTGGCGGCCTTGGCCTTGCCGAATTTGAGGACAACTTCGTCGCCCTTCACCTCCACAACGGTCGGCATGCCACCGCTGGCCTGAACGTGGGCACCCTTCTTGACCCAGGCGGGGACCTTCTCGGCCTTGACGGTAACTTTTTCGCCATCAACCTTGACGACCTTGCCCGAGAAGGAGCCGGCGGCAAAAGCGAACGCCGCCATGGAAAGAGCTACGAGAGCCGCTGCGACCGACATCATGATCTTCTTCATTGTTCTTACCTCCTGCGTGTGGTTGTGCTGCGCTCAGCCCTAGAAGAGGAGCTGGAGCTGGGTGATGAACGTGGTAAAGTCCTCGCTCTTGACTCCGCTGAATGTTCCTTCCTTGTCGAAGTCGGTCTTGCTGACCTCGGCCGTGAGCTTCAGGTTCTGGCCCCAGATGTAGTAGTTGGCGCCGGCGCCGTACCAGTTGATATCCTGGTCCACCACATTGTTGAGGTTGGCGAAGCTCCACCGCTCGTAGCGCCCGAAGATCTGGAGCGGGATGGTGGGGAACATGTAACCGGCCTTGGCGTACCAGCCTCTTTTCTCGCCGTTGAGGCCGATGGCGCCGGAGTCCACGTTGGTGGACACGGTATAGGCGTCATCGATGCTGAAGTCGGCATAAGCCGCGGATGCGGTGAGCGTGCCGAAGCCTTCGACCGGATACTCGAAATAACCGTCCACGGTCCAGGCGGTGTAATCCTTGGAGTCGCTCTGGGTGGCGGCATTGCCGTAAGCGACGTTCGGCTCGTACTGAACCGCGGCGCCCACGGTCAGCACCTGCTTATCGCCCATGTAGGTACCCTTGTAGCCGTAATCCTTCTCGGGGTCGAGCAGGGTCACGTGGGCCCGGGCCGTGTAGCGGAAGTTCGAATCAGGAGAGGAATACCCGTTGGCATCCCGGTCGCCGGCCTTGCGGCCTTCCATCACGTCGAGGCGATACTGGAAGATATCGTCGAACAGGTTGCCCCAGACCGCCACACCCACGTCGCGGGTCGAAACATAGGGAGCGCGGATGAAGAGGGAGCGGTCCAGGGTGAGCGGCATTTCGCACGCCTCCAGGTTCTCGCGGGTCAGGTTATGCTTGAACTTGCCCACGTTCACCCGGAAGCTGTCGTGGAACTTGAAGCGCATAACGGCGTCGAGAAGCTGGAACTGCGTGTCGGCGCTGTTGTCGCCGACGCCGAGAGTGCTCACGTTGGGGTCCTCGGTGAATTCGGTCTGGACATAGAGGCTCAGCATGTCACCGTACTTGCCCATGAAGGCGAGACGGTTGCGGCGGAAGTTGAAGTTGGTGGTGGTGTCGTCGCCGTTGGCGCCGGAGCCGTTGTCGCGGACCGTCATCTGGAACTGGCCCTTGTAGTCGATCTGGAGGGCGCCCTGGTCCTCGGGGCCGAAGGTAATGCGGGGGCCGGCAAACGCCGTGCCGGCCAGCAGGGCCGTACCGAGGGCGACGCCGGAGATGGTCGATATCTTGCGCATATTCATCATGCATTCGCTCCTTTTTGATTAAGAGGTCCCCCGCCCCGGCGGGCGGGGGTCAAGAACGTCGCTCGCTGCTAGCAGCCTCCGCCGCCGGACGAAGAACCGCCACCGGTCGAGCCGCTGACGGTGCTGCGGTAGGCCCTGTCGGCATCTTCAATCTGGTTGCCGTTGGCATAGCTCGGCTCCACGCCGTAGACGCGGGATGCATAATCAACGATCACCTTGCTCCGGGGAGCATCAACGTTCCACGTCAGGTTATCCGTAAGCAGGGTGGTATCCCAGATGGACCCCACCGCCAGCTTGCCGCCACGGGTCGGATTTGACGCGTCCGCTGCAGCCATCAGGTTCCATTGGCCCAGGGAGCCGTCATACCATTTGACATCAACGTTTGAATTATAATAGACGATTCCGTCAAGGACGAAATAACCTATGGATGCATAGTTCCCTGCCCGGCAGAGGGAGATGAAAGTTTTCGTGGCATCGAGATTTGTCTCGCCGAGGGGAGTCGCACCATCCGTGCCGAATGCCGCCACGAGATCCGCTCTGATCGCGGCAGCGTCTTTGAAGTACATGCCGCTTGTCAGCATTCTGGTGGCGTGATAGCTGTAAGAGCCTTTAATGGCACCATCAAACGGGGTGAATTTTGTACCATCAAGCAGGTCTGACGTGGGACCCGAAACCGTGGCATTGACAGTCGTAGTTGATCCGCGGACAGTGTCGATGATGGTAACCTTGTCCGCATTGCCGTCCCTGATACCCTTGACATACGCAATCATCTCGCCGAGCGACACCCGCATATCGGTGTTCACGTTAGTAGTCCCGTTCTGGGCAACGCCATAGGTCGACTTCTGTACGCTCGGCACAACCGACGTCAAGATGTAACCGGCATCAGTCCACCCCTTATTCCCGCCATCAAGAACCTTGAGGCGATTTTTGGGGAACCCCCAGTAACGGAGCGTCGTATAGGCCCTGGCGGCATTGATTGCGCCAGTGGCGCTGGCGGCGTTGCTGGTCAGGACGATTGTCGTATTTTTATCAATGCCAGCGTTCTGTATCAGGGTGTCGATGGCGGCCCCGGTGCAGACCATGCTGCCGGTAATGCTCAACGGGCCCTCAGCACGTGTATTGTCCTGGAATGCACCTGAACCGGCTGAGATCAACTGTGCGCCGGGAATATGCCCGACCGTGTTGTACGCATTCGAACCGTCGCCAGCGTTGGCCGACACATCAAGGATCACGACACGGTCATAACTCCCCGGTGCTTTGTTCACCAACCCAGCGTCAACCCATGACTTGAGAGTCCCGGCATCGATCAGCGCGTTAGCCGTCTGCGTCGTGGCGGCAGACGTGGCCGGCTGGTCAAAACCTCCCCCCCCCACAGCCCCACAACGTCAGCAGCGTCAGCGCGACAACGCCGAGCATGCCGGCCAGCACGCTGCGTCCCCTTCTCCATGCCTGCTTCGCCATACTACCTCCTTTAACTGGTTATTGCCTCTCCTCCCGAAGGGGGCGGCGCCCCACCCGCACGCGGTGCGGGGCAATGTACCGACTGATTCCGTCACTCATTGCAACAAAAATGCCACGGGATTAAACACAAGACAATGCCGCACAAACTAAACGCCTATCACTGCTTGCGTTTTTTCATCTTGAACTATATCGTCCTTTTTGTCATAACTTGAAGTGAATCATTTTCATAACTACCATGCGCAACGCGCATAACGACTGCAACCAATGGAAATACAATGGATTTGACCCTGCTCAAGACATTCGTAAAGGTTGCATCCATCGGAAGCATCTCCAAGGCTGCAGTGCTGCTTTGCGTCACTCAGTCCGCGGTTTCGCGGCGCATCAAACTGCTCGAAGAACACTACGGCCATCCCCTTCTGGAGCGTACCGGGACTTCGCTCAAACCCACGCCGGCCGGAAAGATGCTCATCGAAAAGGCCATGTCGATCCTCGACATCGAACGCCAAATTCTCGACAGCCTCGGTGTCAAGGAATCGAAACAGAAAATCTCCTTCTGCTGCACCCCGTCCTTCGGCATCAGCAGCCTGCCGACGATCCTCAACTCCTTCCTCGCCGGCAAGGGAGAGGAAGCAGACCTCAAGTTCGTTTTCGCCATGCCCGAGGAGGCCCTTGACGGGATCAGGAGCGGCAGGTTCGACCTTGCCCTCATCGAGCACTGTGACGACCTGGACCTGAACGGTTACCGAACCCACCCCCTCCCCGCCGACGAGATGGTCTTCATCAGCGCCCCGGCACGCGGCATCGACACGCCCGAGCCGGACATCGACCGGCTCCTGGGAGAGCGGCTCTATCTCAAGAACGAGACCGGCTGCGCCAAACGGTTCCTCAACTGGAACATGCGCTCAATCGGGCGCGACGGCAACGAGTTCGTCAACACCGTATACTTTGACGACTGTCCGTTCATCCTCAGCCAAGTGCGGGCCGGCAACGGCATCGCCTTTGTCTCGGCAAGCATCGTTCAGGCCGAGCTTCACACCGGCACGCTGCGCGCGCACCGGATCGCCGGATTCAACCCGCTCCGTCCCCGTACCCTCGTGTTCAGCCCGCACATGGAGTGCTCCCCCGCGATCCACGCCTTCATCGAGACACTCTTTGCAGCCCATGGCATCCCCTGCCCCGCGTCCCTGCCCCCTCGCCAACCATCCCGATAAGACTGCCACTTTCCCGTCGCCCTCAATTTTCCTTAAAGTTCTTCGGTTATACACCGATACTCAACAACTAGATAACCACATGCAATGTGCGTTCTCGGCACAGGAGCCGACAGGCGCGAAGCACGTTGTTGCGGGTAGAACCGAAAGGAGAGATGAGTGATGCGCGTTATCAGGAACTTGCATCTGAGTACAAAACTGGTGGCGGGTTTCGTACTTGTGGCCCTCATTGCGGGCCTGGTCGGCCTCATCGGCACCATAAAAATCCGCATCATGGAAACTGCCGGCACCGAGATGTACGACCTGGTTACCGAGCCCCTCGGCACCATGGGCGGGGTGGCCATCGCCTTCCAGAAGGCCCGGGTCAACATTCGCGGCATGATCCTTGACGACAATCCCGCCAGGGCCCAGGCCAACGCGAACTCCATCGCCAAGCTCTACAAAGAGATCGACGAAGGGCTGGCGGACTTCGGCAAGAGCATCCTCAGCAAAGATATCCGGCAGGAATTCGACTCTCTCAGGAAAGCCATCGGTGAGTACGCGCCCGTGCGGGAAGAGATCATCGCCGCAACCCTTGACGGCGACCGGGAGACTGCACTGGCTCTCATGCGGAGCCAGGGGCTGGCCTTTGAAAGAAAGATCGACGAATCGATCAAGAAACTCTTTGACATGAAGATTGCCGGGGCCCAGAAGCGGAAAGACCTGAATGCCGCCGCCGCACGGAGTGCCCTGGCCCAGATGACGGTTCTCGCCCTGGCCGGCATGGTTGTCGCCGTTGCCCTCGGCCTCATGGTCTCCCGCCAGATCACCGCACCGCTCAGGAAGGTCGTCGGATTTGCCCAGGCCATTGCCCAGGGCGACCTGACCCACCGCCTGGATATGGAACAGAATGACGAGACCGGGCAACTGGCCGATGCCGTCAACACCATGGCGGATCGCCTCAACCGGCTCATCGCGGGCGTGGCTGACAATGCATCCCAGGTGGCAGCGGCGGCGACCCAGCTCACCTCCAATGCCGAGCAGATGGCGACGGGCGCGGAAGAAGTGGCGGCGCAAACCGGCACCGTGGCCACGGCCAGCGAGGAAATGGCGTCCACCTCGGCGGAGATCGCCCAGAACTGCACCGCTGCCGCAGAGGAGTCGCGGCGGGCAAGCGACACGGCAGTCCAGGGTTCGGAGGTCATTCGCCATACCGTCGGCGAAATGGAGCGGATTGCCGAGCGGGTCCGCGAGACGGCGCGGACCGTGGAAAGCCTTGGCGCCCGGAGCGATCAGATCGGTGAAATCATCGGCACCATCGAGGATATCGCCGACCAGACGAACCTCCTGGCCCTGAACGCCGCCATCGAGGCGGCCCGGGCCGGCGAGCAGGGGCGCGGCTTCGCCGTGGTCGCCGACGAGGTCCGGGCCCTGGCAGAGCGGACATCCCGCGCGACCAGGGAAATCAGCACCATGATCAAGGCGATCCAACAGGAGACCAAGGGTGCGGTCGCCTCCATGGAGCAGGGGGTGCGGGAGGTGGAGCGCGGAACGGCCGAGGCATCCCAGTCGGGCAGGGCCTTGAGGAGATACTGGAGCAGGTGGGCTGCGTGACCATGCAGGTCAACCAGATAGCAACCGCAGCCGAGCAGCAGACCTCGACCACGGCGGAGATCAGCGGCAACATCCAGCAGATCACCGACGTGGTCCAACAGACGGCCCGGGGAGCCCAGGAAACCGCGGCGGCTGCGCGGCAACTCTCGCAACTGTCGGCAGAGCTGCAGCACCTGATCGGCCAGTTCCATCTGTCAGCCTGACCGCCATTCACTATCAGCAGGGAAGAAAGGACCTTCCGAATCGGAGGGTCCTTTTTTCATTGACCGCCGCATGGCTGGGGACGTTATCGGACGCATACATTTTTGATGACAAATAACGGGCTCAATGGTAACTATGGGCAAACGTTAACCGGAGTTCACATGAAGCAACTCAGTGCGGCCGCACTTTTCATATCAGGAGTCCTGCTGCTCCTGCTGCCCCGGATTCTTGCCCCCGTCTGCATCCACGTCTCGAACATCGACCCGAAGCTCGGCGCATTCATGCCGTGCAGCGATGCCGCAGCCATGACCTACGTGATCGGGGCCCTCACCATGGCGTGCAGTTGCGCAGTCATGTTCGCCCCGGACACAGGGACCGCGAAAGGGGCTCTCTGGCTGAGCCTGGCCCTGGCTGGGCTTCTCTTCTACGGCTATCTGCTGACGCCCGGCGTCTGCCACGCAGAGGGGATGCCGTGCCGGGCGAGCACCTTGCCGGCAGCTCTCACCCTGGGAGCCTTCCAGATACTCTTCAGCCTACTGGGTCTCTCCTCGATCGGATCATTCGACCGGCTCCGCGCCAGGCTCCGCCGCCGGACTTGAGCAGTCGCCCGATGGAGATGCTCCTTACCCTGACACCCGGTCCGGCCACCATCCCGCAACACGCCGCTCATGGAGCAAAATGGTTGCGGCAACCCGGCGCAGGCGCTAAAATCACCAGAAAAATCCATCCCACCAGCCACCCCGGCGCCCCGATATCTCCATGCGCGTCCTGATCATCGAAGACGAAAAGAAGGCAGCCGCCTACCTCCAGAAAGGGTTCGCGGAGAACGGCTTCACGGCCGACACCGCTCCATCCGGCGACGACGGCCTCCACCTGGCGCGGACCGAGAACTATGACCTGATCATCCTCGACATCATGCTTCCCGGCCGAAACGGCTGGGATGTGCTGGAAGAGCTGCGGCAAGAGGGGAGCGAGGTGCCGGTCATCTACCTGTCGGCCCGGGATGCGGTGCACGACCGGGTGCGGGGGCTTGAGCTGGGGGCCGACGACTACCTGGTGAAGCCCTTCGCCTTCTCGGAGCTCCTGGCGCGGGCACGGACCATCCTCCGGCGGGGGCCGGCCCGCCAGCCGGAACGTCTGCGCGCGGACGATCTGGAAATGGATCTCGTGGGGCACAAGGCCCGTCGGGGGGGAGCGCCCCTCGACCTCACCGCCAAGGAGTTCCTCCTGCTGTCACTGCTCTTGCGCCGCAAGGGCGAGGTGCTTTCCCGCACCCTCATCGCCGAACAAGTGTGGGGGATCAATTTCGACAGCGACACCAACATCGTCGACGTGGCGATCCGACGGCTGCGGCGCAAGGTCGACGACCCCTTCGAGCGAAAGCTCATCCACACCGTCCGCGGAGCAGGCTATGTACTTGAAGCGAAGTAACGGCCCCTCCCCGGGAACCCTCTCCCTGACCGCGCGCCTCACCGTCCTTTCCACCCTCGCCACCACCGGCGTCCTCCTCTTTGCCATCGCGTTCCAGTTCCTTGCCCTGGTAAGCGACCTGGAGTTCGAGGACAACGACTTCATCATCGACAAGATCCGGGTCATCGAGGCGATCATCGCCCGCTATCCCGACGGCAGGGTTCACCTTGAGCAGGAAGTCCAGTGGGAAGGGAACATGCGGGAGGATAGCCGGTACCTGGTCCGCATCGTCGACTCCCGGAAGCGTGTCATAATGGAGACGCGGGGAATGGACCGCATTGCCCCGCCCGCCATGTTCCCCGCGCCGGCCCGGGACACCCACGCCATCGGCCGGGGGAAGAAGTTCACGACTCCCGAGGGTCGCGTCTACCTGGTGAACGCGGCCTGGACCGGCGGGCGGCAAGCCCCGGACAGCCGCCAGGTCCAGGTGGCGCTGGACGTTACCGAAGAAGAGGAGATGCTCGAAGGATACAAGCAGAAGATGGCCTTCGTGTTTCTGGCCGGACTCTTTCTCTCGGCAGGACTCAACGTGGTCGTGGTACGGCGGGGGCTGCGCCCCCTGGTCCAACTCACGGAGACGGCAGGCCGCATTGACGTGACAACGCTCAACGAGCGGATCGACGCCCGGGTATGGCCCCGTGAGCTGGCCCGCTTCGCCGCCGCCTTCGACGCCATGCTCACCCGGCTCGAAACCTCCTTCGAGCGGCTTGAATCCTCCTCCGCCAACCTGGCCCACGAGATCCGCACCCCCCTCAACATCCTGCGGGGCGAGGCGGAAGTGGCCCTCTCCCGGGCCCGGTCGCCGGAGGAATACCGCCGGGTCATCGAGTCGAGCCTTGAGGAGTACGAGCGGCTCTCGCGGCTCATCGACAACATCCTCTTCCTGGCCCGGGCCGAGCAGCGGATCGAGCCGGTCCCCCTGGACGCGGGCCATGAGCTGGGACTGCTTCAGGACTACTACGGCACCCTGGCCGAGGAAAAGGGTATCGCCATTTCGTGCACCGGCGGGGGAACGATTTCGGCCGATCCGCTCCTGTTCCAGCGGGCCGTCGGGAACCTCCTCTCCAACGCCATCCGCTATACCCCAGCCGGGGGAGCCATCACCGTCAGCATCGACCGGGCCGAAGACGGCGGCACACTCCTCACCGTCGCCGACACGGGCATCGGCATCGCACCGGGCGACCTTCCCCGGGTCTTCGACCGGTTCTACCGCAGCAGCGAGGCCCGCACCCTCAATGCCCAGGGAACCGGGCTCGGCCTCGCCATCGTCCGTTCGATCATGGAGCTCCACCGGGGAAGCGTGATCATCGACAGCGCGCCGGGGCGGGGAACCGCCGTGACGCTCCGCTTCCCCCCAGCCTGACCAACAGCCTTTCATTCCAATCCCCACAGAAGGCTCCCGCCTCGCTACACGCCAGTTACACCAAGATGACAAAATTGTCATGTCCCCGTCATGATCCGGTCAGGTTCCCGCAGGTATGATGGCTTGCTGAAGTATGATCCCCTTCATGCGGAGCCGCCATGACCCTGCGCCGTAACCTTGGCATCATCTCTCTCTTTTCGCTCATCTACCTGGCCATCGCCACCGTGACCCGAACCGTGCTCCTCGCCATGGTCCCGAAGGGGTCGGGGCTCACGGTCCCCCTGGTGGCACAGGCCTATGCGGCGGGGCTCCTGTTCGACGTTGCCTCCCTTGCCTATCTTCTCATCCCGGCGGCCCTCTACCTGATCCTCGCACCACGACGGCTCGTGGAACACAGGAAGCACGCCTGGCTGGTCCGGGCGGCGTTCTTGGTCATCATCGCCGCCCTCATCTTCGGCGCCGTGGCCGAATACTTCTTCTTCGAGGAATTCGCCACCCGCTTCAACTTCATTGCCGTGGACTACCTGATCTACACCGGCGAGGTGATCGGCAACATCCGCGAATCATACCCCCTCGTTCCGATCGTCGGCGCGATCCTGGCCGTGGCCCTGATCCTCACCCGGCTGCTGCAGGGCGTCATCGACCGTGCAGCAGCCACCACCTTTTCGGGGCGCAGGCGTCGCCTCGGCGCAGCGCTCCTGGCCCTTCCCCTGGCAGCCCTTCTCTTTGTGAACATCTCCGCGACTGCCATCTCCGCCAACAGCTATGCCAACGAACTGGCGGGCAACGGTCTCTACGGCCTGTTCGCCGCCTTCCGCAACAACGAGCTGGACTTCACGCGCTTCTACGCCACCCGCGACGACCGGCGGGTCATGGCCCGCCTCCGGGACATGGTGAAGGAGCGGAACAACCACTTCATCGCATCCCCCCCGCGCATGACCCGCCAGATCACCGGCGAGGGGAGAGAGAAACGGCTCAACGTCATCGTGGTGGTGGAAGAAAGCCTGAGCGCCGAATTCCTGGGAGCCTGGGGCGACACGCGGGGGCTGTCGCCGAACATCGACCGCCTGGCCCGGGAAGCCCTCGTCTTCTCCCACCTCTACGCCAGCGGCACGAGGACTATCCGGGGGCTCGAAGCCCTCACGCTTTCGATCCCGCCGCTCCCCGGGACCTCCATCGTGAAGCGCCCCGACAACGGTGGATTCCGCTCCTGGGGCGAGATCATGAAGGAAAAGGGGTACGACACCCGCTACATCTATGCCGGTTACGGCTACTTCGACAACATGAACGCCTTCTTTTCCGCCAACGGCTTCGATATCGTGGACCGGAACAGCTTTGCCCAGGACGAAATCACCTTCGCCAACATCTGGGGAGTCTGCGACGAGGACCTCTTCCGCAAGACCATCCGGGAATCGCGCGCATCCTTTGCCGCGGGCAGGCCGTTCTTCAGCATGGTGATGACCACCTCCAACCACCGTCCCTTCACCTACCCGGCGGGAACGATCGACATCCCCCCCAAAACCGGCCGCGACGGGGGGGTAAAGTACGCCGACCATGCCATCGGCAGGTTCCTCGCAGAGGCGCGCAAGGAACCCTGGTTCAAGGATACGGTATTCGTCTTCGTGGCCGACCACTGCGCCAGCAGCGCCGGCAAGACCGATCTGCCGGTGAAAAAGTACGAGATCCCGCTCCTGGTCTACGCCCCCCACCACGTCAAGCCGGGACGGGTCGACCGGATGATGGCCCAGATCGACGTGGCCCCCACCGTGCTCGGGCTCCTGAACATGAGCTACACCACCGATTTCCTGGGCCACGACATACTCAAGGCAGACAACCGTCCGGAGCGTGCCTTCATCTCCACCTACCAGAAGCTGGGCTACATCGAGGGTGACCGGCTCCTCATCCTGAGCCCCCAGAAGGGGGTGAGCCTCGCCCGCTTCGACCGCCGGAGCGGTGCCATCGAGCCGCTCCCCATGGATGAACGGCTCCTGCAGGAAGCCCTCGCCTGGTACCAGGGGGCCAACTACATCTATAAAAACCGGCTCAACAGGATACCCTAGCCATGGAGACGCGATCCTCAGCGCCCCTGGATGCAGGGTTCTGGCTCCGGCACTTTGCCGTGCCGCTCCTTTTGTTCGGCTTCGCCATCGCGGCCTGCGAAATAACCCACGTGGACCTGGCCCTGGCCGACCGATTTTACGATTTCGCTTCTGGCACCTGGCCAGCCCGGGAGTCATGGTGGGCCCAGTGGCTCATCCACAAGCGGGGCAGAGACCTGGTGGTGGTCGTGGCGAGTTTCTCACTGATCGCAGGGGTCCTCGCGTTCCAGATCGAACGCCTCAAGCGCTGGCGGTGGCAGGCGCTCTACCTGTTGCTGGTCATCTGTCTCGGCACCGGGCTGGTTGCCGTCGGCAAAAACCTGACCGGCCGCCACTGCCCCTGGGATATGGAGCGTTACGGCGGAACCGTTCCCTACACCCGGCTCTTTGAAGGTCCTTCTCCCGGACCCGACAAAGGGCGCTGCTTCCCCGCGGGGCACGCGGCAGGCGGCTATGCCCTCATGGGAATCTACTTTGCCCTGCGGGACCGCCGGATGGCGACCGCCCGGGCAGGGCTCGCGGCAGGCGCTGCCCTCGGCACCATCTACGGCTACGGCCAGATGGCCCGCGGCGCCCATTTCCTCTCCCACACCATCTGGTCCGCAGCGGTCTGCTGGTTCGCGGCGCTGGTGCTCTACGCTGCATTCAGGCCGCTCTTGGCTCCATCGGTGTGCAACAGCACCATCATGGATCGATCAGGAAACAATGGACCGGACGACGGTCGGAACGAACGGATGCCGCATCCGCCCGTTCCCGACATGCCGGACATGACGCAGTCGGCGCACGACGCAGGAGAACCCCTTGTCGTCCCGCGCCGGCCATAGCCTCCGCGAAACGCGTTCACTGCCGAATCTCTGGGACGTGGCGGCATTCCTGCTCGTCCTGGGGGTGGTGGCGCTCCTGGCATGGGGGAGCCGGGAAATGGCCGCAACCTTTGTCCCGGGGAAAATCGTGCCCTCGCTCTCTCTCGATCCGCGGCATCTCCCCTATTATGCCCTGCGCACCGTAATCCGCATGGGAGCAGCACTCTGCCTCTCCCTTGCCTTCACCCTCACCTACGGCACCCTGGCGGCCAAGAGCCGGCGGTTCAGCCCGATCCTCGTCCCAACCCTCGACATCCTCCAGTCGGTGCCGATCCTCGGTTTCCTCTCGGTGACCGTTACCGGCTTTATCGCCCTGTTCCCCGGCAGCCTCATGGGGGTGGAGGCAGCCTCAATCTTTGCCATCTTCACATCCCAGGCGTGGAACATGGCTTTCAGCTTCTACCAGTCCCTGAAGACCATCCCCCGGGATCTGGGCGAAGCTGCCACCCTCTTCGGCCTCTCCGGCTGGCAGCGGTTCTGGCGGGTGGAGGCCCCGTTCGCGGTACCGCCGCTGGTCTGGAACATCATGATGTCCGTTTCGGGGGGATGGTTCTTCGTGGTGGCCTCCGAGGCGATCACCGTGGGCAAGACCGCCGTCACCCTCCCCGGAATCGGCTCCTACGTGGCCCTTGCCATTCACCGGCAGGACATGGGGGCCATCGCCTGGGCACTGGCAACCATGCTTGCGGTAATCCTCCTGTATGACCAGCTCTTTTTCCGCCCCCTCGTGGCATGGGCCGAAAAATTCCGGGTGGAACTCTCCCAGGCGCGCATCGCGCCGGAGTCGTGGGTCCTCACCCTCTTTGCCCGGACACGGTTTCTGGGCCGGGCACTGAGCTTGGCCGGCGCTCTCCCTGAACGGCTCACCGAACGCCTTCCCCGGAAACGGAGACCTCGCACCGGCGAGCATCGGCATCGCGGGCGACCCGCGGCGCGCATCATGGACCTGGCCTGGAACGCGGCGTTCGCAGCGGTGGCCCTCTGGGCACTCTGGAAGCTGGCGCGCTTCGTGAGTGTGATCCCCTTCGGCGAGGTCCTCTCCGTCTTCGGCCTCGGCCTGGCAACCATGGCACGGGTTGCTGTCCTTCTGATCCTGGCCTCGCTGCTCTGGGTCCCCATCGGGGTAACAATCGGCCTCAATCCCCGGTGGACAACGCGCGTCCAGCCGGTGGCCCAGTTTCTGGCCGCCTTTCCCGCGAACCTCCTCTTTCCCGCGGCAGTGGTCCTGATCGTGCGCTTCCGCCTCAACCCGGAGATATGGACCGCTCCCCTCATGATCCTCGGCACCCAGTGGTACATCCTCTTCAACGTTATTGCGGGAGCTTCGGCCATCCCCAACGATCTGCGGGAAGCAGCCGCCAACCTGGGGTTGTCGGGGTGGGAGCTGTGGCGGCGACTCCTCCTTCCCGGCATCTTCCCCTCCCTGGTCACGGGACTCGTCACTGCATCGGGGGGAACCTGGAACGCAAGCATCGTCGCCGAGGTGGTAAGCTGGGGTCCCACCACCCTTACCGCCACCGGCCTCGGCTCGGCCATTGCCCGCTGGACGGAACAGGGCGACTATCCCCACATCGTCCTGGGTATCGCCGTGATGAGCATGTATGTCGTCTGCCTGAACCGGTTCTTCTGGCGCAGGCTCTACCTCCTGGCCCAGACCAGGTACCGCCTCGACTAGGAACCCGCCATGACCCGACCCGTTTCAACCGAGTTGCTGCGGCTCGACGGCATCCGGCAATCGTATCGCAAGACCGAAGGGGACGAGCACCTGGTCCTCGACGGAGTGACCCTCACCGTCCGCGAAGGGGAGATCGTTGCGCTGCTGGGGCGGTCGGGGTCGGGCAAGTCGACTCTTCTCCGGATCATTGCCGGACTCATCCCCCCCGGCGGCGGCACCGTCAGCTACGGCGGCAGCCCGGTCACCGGCCCCGTGGAAGGGGTGGCCATGGTCTTCCAGACCTTCGCCCTCATGCCGTGGCTCACGGTCCTGGACAACGTGGAGCTGGGCCTGCGGGCCCGCCGGGTGCCGGCAGCGGAGCGCCGCCGCCGGGCCCTGGAGGCCATCGACCTCATTGGCCTGGACGGTTTCGAGTCGGCCTTTCCCAAAGAACTCTCCGGCGGCATGCGGCAGCGGGTCGGCTTTGCCCGGGCCCTGGTGGTGGAGCCGGACCTCCTCCTCATGGATGAGCCGTTCTCGGCCCTGGACGTCCTCACCGCAGAAACCCTCCGGACCGACCTGATCGAACTCTGGATCGAGCGGAGAATTCCCACCCGCGGCATCATCCTCGTCTCCCACAACATCGAGGAATCGGTCCTTCTGGCCGACCGGATCGTCATCCTGGGGACCAATCCCGGCCGGCTCGTGGCAGATGTCCCGATTCCCCTCCCCCACCCCCGGGACCGGGAAGCGCCCCAGTTCCGCAAGCTCGTGGACGACGTCTACGCCCTCATGACCGAACAGCCGCGCGGTGCCGTGCGCCCCGAGGGGGTCACCATCGGTCACCGCCTCCCCGATGCGTCCGTCTCCCGCCTGACGGGCCTCATCGACGCCCTGGCCCGGGAACCCTACCGGGGACGGGCCGACCTCCCTGAAATCGCCGATGATCAGGGGCTCGGCGTCGATCACCTCTTCCCGCTCCTGGAGGCCCTGGAGATCCTGGCTTCGCCCGGGTGGAAGCCGGCGACGTGGAGCTCACCCCGTCGGGCAGGAGCTTTGCGGAGGCCGACATCCTCCGGCAGAAGGAGATCTTTGCCGAGCACCTGGTGCGCCGGGTGCCCCTGGCGGCCCACATTCGCCGGGTGCTGGACGAGCGCCCCGGCAACCGGGCGCCGGAGGAACGTTTCCTCCGGGAACTGGAGGATTTCCTGAGCGAAGACGAGGCCCAGCGGGTACTGCGGGTCGTCATCGAGTGGGGACGCAACGCGGAGATCTTTGCCTACGACGAGAGCGCAGGGGTTCTGAGCCTGGAGAATCCCATCGAAGAGGGGCAGTAAGTCACAACTAACACCTTGACTACATCCGCTTATCCGGATACACTCACCTCATGAAACAGGCGGCCCGTTTATTCAAGTCCCTTGCCGATGAAACCCGTCTCCGGATCCTGGCGCTCCTTCTGGCCGAAGAGAAGCTCTGCGTCTGCGATCTCATGGCGGCGCTGGAACTCCCCCAATCCACCGTATCGAGACACCTGGCCCAGCTCAAAAACGCCGGCTGGGTCGACGACCGCCGGGAAGGGGTGTGGGTGTACTATTCCCTTGTAGCGCCCGACTCGCCCCAGCGCCGGGAACTGCAGGCCATCCTGACGCGCCATCTTCCCTCGGACCCGGTGGCTCGGGCCGACCATGATCGTCTCGTCGGATTTGGTCAGGGAAATCGCTGCGCCTGATTTTTTTTGCGACAAACCATCCGCCTATCCGGATATCCACTATCCAGGAGATTCAATGAAACAGCGGGTCCTCTTTCTCTGCACCCATAACGCCAACCGATCCCAGATGGCCGAGGGGCTGGCGAACTACTTCCTCAGCGACCGGTGGGAGGCCTGCTCCGCCGGAACAATCGCAACCTCGGTCAATCCCCGGGCGACCAGGACCATGGCCGAATTGGGGATCGACATCTCCGGCCAGCGCTCAAAAAATCTCACCGAGCTCGACGGCCAGACCTTCGACCGGGTCATCACCCTGTGCGGCGAGGCTGCCGATACCTGTCCCATCTTCGTCGGCGGAGTCCGGCGGGAGCACCTGGGGTTCGACGACCCCTCCCGGGCGACGGGCACGGACGAGGAGATCATGGACGTGTATCGCCGGGTGCGGGACGAGATGCGGCGCAGAGTGATCACCCTCTTGAACGGAGGCGACCATGAGTGAGCATGTCTCCCGCAGGCTCTCCTTCCTCGACCGGTGGCTCACCGTGTGGATCTTTGCCGCCATGGCCCTGGGCGTGGGGGTCGGCTGGCTTGTCCCCGGCGTGGAGCAGTTCATCAACCGGTTCCAGGTGGGGACCACCAACCTCCCCATCGCCGCCGGCCTCATCCTCATGATGTACCCCCCCTTCGCCAAGGTGAAATACGAGGAGATGCCCGAGGTCTTCAGGAACAAAAAGATCCTCGGCCTGTCGTTGGTCCAGAACTGGCTCATCGGCCCCGTTCTCATGTTTGCCCTGGCCATCGTATTTCTGCCCGACAGGCCCGAATACATGGTGGGGCTGATCATGATCGGCCTGGCCCGCTGTATCGCCATGGTCATCGTCTGGAACGAACTGGCCAAAGGAAACACCGAGTATGCCGCCGGGCTCGTGGCCTTCAACAG
Organism: Geobacter anodireducens; assembly: GCA_001628815.1. Classification (NCBI taxonomy): domain Bacteria; kingdom Pseudomonadati; phylum Thermodesulfobacteriota; class Desulfuromonadia; order Geobacterales; family Geobacteraceae; genus Geobacter; species Geobacter anodireducens. Next base: position 3,039,899 of record CP014963.1, read on the forward strand.
CATTTTCCAGGTCCTCTTCTACAGCGTCTACGCCTGGGTCTTCATCACAGTGCTCCCCCCCCTCTTCGGCCTGTCGGGGAGCCTTGTGGAAGTGAGCATCGGCCAGATCGCGGAGAGCGTCTTCATCTACCTGGGGATTCCGTGCTTCGCCGGGGCGCTGACCCGCCTCATCGGCGTGAAGGTTATGGGCAAAGAGCGCTACCACCAGGAGGTAGTGCCGCGCATCGGCCCCATCACTCTCATCGCGCTCCTCTTCACCATCGTGGTCATGTTCAGCCTCAAGGGTAACCTCATCGTCCAACTGCCCCTGGACGTGGTACGGATCGCCATGCCGCTCCTCATCTACTTCATTGTCATGTTCCTCGTCTCATTCTGGATGGGGAAAAGGCTCGGTGCCGACTACTCGAAGACCACGACACTCGCCTTCACGGCGGCCAGCAACAACTTCGAGCTGGCCATCGCCGTTGCGGTTGCGGTCTTCGGCCTCAACTCGGGGGCGGCTTTTGCCGCGGTCATCGGGCCATTGGTGGAGGTACCGGTCATGATCGGGCTGGTGAACGTGGCGTTCTGGTTCCAACGGAAGGTGTTTGCATGAACACATCTGCCGTTCACGCCACGGGATGCCTGCTCTGCGGCGCCGACCTCGTCTACGCAGAACAACCTCAACACCTCTCCTGCGCCCTCTGCGGCACCGCTGTCTCTTCCCATGCGCACTGCAGCCGGGGACACTTCGTCTGTGACCGGTGCCATGGCCTGCCGGCACTGGATTTCATCGAGCGATCATGCCTGGTCTCCGGCGATACCGACGTCATCGGTCTCGCCGGGGCACTGATGAAACACCCCTCCTTGAAAATGCACGGACCTGAGCACCATTTCCTGGTTCCGGCCGTTCTGATAACTGCCTACTGTGCGGTGCACGGGGACGAACGAAAGGCGGAAAGACTGGCGATTGCCCGAAAGCGGGCCGAGGATGTCAAAGGCGGGTTTTGCGGCTTCCACGGCACCTGCGGCGCAGCCATGGGAGCCGGGATCGCCTGCAGCGTCCTCACGGGAGCGACGCCGCTTGCCAAGGAAGGATGGCGGCTTGCCAACCTGATGACGGCTGCCTGCCTTACGGCAATCGGTGAAGCAGGCGGTCCCCGCTGCTGCAAACGCGATACGTTCCTCGCCCTCATGACGGGACGGGACTTCCTCAACCGGCACCTTGATGCCGGATTGCCCGAAGGCTCCCGGCCGGCCTGCTCCTTTTCGGACCGCAACACCGAGTGCCTGCTGTCCGGCTGCCCCTTTTTCCCACGCAGGGAACGCCTATCGGGCGCGAGAGGATAACCCATGACCCGCGAGACATCCCTCCGGCTCCGGAAGCTTTACGACAAAGCGGCGCTCCTGGCCCTCATCACCATCAGCTACAACATCGTGGAGGGAATCGTGTCGGTCGGGTTCGGCGCGGCGGACGAGACCCTCTCCCTCTTCGGGTTCGGGCTCGACTCCTTTGTGGAGGTGATCTCGGGGGTGGGAATCTGGCACATGGTGCAACGGGCGCGGCAGGGAGGGACGGAAGACCGGGACGCCTTCGAACGGCGGGCGCTGCGAATCACGGGTGGTGCCTTTTATCTCCTGGCCGCGGGCCTCGTGGCAACGGCGGGACTCAGCCTCTATGGCGGCCACCGCCCCGAGACCACTGTCTGGGGGATCGTGGTGTCGCTGGTATCCATTTCGTTCATGTGGCTGCTGCTCCACCACAAGACGAACGTGGGCAGGGCACTCAACTCTCCGGCCATCCTGGCAGACGCCGCCTGCAGCCGGGCCTGTCTGCTGCTGTCGGCGGTCCTTCTGGCTGCCAGCGCCGGTTATGAGCTGACCGGCATCGGCTGGCTCGACTCCCTCGGCTCCCTGGCCATCGCCTGGCTCTCTTGCCGGGAGGGACGGGAAGCCTTCGGCAAGGCCGCCGGCATGGCATGCTCCTGCACCTGCGGCAGCAACGGGTGATCCCCTATCCCAGCCGGCGGAACGCCGATGCCTTGATGGCCGCGCGACCTCGCTCCCGATTCCATGGTGTCATGCGCAGAAGCGCAACGGCTCGCCTCGCCAATGGGCTTGCGATTCTGGAGACTAGTCCACCCATGTTCGAGGAAATGAACAGGGCGGCTGGGCGGCGACAGCCAGGAACAGAGTGCTGCAGCAGAAGGCCAGGGGCCGGGTTCTCTTCATGACAGAGCGACAGGCTCTCCAAAAGGGGAATTGCACGCTCTTTGAGCAGACCGGTGCCCGTGCCCCCTTCATAGCGAAGTCTCCGTCAGTTGACGCCGAGGATCACGCTCGATGCCTTGAAGAGGGCGCAGGCGTGCCCCCCTTCCCTGAGGCCGAGCCGCACGGCGCTTTCGTGGGTGATGACGGCGCTTAGGGTGTTGCCGGCGCCGATCTCCACGTCCACTTCGGTGCTGACCGGCCCCTCGATCACCTTGACGATGGTGCCGCACATGATATTGCGGGCGCTTACCGTGGCGCCGTGCAGGTCCGTGCCGATGATGATCGAACTGGCCTTGACGATTGCGTAGGCCTCCTTGCCCACGGCAAGCCCCAGGCTGTCGATGCTGGCGTTGGTCACCACCGCGGCAATGGGGGGGCCTCCCTTGAGCGCGAGGGAGACTTCGGCATTGACTGCCCCTCTGGTGATCCCACTGACCGTGCCGAGCAATACGTTCCGTGCACTTACTTTCATGGCTATCCTCCTCAGGAATGTGTAGAGGCTGTCGCCGTTGACGAGCCGCTCCGAAATGGCGTCGAGAAATCTGCGATGCTCCCCCTGGATGATGCTGAACTGCTCAATGAGCTCGGTAACCGGACGGGCAGCATCCATACTGATCAAACATACAGCCGAAATCCCGCCTGTAAAGTGCGGGGCGTTCACGGTTCGGACATGCCCGGCCGAGCCTCGTCAACAGAGCAGAACCATTCGTGGCGGCAATCGTCCCGCCGGAGCCGGCGCGTCGCGCCGACTTCCGGTCTGTCGGCGCTTTTCAGCAGGTTTCATGCCGCACACTCATCCGCACCGCAACATCCCTCAATCACGGAACATTGCCCCCCGCGCGACAGCCGAGCCTGCCTGATTGCACGGCAGGACTGCGGCTTCACAGGGTACTCCACAAAAATAAGGTATGAAAAAAATATACATATTGTAAACGGAATCTACGGTGCTACCATGAAAGTTGTCTCACCAATCCCGCCGACGGCAAAAGAGGAGGAAGGAATGAAAGTCATTGATTTTGCCCTGGAGATGGAGGAGATGGGAAAAGACTACTTTTGGCGCTTGGCCAACGAAGCGAGCATCAACGGCGTACGAACCGTCTTTACCATGCTTGCGGAAGCGCAACAGGAGCTCTACGACACCTTCCTGGCCATGAAACGGGGGGCGTCGGTCCACTGCAACGCGGACTCCCGTGCCCTGGAGCGGGCCCGGGAAGCTTTTGCCAGGATATTCGCTCCCGATGGCGCTCTCCTTGACCTGCTCAAGACAGACCTGGCAGCCTATGAGCACGCCATGCAGGTGGAAGCGGCCGTTGTCCGCTTCTGTGAAGAGCTGGCCGAGCGGGAGCGCGACGAGGAGGCCCGGGCGCTCCTGCGGGAGATAGCCGCGGAAGAACGCCGGTACTACGATACGGTAGAGAGTATCCACGACTTTGTCGCCGCGCCCCGGTGGCAGCTCTGCTGGGGCGAATTCAGCAATCTGCAGGAGATGTAACCGCCACCAGGTCCTTTCCCTGCCGCTGACCTCGGGGGTCGGGCTTACGCCACCGCGGCAACGCGGAGAGCCAGGGAATGGTCGGCGCGAGGGTGACGCGTGTTTTTTCTGCGAGAGGTTCGCCGGCCCCGGTTCATTCGCTGGCATCACCAGCGGGACGACAGCGGTCGGACGCCTCTCCTGAAAGGAGGAAGCAATGAAAGTAGTTGGTTTAACCTTTGCCGTCATGCTTCTGGCGCTGCTTGTCGTTCTCTCCGTCCTGGCCCATGCGGCGGCCCCCATGCCGCCGGAACCCGAGGAACCGGGCATGCTCGCGGGAGCACTCCTGGGGTTCGCCTCCTTTGTGGTTGCCACCAAGCTTATTCCGGGCATCATCCGCTTCGCCTCCATCATCGACGAAGAGACGGTAAGCCCGAACCACTCATCCGTCACCGAAGCCGGCAACGCCGGCACCTGACACCCCCCTCGACCATCCGTCATCTCCCGCCCGGACGCCACGGGCGGGAGATGACGTGCCCCCCTCCGGCTCGCGGCACGTCATCCGCACTGGCAATACGCATACGATTGTGATAGTGTTAGGCGTTTTTTAGATTCCGCCATCATGCGGTATGTCACCGGCGAGCGGGATGCGGAGTACCCATGCCCAACAATGACAGCTTCTACAAGAAGGTCCTCGACAATCTCTACGACGGCATCTATTTTGTGGACGAGCAGCGGCGGATCACCTACTGGAACAAGGGTGCGCAGATGCTGACGGGCTATGGGGAGAAGGAAGTCATCGGCCGGAACTGCCATGACATCTTTCTCCACCTCGATTCCAACGGCAACGGCATCTGCTCGGATGCGTGCCCCATCGAAAAGACCATCACCGACGGCCGAAAACGGGACGAGGAAAGCTTTCTCCACCACAAGGACGGCCACCTGGTACCGGTCTGCCTCAGGGTGGCCCCCATTCAGGATACCGACGGCCAGATGGTGGTGGCCGTGGAGGTGACCGGCGACCACTCACCGCGCCATGCCCTGCGCCAACAGTTGGAGAACCTCCAGCGCCTCGCCCTCTGCGACCCTCTTACCACCATCGCCAACCGGCGCTACGTGGAAATGAGCCTCAACTCACGCCTGGAGGAAATGCGGCGCTACGGCTGGCACTTCGGCATCCTCTTCCTGGACGTGGATCACTTCAAGGAAATCAACGATACCCACGGCCACGACACCGGCGACCGGGTGCTCAAGATGGTGGCCAAGACCCTGGTGAACAGCGCCCGCTCCTTCGACGTGGTGGGCCGCTGGGGGGGCGAGGAGTTCATTGCCGTGCTCGCCAACATCTCGCGCCGGCAGATGCCGCGCATCGCGGACCGGTTCCGGCACCTGGTCGAACAGTCGAGCTTCCGCCTGGACGACCGGCAACTCCGGGTCACGGTCTCCGTGGGTGCCACCATGTCCCACCTGGATGACACGGTCGAATCTCTGGTGCAACGGGCCGACACGCTCATGTACCGGAGCAAGCAGGCAGGCCGCAACCGTGTGAGCATCGACTTCGGCGAGGAGATGCCGGAAGCATCGGCCGCCCTGCCCGCGCCCGCATCACCCTGACGCGGACATCCGTTCACCACCAACCGGAAAGGGGAACCCCATGATAACGCATATCGTATTTTTCAAGCTGGCCGACCCCACCGCCCCCACCATGGCAGCCACCCGCGAAAAGCTGGAGAGCATGCGGGGCAAAATCTCCCTGCTCAGACACCTGGAAGTGGGGGTTGACGTGATTCGGTCCGAACGGTCCTATGATCTGGCCCTCGTGACCCGTTTCGACTCCCTGGCGGATCTTCAGGCCTACCAGATCGACCCGTACCATGCCGGAGAAGTTGTGCCGCACATGAAGTCGGTCTGCTCCTCCATCGTGGCCGTGGACTACGAGTCGTAGCTGTACACCCTGCCGCATTGGCTGCCGGCAGAGCACCATTCGACAAAAAAAGCCCCGCAGCGCGTCCGTTCATGGACAGCGCGCTGCGGGGCTTTTTCGTACCCTGGGGCCGGGAGATCGTGCGGGATCAGATCCAGCAACCGCCGCCTTCGTATTCGCCGGTGTCGTCCGTGGACTTGGGGGCAACCTTGTATTTCGCCTCGCGGACGGCCGACCGGAGCTTGCACACCGCGTCGTCGGTAACGTCACCAAGTTTTTCACGCACCTCGCGACCGGTCTTGGGGGTCAGCAGGAGAGCCGCCCCGGCCGCAAGAGCGGCGCCGGCGAAGAAGGCGAGGATAGCCGCGGTTTCCGTGTGTTTGCAATCTGCCATGCTGTCGCTCCTTGTGGTTGATTGGATGTTTCTCTATACATAGCACAGAACGCCCGACAATAAAACCATCCGATGCTCACCCTACCTGAATTCGGGGGGCGGAGTCGCCAGGAACCATCGATTTCCCTTCTCCCCGTCCTCCACATAGTGCCACTGCTGCTCGTCCACCAGGGTCTTGAGACGGGTTGAGGGAAGGATGAAATAATCAACCTCGACCCTGACCGTGGCTGTCCCCTTGTCCACGTCGAGCTCCGTGCTCGTCACCCGGTAGTCGGCCACGGACACATCCTTGGCCGCCCTGGCCCGCTCCAGGCAGGCATCCTTCACCTGGTCTCCGGCAAAGATGACGCATGACTGTTCGAGGCCCTGCCAGCGCATGAGGCGGTTGTGCTCCCGGGAGCTGTCCTCGAAGCGCTGGGCAATGAGGTAGGGGTTGCGGCAGCCGGCCAGGACAAGGGCCAGGAGGAGAAGCGACAGGGTTCGACGAACGTTCATGGGCAGCCTCGCGGGGGATCAGGTCCCCTTGATGTACCGCGTCAACTCCACGGCAATACCGTATTTGCCGAAGGGGGGAATGAGATAGAACCCGCCCACCCGGTCCCGCACCGCATCAATGAACTCCCGGGCGATGGCGAGGCCTTCCCGCACCCCGTCCTCTTTTTCCTTGCCCCGCATCCGGTGCCGGATTTCTTCGGGGATCACGATGCCCGGCACCTCGTTATGGAGGAATTCACAGTTGCGCTCGCTCACCAGCGGCAGGATCCCGGGCAGGATGGGAACACCCAGGTGCGCCGTCCGTTCCGCCATCTCCTCCAGCCGCGCCACGTCATAGAGGGGCTGGGTCTGGACGAAGCGGGCGCCGTTGGCCACCTTCCTGGCCAAGCGCTCCACCTGGACCTCCATCCGGGGGCTGTTGGGATTGAAGGCGGCGCCGATGACGAACCCCGTCCCCCCGCCGATGGGCGAACCCAGGGCGTTCACGCCGGCGTTCAGGTCGGCCAGCAGCTTGATGAGGCCGAAGGAATTCAGATCGTACACCGATGTGGCCCCGGCCTGTTCGCCGATGCGGGCGGGATCGCCGGTGACGGCCAGCACGTGGCGGATCCCCAGCAGGCTCGCCCCCATGAGGTCCGACTGGAGCCCCAGCAGATTGCGGTCCCGGCAGGTCACGTGAACAATGACGTCGATTCCCGCCTCCCGCTGAATGAGGCTCCCCAGGGCGATGTTACCCATCCGGATCCGGGCAAGCGGGTTCTCGGCGATGTTGATTGCATCCGCCCCAGCCTCCCGGAGCGCCCTGCTCCCCTCGATGATCTTCGCGCAGTCGAGCCCCTTGGGCGGATCCAGCTCCACGGTGACAATGGGCTCACGTCCCCAACGGGCCAGGAAGCCGGCATCGTCCCGGGACTCGGCCCGGCGCGCCTCTTTCGGCAGGGCGGGCACGGCAACCGTGCGCGCCACGGGCCGCAGCCCGGCCAGCCGTTCCGCCAGACGCCGCACATGCTCCGGCGTGGTTCCGCAGCATCCTCCCACCAGGGCCGCACCCGCCCCGACCATCTCCACGGCCCGGTCCGCGAAGTAATCGGGGGTGGTCCGGTAGACATGGCGGCCGTTCACGTATTCGGGAAATCCGCTGTTGGCATAAGCCGCCAGGGGAAGCTCCGTCACCCGGCCCATCCGCTGGATAGTGCCGAGGATTTCCAATGGCCCGGCGCCGCAGTTGGCGCCCACCACGCAGGCACCGGCGGCAGTCAGCTCCAAGGCTACCCGCTCCACCTCGATCCCGCCGGCGAGTCTCCCGTTTTCCAGGAACGCCATGTTGGCCACCACCGGCAGCCCCGTTTCCCGGGCCGCGGTCAGGGCGTGCCTCATCTGCGCCAGATCGGTGAAGGTCTCCAGGATCAGGAGATCCACCTCCCCCTCGGCCAGGGCATGGGTCTGCCTCCGGAAGATATCAACGGTCTCTTGGGCGGAAAGCTCCCGTTCGTCCCCCTTCACCCGGACCAGGGGCCCCACGGAGCCGGCCACGAAGGCATCGGTGCCCTGGGCGGCTTCCCGGGCCAACCGGGCGCCCCGGAGGTTGATCTCACGCTCCTTCTTGTCGAGCCCGATGGCCGCGAGCCGGGTCCAGTTGGCGCCGAAGGTATTGGTTTCGATGACGCGGGCCCCGGCCGCCAGGTACTCCCGGTGGAGTTCCAGCACCAGCGACGGGCGCACCAGGTTCAGGTGCTCCACGTTGGCGTCGAGGGATACCCCCTTGGCATAGAGCATGGTGCCGATGGCGCCGTCGCCGATGAGGACCTCGTCGTGCAGGCGTTCGAGAAAGGTCATGCCTGCACCTTCCCGAGCACCCCGAGCAGGTGGGGAACCATCTGCTTCTTGCGGGACATGACCCCTTTCAGCTCATAGAGGTGGGGCTCCACCTGGGGATACCCCATCACGTGGGCGATCTCGTTCTTCCCCTCGGCCAGGAACAGCGTGGTTTCGGTATAGATGTCGGTCACCATGAGGCCGGCCAGGTCGAGGCGGTCAGCCGCCTTCACCCGCCGAAGGCAATCGCGCAGGGCATCCTTCAGTTCGAAAAACTCGTCGAAGCCCACCACTTCCACCTGTCCCACGCCGAACTGCATGCCGCCGGCGGTGAACTGCTTGAAATCGGAGCGCAGGGCCTGCTCCGGCGTACCATGGGAGGCAAATCCGCCGCAGGCGGAGAAGATCTCCTTGCCAAAGGCCAGGTGATCCAGGCCGGACCGCTCCTCCAGCCAGGCGATCATCTCACGGTCCCGGACGGTGCTGGTGGGCGATTTGAGGATCACCGTATCCGTGAGGATGCCGGCCAGCAGCAGGGCCGCGGTCCGCTCGCCCGGCTCGATCCCGGCCTCCCGGTAGAGGGAGGCAACCACGGTGCAGGTGCTCCCCACCGGCGCCGCCATGAAGGTGATGGGTTGATTGGTGGGCGGATTGCCGAGCTTGTGATGGTCGATGACCTCCAGGATCTCCACCGTTTCGGCGCCGGGCACCGCCTGGGTCAGCTCGTTGTGATCCACGAGGATCAGGGCATAGGGAACCGGCGCCAGCAGGGACGACTTGGTGGCCACGCCGGCGATGGTGCCGTCCTCCTCCACCGCGATGACGGCCGGCTCCTGGCTATGGAGGAGCTTGAGCCGCAGGTGCTCCAGGGGCTCGGCCACGCCGATCCGTTCGAAGCCGGGCTCCATGAACAGGGAGAGAGGAGAGGCGAGCCGTGCCAGCCAGGCGGCGGTGGCGGTATCATGGGGGGTTGAAAGGACGACCACCCCCTTCTCCCGGGCACGGGCCACCAGCTCGTCGGCAATGGGGAGCCCGCCGGTCACCACCAGCAGGCGCACACCCCGCTCGATGGCGGCCTGGTGGATACTCCGCCGGTCGCCGGTCATGATCAGGAGCGTTGCCGGGTCATACCCCTCGATGCGGCTGGAAAAGGATTCTTCCAGCATGGCGCCGATGAACAGGTGCAGGTGCTCCACCTCGTCGGCCGGTCCACCCGCGAGAAAGATCCCGTCGAGGCAGGCGGCAAGGGAGCCGAGGGAGGTGTCGACGCCGCGCCTGCGGTCGGTGCCGGCCACCAGGTGCTTTTCCGACAACCGCAGGAGCGAGACCATCCCCACCGGGGTCCCCTCCGCATCAACCACGGGCAAGATACGAATCCCATGGCGGTGGAAGAGCCCCAGAGCATCCCTGAGCGCCACTTCCGGCCGGGCGGTGACCGGGCGGCGGTTCAGCACGTCGCGCACCTTGGGGTTGACGTCGGCCAGATAGACCGGCGGCTCGATGCCGAGCCGTTCCAGGATATAGCGGGTCTGGGGGTTCGGCTGGCCGGCCATGGCAGCGGCCACGTTCGCCACCCCCTGCTTCTGTTTGAATTCGGCGTAGGCGATGGCCGACGCGATGGAATCGGTATCGGGATTGCGGTGCCCGATCACGTAAACCTGCTTCTTCATTGCCGCTCCTGCTCTTTTTGTGGCTCCAGCACCGTTTCCGTGGTATAGAGGTGTGCTTCCACACTCCAGCGACACGAGGTTCGACCGCCATGCATCAAGCCATCGACTGGCTCGTCGCCACCATCGGCGCCATGGGCTACCCGGGCATCTTCATCCTCATGGCCATGGAGAGTTCGGTCTTCCCGGTGCCCAGCGAACTGGTCATGCCCCCGGCCGGCTATCTCGCCCAGCAGGGGGAGATGAACATCTGGCTCGCCATCTTCCTGGGAACCGTGGGGAGCCTTGCCGGGGCCTATGCCAACTACTTCGCCGCCCACTACCTGGGACGGCCGCTCCTGCTCAAGTACGGGAAATATGTCTGGATTACCGAGGAGAAATTCGCCCGGGTCGAGTCATTCTTCCACAAGCACGGGGAGATTTCAACCTTCATCGGGCGCCTGCTGCCGGTGGTCCGACACCTCATTTCCCTCCCCGCGGGCCTGGCCGGGATGCACCACGGCACGTTCACCCTCTACACCCTGCTGGGAGCCTTCATCTGGTGCACCATCCTCGCCTGGATCGGCTACGTCATCGGCGAGAACCGCGACCTGATCATGGAGTATTCCCACCAGGCCCTCATCGGCGTGGTGATCTTCAGCGCGGGGCTGGTGGCGGTGTATGTGTGGAGGCACCGGCGAAAGAAGTGAGCGCATCGGCCGCTGTAAATGAAAAGCCCCGGCGACGGACAACGTTGCCGGGGCTTTTTGCATGGTGCACAGCACACTGCCGCGTTTACTTGGGCACGCTTTCCCAGTCCTTCAGGAACCGCTCGATGCCGGCGTCGGTGAGGGGGTGCTTGGCGAGCTGGAGCATGACCGAGTAGGGAATGGTGGCGATGTCCGCACCGATGAGGGCCGCGTTCAGGACGTGAACGGGGTTGCGGACGCTGGCCACGATGATCTCGGACTGGTAGCCGTAGTTGTCGAAGATGGTCTTGATGTCGTCGATGATCCCCATGCCGTCCTGGGAGATGTCGTCCAGGCGGCCCACGAAGGGGGAGACGTAGGTAGCGCCGGCCTTGGCGGCGAGCAGGGCCTGCATGGGGGTGAAGATGAGGGTGACGTTGGTCTTGATCCCCTCGCGGGTAAGGGCGGCACACGCCTTGAGCCCCTCGGGGGTCATGGGGAGCTTGATGACGATGTTCTTGTGGATCTTGGCCAGCTCTCCGGCCTCCCTGATCATGCCGTCGGCATCCAGAGAAACCACTTCTGCGGAGATGGGGCCGTCGACGATCCCGGCGATCTCCTTGATGACGTCCTCGAACTTGCGGCCGGACTTGGCAATGAGCGACGGATTGGTGGTAACCCCGTCCACGAGACCCAGGTCATGGGCCTGGCGGATTTCCTTCACGTCAGCGGTGTCGATGAAAAATTTCATGCTGCAAACCTCCGGTTGATTATTGATGGCGCCATGGCGACGATTACTTGCTTTCGAGCTGCTGCCGGTACTTTTCCAGGCACTCCATGGAGCAGAAGTGGAGTCGCTCCCCCTCGTGACGGCCGATGACGGCATCCTCCTCGGTCACATAGACGCCGCAGACCGGGTCCTGGTAGGTCTCCTCCCGGACCGGCTCGGGCGGCGGCGCGGGCTCGTCCTTCTTCCTGTCGGAGACGAAGCCCCTGACGATTTTGTATCCCACATAGATGAGGACGGCCCAGACGAGCAGACGCATGAGTCCCACTCTGATCTCCTAGATTTTGGTGACGCGCTCCCCCGGCGGCAGGGACGCGAGCAGCTCCCGCACCGGCGTCTCCAGCACGGGGTGAATCATATCAGGCGCAATCTCCGCCAGGGGGACCAGCACGAAGCCCCGCTGATGGAGCCGGGGATGGGGGATGGCGAGCCCTTCGGCGGCAACGGCCAGGCTCCCGTAGAGGAGGATATCCAGATCCATTGAACGCGGCCCCTGGGGCACCTCCCGGCGCCTGCCGAACAGGCCGGTTTCGATCCGCTGGAGTTCTTCGAGGAGCCGGTGAGGGGTGAGCGAGGTTTCGATTCGCAGGACCGCGTTGAGGAAGTCGGGCTGTTCCGGCACCGGCCCCACCGGCTCGGTTTCATAGAAGCCGGAAAGGGCGGTTATCCGGGTTTCCGGCAGGTTGCCGATCTCGGCAACCGCGCGCAGCAGGTTCAGCTCCCGGTCCCCCATGTTCGAACCGAGGGCTATGAAGACGTTGGATTCCACCGGACGATTAGAGCATAACAGGGATATTTTTGCAATCCATGAGCCGCCATCCGGAAAGGGTCAGTGCAACTCCTCGCCGGTGGTGGTCATGACCAGCTTGCCATGCTTGACCCCCTTCACGCCGATGAGCTCGTCGGCGATCTTCTTAACCTCCCGGGCCTTGCCGCGCACCACCAGGACCTCCAGGCAGTTGTGGGCGTCCAGGTGGACGTGGAGGGCCGAGATGACCTTGTCGTGGTGGGCGTGCTGCTGTTCGGTCAACTTGTCGGAAAGGTCGCGGACATGGTGATCGTAGACGAGCGTCACCGTGCCCACGGTCTCCTCGTCCCCCACCTCCCACTTCAGCTCCACCAATGCCGCGCGGATCAGGTCGCGGATCGCCTCGGAGCGGTTCATGTACCCCTTCTCCTCGATGAGCCCGTCAAAGCTCTCCAGCAGCTTCTCGTCGATGGATACGCCGAATCTGATGGTCTCTCCCATAGAAACACTCCCGGTGCGGGTATGCGAACAGCACAAAAGCGGTTGCGATGATAGACCACTTTCAACGGGAGATAAACAGAAAACCGCCCTAGTGGATGCCCGGTCACTCACCCGTGAGCCGGAAAGTGATCGGCACCTCGAAGGTGAGCTCTTCGCCGCCGAGTTCCGGCGGCACGGCGGGGAAGCGGCCCACGGTACGGACGGCCCGCAGCGCCGCGTTGTCCAGGAGCGCGTGGCTCGAGGAACGGGCCACCTCATCGCGCCGGACAGCGCCGCTGCGGGCCAGGACCACGCGTACGACGGCGGTCCCCTCCATCCGTCCCCGGCGGGCCAGGGGCGGGTATTCCTTGCACCGCTCGATGAGCCCCCTGAGCACGGATTGGTAACCCACGCGGATCCGGCCGGCATCGGCCGCGCCAGTGGAGGCTGCCAAGGGTTCGGGGCTGCGGACTGCCGGCACCGTTACCTGCGGACCATCGCCCCGTGCCGGCGGCACTGCCGCCTGAACCGGTTGTGGAGGAGCCAGGGGTACCATCATGGCGGAAGACGGAGGAGCCACCGCACCTGCCGGATCCGCGGCAAGGGGGGCAATGGCAGGTGCTGTCGGCAGGGTCCGGCCGGATGGTGGCGACAACGGGCCAGGGGGCGACGAGCCCCGTACCGGCGACGGCTTCGCCGGCAGCGAAAGCGTGACCGGCCGGACAGGCGAAGGTTGCGGCAGAGGCACCAGGGCCGGCACCGGCTTCTCCGCAGACAGGACCGAATCACCCAGGTCAACGATGATGATGCCGGCAGGAGGAAGTCGCGTGCCCCCCCCTGCCGGCATCATCATCGCACACACTGCAGCCGCCACATGGGCCGCCCCCGACAGGATGAGCGCACGGGCCAGGATCCGCCGCTCCCCGGCGGAGGCACGCAATGCCTCCGCCGGGGCGTGATCGGGCGTGGCCGCGCTGAACCGCATGGCGCTGCCCATGCCCGTCAGAACCGGTAAGCCAGGGTCAGGTAGTAGTTTCGCCCGTTCTCCGGCACCTTGGCCCCGGTGCTGAAGGGATCCCGCTGGTAGGAAAGATGGGAGAAGTAGTACTTGTCGAACAGGTTGTTCACCCCGGCGTAGACCGAAAGACCGCCATAGGTGACCCCCCCCTTCAGGTCGGTGGTGAACCAGCCGGCGGTCTCCTGCTCCTGGAGGGCGGCGTCGACCCGGTCCTGCCGGTCGGCGAAGTTCTCGGCCACCTCCAGGAACCAGGAATCCACGTCGTAGCGCAGGGCCATGGTGCCCCGCAGGGGCGGGATCTCGGACAGGGGACGGTCATCACTCTCGTTGTTCCCCCTGGTGTAGGACAGGGATGCCTTCAGGAAAAAGTTGGCCGGCAGCGAGAACTGGGAGCCGAATTCCCCCCCCCAGAGGGTGGCGTTCACGTTGCGGTAGCTGCGGGCCCGCAGGAGCGGCCCGGCGCCGTCGGGGTCGGGAAGATCGGTCACGTTGATGTAGTTGTGGAGGTAACCGTAGAAGAAAGAAGCATTCACGTAGTAGCTGTCCGTCGCATACTTGACCCCCACGTCGCCCTGATTGTTGACGGTGGGCTCCAGGAGCGGGTTGCCGACCCAGTTGCTCCCCATCCGCTGGAGCCCCGTGTAGAGCTCCTGGGGGTCAGGGGTACGGATGCCGCGGCCGAAGCCGGCGAACAGCTCAAGCCCCGTGATCGGCGTCCAGGTAAGCTGGAGGTTGCCGCTGGCCTCGCCGAAGTCGGTGTCGGCGGAGAGGGCGCGACCCGGGTAGTAGGGCTGATAGAGCGTGGCAATGCGCCCGGCGGCAAGCCGGTCGGCCTCGGCCCTGGTCAGGTCTCCCCGCGCGGCGGCCGTGAGTTTGAGGCGTTCCGCCAGGGGTAGGGTGTATTCCAGGAACATGCCGGTGTTGTGGATGGTCACGTCGGGAATCATGGGAGAATCCCCGTAGATCCAATCCGTGCCGCTGCGCATGAGCATGGTGTTGGTGGCGTCCCACCCGCGATTGTAGTAGTCGATGCCCGCCTTGAGAGTGCCGGGTCCCACGGTCAGGGAGGAGTTCAGCTTCGCACCCCAGGTCTCTGTCTCGGCCAGGGTCGACATGAAGTAGTTCCGCATCAGGAACGTCCGGTACATGAGGGCGGCATTGTCGGGATTCGAGGTCTCCCGGTACCGGTCGTCCATGAGATGCTTGACCCGGTTCCAGTATGCCTGGAGCTTCACTTCGCTCACCAGGGGCGAAAGCTTCTCGATCCTGTAGCTCCAGTTGAACCGGTGGGTCCGGTCGTAGTCGGCGTCCATGAGGAGATAGGGATAGAGAACATGATCGGCATCCTGGTAGGAGTAGGAAAACTCGGTCCGGGAATTATCCGTCGGGTTGATGCCGAAGCGCGCCCAGCCGGTGTTGATCTCGTAGGCGGTCGAGTCGATGCTGCCAAGGCGGTAGCGGTTGTTGCTGGTGGCGGGGTAGATCTCGGTTATCCGCTTGCCATCGCCCGATTCGGGCGGCTTGGAATACTTGTAGGCGTATCCCAGGAGGCCGTCGATACGGTCAGTCCCATAGGATGCGGTGCCCGATGCGTTGACGCTGTCATAGGAGCCGTAGGTGAACGACAGGTCACTGCCGAACCCTTTCTTCGGCTTCTTTCCCACGGCATCCACAAGTCCGCCGAGACTGCCGGCGTTTTCAACATCATAGGGGCCCTTCACGATCCGGATCTGCTCGACCTCGGCGAAGTCGAAGTGGAACGCGGGCGAATCCATTCTGTTGGGACAGGCGCCGTAGAGGCGGACCCCATCGATGAGGACGTTGATATTGTCGCGCTGGAGCCCGCGGATAACCACGTCATTGGCGATGGCTCCCTTGCGGACGTAGGAAAGCCCCTCCACCTGGCGGAGGGCCTCCCCCATGTCCCGGGCCGGGCTTTCGCGGACTTCGCGGATGGTCAGACTCTCTTCGCGGGGTGACTCCCTCTGGCCCCGGACAACGATTTCGTCGAGGATGAGATTTTCGGCGGCCGCGGGCACTGCGGGCACGGCGGCCGCAAGGGTGCAGCAGAGCATGGATATGGTGGTTCGCATGGCATATCTCCGTGAATGGATAGACGTAGAGGACGCAAGGATGCCGCTGCAGGCACCCCGTCCCCGCGCAGCGGCGCACGGGGCGCCCGGACAAGACCGCTGCCGTTCCGGCAACATTACGGCGCACCACTGCCGTACCGGCACACAGTCCACGCCGGGGAGGCGATGAACGGCTGCGGGCCGTGCTTGAGGGGGGACGCTGCAGCCGCTCGCAAGAGGGGTGGGGCTAGCCTTCTGGAGGAGGAGTGGAGGGCTCGGGCGGGAACGCGGTCCGCATGCCCGAATAGTGCGAAAGGTTGACGGTGCACCGGCTGATACCGGATTCAAGGAGAAACGCGGGAAGAATGCACTCCCATTTGACCAGGGGGACGGCAAGGGGAGACCCGGGCTCATCGGCACAACAGCCGCAGGAGATAACAGCCAGGCCAGTGCCGCCTGGGCCGCCGCCGTGGTCGTTGCCATGGGGGCCCACGGCACAGGCGCCTTCGCACCGGCACCCCCGGGGCATGTCGGACATGGCTGCGCAGCAGCCGCCGGCATTGCATCTGCAGACAGGCATCCCGGTCGGGCCGTCCTTTGCCCCTGCCGCCACATGGGCAAAGGGGACAAGCTGCACGAACAGCACGAGCAGAAGTTGCAGTGCAGCCAAGGCGATGGTGGCGCGTCTATTGCCCATGGAAAAGCGGCCCGCCCTTAAAAACAGAATAACAACAGCGCAGTACCAGACAGATCCGACTCGTCTAACAATACCGGTCGCGGCCCGATTGTCAAGCGGCCGGACCCGGGAGACTACCGCCGCAGCCTCCTCAGGGCAAAGGCAAGGGCAAAGAACAGGAAGTTGATCATGATGATCGTGGCGCCGGTGGGGAGATTGGCCAGGAAGGAGACCACCACCCCGGTCACCACCGACAGGACGCCGAAGACCACGGCAAGGATGATGGCGGTCCGGAATCCCCGTGCCAGTTGAAGCGAGGCCACCGCCGGCAGGATGAGGAGCGCGGAGATGAGCATGACCCCCACCACCTTCATGGCGAGCACCACCGTGAGGCCGGTCAGCAGCACCAGCACCCCGTTGATCCGGTCCACCCGGATGCCGGAGGTGCGGGCCAGGTCCTCGTCGAAGGTGATGGCGAAGAGCTCCCGGGAAAAGAGCCCCACCGTGACGATCACCGCCACAAAGAGAACACCGGTCTGGACCAGCTCGAAGGGGCTGATGGAGAGGATGTTGCCGAAGAGGTAGCTGAACAGATCCACATTGAACCCGCCCGCCATGCTTGCCAACATGATGCCGGTGGCAATGCCCAGGGACGAGACGATGCCGATGGCGGCATCGCCGTAGATGCGGGCCCGCTCCGCCAGGCGCAGGATGCCCAGGGCCGAGAGGAGCACGCAGGGAACGGCGGCCAGGGCCGCGTGGACCGACGGCAGGCGGAAAAAGAGCGAAAGGGCCACGCTCCCGAAGGTCACGTGGGCAAGCCCGTCGCCGATCAGCGACAGGCGGCGCAGCACCAGGAAAATGCCCAGAATGGCGCAGAGCGCCGCGATAAGCGAGCCGGCGGCCATGGCCCGCAGGAGAAACCCGTACTGGAAGATGTCGAGAAACGTCATGGAAACCGCCCCCTCAGTGCCGGTGGCAGATGAGGTGCTGGGAGTGGATGCCGAAAAAGTCGGACATGGCCTGGGAGCCGCAGAATTCGTCGAACCCGCCGTAGAAGACCACCCGCTTGTCCAGGTAGAGGAAACGGGAGGCATGGCTGCCGATGGTGCCGCTGTCGTGGGTCACCAGAATGACGGTGGTGCCCCGGGAACGGTTCAGGTCGCGGATGGTCTGGTAAAAGCTCTCCCGCGTCTCCGGGTCCAGGGCCGTGGTCGGCTCGTCCAGGACCAGCAGCTCGGGTCCGCTGACCAGGGCCCGGGCCAGGAGCACCCGCTGCCGCAGCCCGCCGGACAGCTCTCCCACCAGCCGGTCCCGTATGGAATCGATTCCCATGAGTTCCAGGGCGTGGGTCACCGCAGCCCCGTCGCCGGAACGGGGGCGGCGGGGAAAACGGCGGCCCGCCAGCAGGCCGAGCCCCACCACCTCGGCCACGGTAGCCGGAAAGTGGGGGTTGAAATACTGGAGCCCCTGGGGAAGGTAGCCAACCCGCTGCCACTGGTCGAAACCGGCCAGGGGAGTGCCGAAGAGGCGAATCTCGCCCCGGTCGGGACGGGCGAGCCCCAGGATGCAGCGGATGAGGGTACTCTTCCCCGATCCGTTGGGCCCCACGATGCCGACGTAGTCCCCCGCCGCCACGGCAAAGGAGACGTCGGTCAGCGCCTCGGCCCCCTGGTATCCCAGCGTCACCCCCGTGACCGCAACCGCATCTACCGGCATTGAAGCCCCTTTCGCAGATTCTCCAGGTTCTTTTCCATGAGTGACATGAACGTGACCCCCCGCGCCAAGTCATCGCGGCTCACGGTGTGGGCGCCGTGGAGCGGCAGGATGGCCGCCCCCGTCTCCCGGGCGATGGTCTCCGCGGTGCGGGGATCGATGAGCTCCTCGGTATAGATGGTGCGGACCCCTTCCGCGCGGATCCGCTTCACCAGCGCCGCCAGCTTGGCCGGAGTCGGTTCCGCGTCGGCGGAGGCGGCAAAGGCGGCCTCGTAGCGCAGGCCGTAACGGTCGGCAAGGTAGCCGAAGGCGAAGTGACCCCCATGGACCACGACCCGCGAAGAACAGGACGCGAGCCCCCGGCGGTAGCGTTCGTCCAGATCGGCCAGCTTTGCCTTGTAGGCGGCGGCATTGGCCAGGTAGGCCTCCCGGTTGGCCGGGTCGCGCTCCGCCATCCCTGCGGCGATGTTGTCCACCATCCGCTGGGCGTTGGCGAAATCGAGCCAGAGGTGAGGGTCCATCCGCGCCTCATCGTGTTCCCCGTCGCGATGACCCCCATGGTCGTGATTCTCCGCGGCGGGAAGCAGGCGGGCGCCGCGGCTCGCATCCACCACCAGGGGTCCGCCCCCCCCGACCCCCTTGAGGATGTCCGCGGCCCAGGGCTCCATGATGCGGTTCGTATAGACGAAGACGCGCGCCCGGCTCACACGCACGATATCCTCGGGCCGGGGCTCGAAACTGTGGGGCTCCATCCCCGGCGGCAGGAGGAGCGTCACATCGGCCCGGTCGCCAGCCACGTTGCGGGCAAAATCATAGAGCGGGAAAAGCGTCGTCACCACCGACATGCCGGCGCGAGCCGCGGAGTCCCGCCGTCATCCCTTTTCGAGCATCCGACCAGAACGATCGCCAGGGCGCACGCCGCCCCCAGCGCCAGGATACGCACGCTTCCCATTTCTCATCCCTCCTGCTGCCGCGCCAGGCACTCGCGGCAATAGCCGTTGGCCTGGAAGATGTGCGACACGACCCGCCCGGCCACGAGTTTCTCCAGGTCCGGCAGGACGCAGACGTCAACGTCCTCCACCCGCCGGCACGAGAGGCAGACGAAGTGGTGGTGGTGCTCGCGGCGGTCGCAGTAATAGTAGTAGAGCTGCCGGTTCGGATGAATGATGGTGGTTATCACCCCGCCGGCGGCCAGTTCCTCCAGATTCCGGTAGACCGTGGGGAGCCCCACCCGGCCGAAACGGAGCTTGAGCTTGCGCCAGATTTCCTCGGGACTCGCATACCCCCCCTCCCCGGCAAGGATGTCGAGCACTGCACGCCGCTTGGGGGTGATACGGAGATTGAGGGTCCTGAGAAGATCGTCAAAGTGCTTCATGGATCAGGAGGTTTCCCGCCAAACAGAAATCATTTCCATTTAAAATACCCCCGTGCCGCTGTTTGTCAAGAGGGGAAATCCCTCCGTTGACTCGGGGAAACAGATGGGCTACAGTGCCCCTGTCGGTCGCGCCGGCGGGGATTCCGGGCGCGTGGATGCCGACGGAAAGCGAGGTCCCATGCTCATCGGCAGACTTCCCCACAAAGGTGACCTGCTGGGCGGGCTGACGGCCGCAGCCGTGGAGGGTGGCGTCAAGGCCGGCATCATTCAGGTCATCGGTTCCCTGGAGCGCGCAAGGCTCTCCTTCTACGACCAGTGGGCCCGGCGCTACCGGGAGTTTTCCCTCGACACCCCCCTGGAGATCGCGGCAGGGCTCGGCAATATCTCGCTCAAGGACGACACCCCCTTTGTCCACCTCCACCTTTCCCTGGCCGACCGGGAAGGAGCGATGACCGGAGGGCATGCCGTGGCAGGATGCACGGTCTTTGCCGCGGAATATGCCATTATCCCCCTCGCCGGCCCGCCGTTGGTGCGGGTGCACGACGAAACCACGGGCCTCTTCCTCTGGGAGCGGGAGCGCTACGGCTCCGGCCCCGCGTCGGAACTGCCTCCTGACATCCAGCGGGCCCTGTTCACTCCCTGACCCCCGATATTCCATGAGAACTGGCTACCATCGCACAACACCCCCGGACGAACAGGAGCTTGAACGCAGGCGGCGGGAGTTCCACGCCCTGGAGCGCCGCCTGTCCAGGCTGGAGCACGACCTGGAGGATCTAAGGGAAGAGATTCGGGAGTTCGAGCAGTTTTACGCCAACACGATGGCCGACCGGATCAGCGAACTGGACCAGTTGAAGGCCGAGCTGTCACGGGCCCGCCGACAGGCTGCCATGGCCGCGGGGGAAGACCGGACGGCTGGGGGCGAGCGAGCCGGGTTCCGCGAAGAGTGCCGGTTCGGGGAGCGCGGTGGGGAGACGGAAACGGAAATCCCCCGGGTAAAGCCCGTAACCGTGGAGTCGGGGCTCGGCGAAAGCCTGCGGGACGTGTACCGGCGGGTCGCCAAGGCGATCCATCCCGACCTGGCCGAAAACGACGAAAACCGGCGACTGCGGCAGAAGCTCATGGCCGAGGCGAACAGGGCCTACGCCGAGGAGGACCGGGTGACGCTCCACGCCATCATGGAGGAGTGGGAGGCCGGCCCAGAGATGGCCGTGGTCGTGGGAATGGCTGGGCAACTGGCGCTGGTGAACCGGCGAATCGCACGAGTGATCGGCCGGATCAGGGCAGTGGAGCGGGAAACGGCAACACTGCGCAACAGCGACATCTACCGCCTGGTCCAGCGGGTGCAGGAGGCCCGCTGGCGCGGGCGCGACATCATCGCCGAGATGGCGGCGAAACTGGATGCGGAAATCCTTGCCGCATGCCGGCAGTTGAACGAGGTCAGCCAGGTCAGCCCCCGGAGCGACACGCCGCCGGAGTCGGGCCACGCGGCCCAGGCGCCCCTGCGCACCGTCCGCTTCCCGGCCGATCGCAGCCTCGGCGTGCTCTACGTACGTGATCTGCACTCGGGGAGTTTCCTGGACTGGAAGCGCCTCGGCGAAGCCATGGGCGATGTGGCGGTCCCAACGGGCAAGGCCCTGCGCCTCGATGTGCGGGAGGGGAACACCGGCGACCTCGACCTGCTCGGCACCCTGGCGCCCCACGACCTCCAGGCCTGCTTCCTCTACGGCGCCGGCGACGACGACCTCACTCACCTGTTGAGGCTCATCGGCATCGAGGAAGTCTACCTCTACGGTGCCGGAATCTCCGGCAAAGGACTGGCCCACCTGCAGAAGCTGAAGGGACTGGAGCGCCTGTACCTCTACGACACCTCGGTCAGCGACGCAGGACTCATGGTCCTCAGGCACCTTCCCCGCCTCCGTTCCGTCACCCTCTGCAACGCCCCGGTCACCGAACAGGGCATCGACCGTCTGAAGCTCTCCCTTCCCGCCTGCCGGGTAGTGGTCCTCCGCAGCGGCGGCAAGGCCTGATTCCCGCACCCCTGCCTGTCCCCGCTCACATGGTCCGGGCAAGGACCGCGGCACAAGCCGCCAGAAGGCGCTCATTGTCGGCGCGCGACCGGACCGCGACCCGGAAGAAGCGGTCGCCCAGCCCCCGGAACGAGGAGCAGTCCCGGATCAGGATCCGTTGCCGCAGCAGGGCTGCGGCCAGCGCCGGCACCGGGGGTCCGGCCGTCAGTTCCGCCAGCAGGTAATTGGCCGCGGACGGATAGACCCGCACCCCGGGAATGGCGGCAAGCCCCGCCGCCAGAACCGCCCGCTCCTCTTCGATCAGCCTCCGCGTTCGTGCCGCGTACTCCCCATCCGCCAGGGTGGCGAGCCCCGCCGCCTGGGCCAGGGTGTTGACGCTCCAGGGGGCCCGCAGCTCCGCCAGCCGGGCCGCATCCTCCGGAGCCGCCACGGCGAAGCCGAGGCGCAGGCCGGGGATGGCGTGAAACTTGGTCAGGGAGCGGAGCACGACGCCACCCCCCTGGCGGGCCACATACCCCGTCACCGATTCCTCCTCCCGGAAGTCCATGAAGGCCTCGTCCACCACCAGAACGGTGCCGCGGGCTCGGCACAACCGGTGGATCGCGGCCATGTCGTCACGGGGGATGAGGCTGCCGGTGGGATTGCCCGGATTGGCCAGGACGAGGAGGTCCCACCCTTCGGCCAGCCGTTGGTCGAGGAGGGCCGGCGCCAGGGCGAACCCATCCTCCGGCGCCAGGTCCAGGTAGCCCACCTCCCAGCCGGCGCGGGCCAGGCTCCTGGCGTACTCCGAAAACGGCGGCGCCACCACCAGGCCCCGCCTGCCTCCCACGAGGCGCGGCACCAAGTAGATGAGCTCGGTGGAGCCGTTGGCGACACAGATGCACTCGGCCGGAAGCCCGTGGTGACGGGCCAGAGCCTCCCGCAGCTCGGCCGCCTGGCTGTCGGGATAGTGGACCAGCCGGTCGAAGGCCGCCGTCACCGCCTCCCGCACCCCCGGAGCCGGCCCCAGGGGATTGATGCTGGCGGAGAAATCCAGAAGATCCTCCGGCCGGAGGCCGAGTTCGCGGGCCACGGCGAAAACCGTGCCGCCATGATCGAAGGTGCTCGTCACGGTCGCTCCAGGAAAATGAGGTAACACAGCATGAACGCCGTCAGCAGTATCTCGGAGCCGTACATGAGCCGGACGGCGCCGCGCCATGCCGCGCGATCGAGGGGGTTCAGGGGATCGCCGATGGTCGGTTTCGCCACGGGCCGGCCACAGTAGACATTCATGCCGCCGAGGCGCACCCCAAGGGCTCCGGCCGCGGCCGCCTCGGGGATGCCGGCGTTGGGAGAGGAATGGTTGCGGCCGTCCCGGCGCATGATCCGCCAGGCGCCCGGCCCGGAAAGCCCCGCCAGCGGGGCGGACAGCACCATGAGCAGGCCGGTGATCCTGGCCGGCAGCAGGTTCACCAGATCGTCGAACCGTGCCGAAGCCCAGCCGAAACGGAGATATCGCTCGCTTTTGTATCCAACCATGGAATCGAGGGTGTTGACCGCCTTGTAGGCGAGCGCCAGCGGGGCACCGCCGACCATGAACCAGAACAGGGGCGCGATGACGCCGTCGGAGGTGTTTTCGGCCACGGTTTCCACGGCACCGCGCCAGATCTCCGGCTCGGCGAGCTCCGCAGTGTCGCGGCCGACGATGCGGGACAGGAAATGGCGAGCCCCGGCAAGATCACCGGCGGCCAGGGCGTCCGCCACGAGCTTTGACTCCCCGTGGAGCGACCGGGCAGCCAGGCAGGTCCAGCCCAACAGCGCCTCCACCACGAACCCGGCCACGGGGTGCACCAGCCCGGCGCCCAGGCCGAGCACCCAGGCGGTCCCCCCGGCGATCCCCACGGTCAGCACCAGCAGAATCACGCCGGCGGCCCGCTCGTTGGCCACCCGGCGGCGGAGTTGCCGTTCAAGGGAGGTCACGAGCCTGCCCACGGCCACCACCGGATGGGGGAGCCAGCGGGGATCGCCCAGCAGCCAGTCGAGAACAAGGGCGGCAAGGACCAGGAGGGCCGCCCGGTCGGGTCCGGTCACGCGCTCTCCTCCGGCCGCGGCGGCACAACCACCGGCAGCGGCGCCTCGTTGAGCGTAAAGAAGAACGTGGCGCCCCGATCCACGGCCCCATCGGCCAGGTGCGGCCGCCGTGCCGGCGGATCACCCGCGCCACGGTGGCGAGTCCGACGCCGGTTCCCGGGAACTGCTCAGCCCCATGCAGCCGGCTGAAGGGCCGGAAGAGGCGATTGATCTCCTCGGGATCGAAGCCCGCACCGTTGTCGCGGACAAAGTAAATCCGCCGCTCCCCCTCGTCCCGGGACCCGAACTCGATGACGGCCTCGTCCCTGAGGGCCGTGTACTTCCACGCGTTGCTGAGCAGGTTCTCCACCGCAAGACCCAGCAGGTCCGCATCCCCATCCACGGCCAGATCCCCCGTCACGTGGAAGGTCACCTTCCGTTGCGGCTCGGCGAACTGGAGATTATCTATCACGGTCCGGCCAATTTCCGCCATGTCCACCTGCTCGAAGCTCAGCTCCTGACAGGTGGCGCGGGCAAGGGCGAGCTGCGCGTCGACAAGGGTGTTCATCCTGGCCGCAGCGAACTCGATGGCCGTGAATAACTCCGCCAGCAACTCGCTCTCGGTGCCGTTGCATTCGGCGCGCGCCAGTTGCACGTAGCCGGTGATGCCCGACAGGGGTGTCCGAATATCGTGGCTCAGGGACGAACTGAATTGCCTCAGGTCCTCGTTCGCCTCTTCCAACTGAACGGTCCGCTCGTACACCCGCTGCTCCAGAAGCCGGGCGAACGAGTCCAGGTCCCGGCGGGACTCCTGCAGGCGTTCCACCATGGTGTTGAAGGAGACGGCAAGGGCACCCAGTTCGTCCGAGCGCCGGGCATCGAGCCGGTGGGAGAAGTCTCCTTCGGTAATGGCCGAAGTACCGTTCATGAGTGAATCCAGTGCCCGGAGAATGGATCGGCTCGTGCCGAGAATGAGGCTTACCGCCATCACGAGGAAGAGCGATACCGCCAGGACCCCCTGCCAGCGGGCCGCGGCGGTCAGGGTGAGCATCCGGGCGCTGCCCGAATCCAGCGACCGGGAAATGATGGGCATGAGCGTCTTGTACAGGACCGTTTCCATGCGGGAGTTGGCCAGGGCCACCGCCTCATGCCCGCGGCCCGCCTTTTTGAGCGCCACGGCCTGGTGCATGAGCCCGGTCAGTTCCTGGAAGCTCCGCGTGACGGTCTCGGCGTCCGTTAATGCCGTCGGGTCGCCCTGGCGCGCCAGCCGCCACATCTGCTGCCGGAAGTTCTCCAGGGCGTGGCCGGCCTGCCAGTCCAGCCGCGAGAGGTCGGTCTCGATGCCCTGGCGCTGGTTGAGCAGATACTTCATCAACTCCTTGAGCTGGCCGGTCACCTCGAACAGCAGGTGATTTGCGGCAAGGAAGCCATCCAGGGCCGCCTCGCCCCGCTCGATGTTCCGGGTCCCCTCCGCGGACATCCAGGGAATCCGCCCCACGGCCATCAGCAGATCGTGGAAGGCGACGTGCACCTCCACCGCCCCGTCATCGAGGGCCTTGTCCACGGGCAGGAGCACTTCCCGATCGAAATAGGGCTCGAGCCGGTCGCGGAACAATGCCATCGCCTCGGCGCCGCGGCCCGTGTCCTGGAGTTCAAAGAACCACTCGGCCGTGCGGACCCACGAGGCGTGGTGGTTCTGCACCATCTGGACCAGCCTCAGATCGTCATCCTCTCCGGTAACGCCCAGGGATTTCTGCGCCTTGATGGCATCGATCCAGACGGCAAGTGCCTCATCGGTCAACTTCCCGCCCTTGCGGAATTCATCCCGGGCAGCGGGATCGGAGATGGCCAGGTAGTCGACCACTTCCTTCATCTGCTGGATCATGCCGGCCCGGGCCAGGGCAATGCCCCTCAGGTATTCGACCGCCGGGATGAGATGGCGCACCCGCGTATGGACCTGGGCCGACGAATGGAACAGATATCCCACGAACACTGCGACGTGCAGCACGATCAAAATGATGACGGTTTGCACCTTCCGTTTGATGGTCACGGGAAATCTCCTCTGAAAAGACCACTACTCCGGCAACGTCCCGCCGAGGCCGCAGAGTTCCAGCATGCGGTCAATGTCCAAATGCTTCTCCAGGTGCGCGGCAAGCAAGTTGAAGGGATCGTCGCCCCCCTGCCCGGGCCGGCGCTCCGCCAGCCCCTTTGCCTTGCGCAGCCGGTTGAGGAACGAGGTACGGAACACGGCATTGTCGAAGATGCCGTGAAGATAGGTGCCGAACACCCGGCCGTCACTGGAGACGGCGCCGTCAAGCACCTCCACGGGCGCGCCGGAACGGCTCGTGATCCGGGCAAAGGGGCGGGCCGACGGACCGAGGATCGTCTCTCCCAGGTGGATTTCATAGCCGGCCAGCTCCCCCCGGCAGCGGGGCGCCACCAGAAACCCCGACGGCAGCAGTTCTGCCGCGGCCCGATGGGTGGACTTCTGCTCCAGCATCACCGTGACCACGTCCAGGAGCCCGAGCCCTTCGGCCTCGCGAATGTCCGACTCCACGGCGTGGGGATCGGCAACCCGCTTGCCGAGCATCTGGTACCCGCCGCAGATGCCGACGATGGGGCCGGTGAACGACTTGATCGCCGGGAACAGCCCCTGCTCCATGAGAAAGAAGAGATCGGCCGTGGTTGCCTTGCTCCCCGGGATAACGAGGAGATCGAGCCCCCGCAGGTGCTCTTCACCCTCCACGTACGTGAGCCGGACATCCGGCTCCGCCTCCAGGGCGTCGAAATCGGTGTAGTTGGAGATGCGCGACAGCTTCACCACGCCGATGTTCAGCCGCTCTGCCGCCGGATCCCGATCGCCGTTTTCCGCTTTCCGCTTTTCCAGGGCCACGCTGTCTTCCTCGGGGAGACGGAAGCCGCTGAAGCAGGGCACCACGCCCAAAACCGGCACACCGGTCCGCTCCTCGATGAAGCCGATGCCCGGCGCCAGGAGCGACGCATCGCCCCGGAACTTGTTGATGACCACGCCGGCGATCCGCTCGCGCTCAACCGGGTCAAGCAACTCCAGGGTGCCGACGATCTGGGCGAACACGCCGCCCCGGTCAATGTCTGCCACCAGCACGGCTTTGCAGCCGGCCATCTCCGCCACCTTCAGGTTGGCGATATCGTGACGCTTCAGGTTGATCTCGGCGATGCTGCCGGCCCCCTCGATCACCACCAGGTCGTGGGCGGCGGCGAGCCGCCCGAAGCTCTCGCGCACCTTTTCGAAGGCGCTGGGCTTGTAGTCGTTGTATTCCCGGACCGTCATGTTCCCCACCACCGCCCCCTGGACGATCACCTGGCTGCCGCAGTCGGTGGTCGGCTTCAGCAGTACGGGGTTCATGTCGGTGTGGGGCTCGATGCCGCAGGCCTCCGCCTGCACCGCCTGGGCCCGGCCGATCTCCCCGCCTTCCGGTGTAACGGCCGAGTTGAGGGCCATGTTCTGGGACTTGAACGGCGCCACGGAGAAGCCCCGGTTTTTCATGATGCGGCAGATACCGGCCGTAATGATCGACTTCCCCACGTCGGAGGCAGTGCCGACGATCATCAGGGACCGGGAATGTGAAATCGGGGACCGGGAATCCAGAATCCGAGACGGAGAATCTGCAACATGCCCATCGACTGAGTTCTTTTGCGTTTCCCCGGCCCCCGGCCCCTGGCCCCCGGTCCCGGCCTTGTAGCCCCGCGGCGTCACCATCCGGCCCTCCCGGTCCACGAAGGTGGCGGAGTTGCCGATGATGACCAGGGAAAACATGTCGATCTCATGGTCGAGCATTGCCGCCAGGGTGGTCACCACCCGGGACTCCCCCCCACGGCAGGCGTTGCGGACGATGCCCACCGGCGTGGTGGAGGCGCGGGCCGCCAGCAGGATCGTCCGTGCCTCCTCGATCTGCGTGACCCGCCCCTTGCTCCGGGGGTTGTAGAGGGCAACCACGAAATCGGCTGCCGCGGCGGCCACGAGCCGGCGCTCGATGGCATCCCAGGGGGTCAGGAGATCCGACAGGGAGATGACCGCAAAGTCGTGCATCAGCGGTGCGCCGAGGACGGAAGCCGCCGCCTGCACCGCCGACACCCCCGGCACCACCACGATCTCGGGAGGGGCCGTCATTGCTGCCGCAAGCTCCATGGCCAGGCCGGCCATGCCGTAGACCCCCGCGTCGCCGCTGGAGACGAGCGCCACGGTCTTCCCCGCAGCAGCGGCGTCCAGGGCCTCGCGGCAGCGGTCGACCTCCTTCATCATCCCCGAGGAGACAACCTCCTTGCCGTCAAGCAGTGGCTCGATGAACCCCAGGTAGGTTTTGTAGCCCACCACCACCTGGGCCCGCTCGATGGCTTCGGTGGCGTGGAACGTCATATGGTCGAGGTCGCCGGGACCGATCCCGACGACGTAGAGTATGGACATCACAAACCTCGTATCAGGCGATTTCAGCTATGGCCAGGGTCACGTTGCCGCTCTTGACCTTCTTGAGCAGAAGGCTCCCCCCGTTGGACGCGAGCACCGCCGACGGCTCGGCCACACCGGCGGCACCGATGGCCTCCAGGGCGTGGGCTGAAGGGGGCGACGGTACGGCCACGCCGTTCAACTCCTCGCTCTCGTAGAACCGGAGCTCGATGCCGTGGCGCGCGGCAAACCGGAGCAGCCCCTCTTCGCCGCGCTTGGCCATGGCCGAGCCGATGACCGCCACGCTCTTGAGGGCGAGAAAGAGGCGCTTGAACTGGACCGTGACGACCTCTTCGATCTCCTCGGCCGGGGTCCCGCTGTTACAGCCGATCCCCAGGGCCAGGTTCCGGGGGCGGAGGATCAGCAGGGCGTCGGACTGCGATTGGGGCGGCAGCCGGCGATTGGTGGCGAAGACGAATCCCTTGGCGCCACTCTGGAGGGCCTGCACAAAGGTATCGTGGAACGTGAGCCGAGCCTTGCCGCGGAAGTAGCTCCTGACCCGGTCCGTCGGGTCCACCACGGCGATTTCCTCCCCCTCCAGCACCAGGCGTTCAGCGTCTTGATACGGGAAAGGTCCTCGATGGCCCAGCCCGCCTCCTTGGCGAGCAGGTCGAAGGAGGGGAGGCCGTTTGCATCGGTGGCGGTGGTGATCACCTCGCGGGCCCCGGTGACGTGGGCGCAGCGGCAGGCCAGTTCGTTGGCCCCGCCCAGGTGGCCGGAAAGGAGCGACACGGCGAACCGCCCCCCTTCGTCCATGACCACCACTGCCGGATCCCTGTCCTTCGCCTCCAGGAGCGGCGCGATCATCCGCACCACGATGCCCGCCGCCATGATGAAGACGAAGCCCTTCACGTCCGGCCAGAGGCGCGCCACAAGCCCTTTCAAATCCCCGGCAAACGGCACGGCCCCCTTCCCGGCCTGGCCAGCGAACTTCTGGAGCACGTGGAGGTCAGCGGTGCCCAGTCCCTCCCGCAACTGGGCACCGAGCCGGGCACCGTTGCGGGTTATGGCGATGATGGCGATGCGCATGACGCCTGACCTCCTTTGCCGCGGGGAATGCTACGTGATAATCCCCGTGCGGAACTCGTGCGAGAATCCGCCGTCGTAGAGGAGCGACCGGGCCTTCAGCCCTTCCCGCCGCGCCTTCAGCACGTCCCCCACGAGGATGATCGCCTGTTTGCCGATGCCGGCGCTCCGCACCTTGTCGGCGACGTCGGCAAGGGTTCCCTCCACAGCCTGCTCGTCGGGCCAGGATGCCCGGGACACCACCGCCGCCGGAGTGGCCGGCGTGTAGGCCCCCTGGAGGAGTTCCGCCACCACCTGCTCGATCATGCCGACCGACAGGTAGATGACGAGCGTTGCCCCGATCCGGGCGATCTCCGCCAGCCGCTCCCGCTCGGGCACCGGGGTCCGACCGGCCAGCCGGGTGATGATGACCGTCTGGGACACCTCCGGCAGGGTCAGCTCCTGCTTCAGGGATGCCGCTGCGGCAAAGGCGCTCGTGACGCCGGGAACCACCCCGTAGCCGATGCCGAGCCGATCCAGTTCCGCCATCTGCTCCTGGATGGCCCCGTAGACGGAGGGGTCGCCGGTGTGGAGGCGCACGGCCCGCCGGCCGTCGGCCACGGCCCGGGCCAGGAGCGCCGTGGTCTCCTCCAGGGTCAGGGCGGCGGAGTCATGCACCTCGGCGTCGGGGGCGTAGGTGCGGACCAGTTCGCGGTCCACCAGACTCCCGGCATAGACCACCACCTGGGCCTCCCGCAGGAGCCGGGCACCCTTCACGGTGATCAGTTCGGCATCGCCGGGGCCGGCACCGACGAAGTGGACAATGGGGTTATCAGCGACAAATGACACGGGGGACAACCTTTCCAATGGCGTTCGGTGCTACTTCCTCACAATCAGCAGCGACAGGTAGTCGAGCTTCTCCCCCACGAGCCTCTCCAGATCGAACACCACCTCCTCGTCGGCGGAGCCGACCCGGCGCACGAAGACCCCGCACCGCTCCAGCCCCAGCTCCTTCAACAGGGCGTAGACCCGGTCGAAGACGCGGTTGACCTTCATGAGGACCACGGTGTCGTACCGGGCGAAGGTTTCGCGCAGTTCCGCATCCTCGTAGGTGGTGGGGAGGATGGCGATCCGCTCGGCAGCCATCCCCAGGGGTACACCGGCAACCGCGGCAGCGGCAGTAATGCTGGAAATTCCCGGTACGATCTCAACGGATAGTTCCGGATAGCGCTCCCGGAAGATGCGGTAGAGGTAGAGGAACGTGGAGTAGAGAAACGGATCGCCGATGGTTATGAACGCCACATCCCTGCCGTGCCGGACCCGCTCGGCCACCTGGGCGGCAGCCTCTTCCCAGAAGGCGTCGAGCCCCTCCTGGTCCTTGCGCATGGGAAAGACCAGGGGCAGCACCTCCTGGCGGGAGGGATCGATGAGATCCTCAACGATGGAGAGGGCATAGCTGGCGGCATCGGCGGCGCCGGTGGGGGCACAGATGACATCGGCCGAGCGGATGATCCGCTCGGCCTTCCGGGTCAGGAGTTCCGGGTCGCCGGGGCCGACCCCGACGGCGTAAATTTTGGCGAAACCGCTCATTCTTCGCCTTTCCATGCCGAGATGATGTAGACCGGGTTCTGGGCCTCGAACATCTTGTACTCGGTGAGCCCCCGGGTCTTGGCCACGTTGACGCACGCCACCTCCACCAGGTAGCCGTGGTCTTCCAGGAACTCCACCGCCTTGGTGAGGGTATCCAGGGTCACGGCGTTGAGGACGATGACCCCCTCGGGCTTGAGCCGGCGGTCCACGGCCTCGATGATCTCCTCCAGCATGCCGCCGGAGCCGCCGATGAAGACCCGGTCGGGGTCGGGCAGGTCATCGAGCCCCTCGGGGGCGAACGCCTCCACCAGCACCACGTTGCGGGCCACGAATTTCTTCAGGTTCTCCCGCAGGAAGGTCACGTACTGGGGATTGCGCTCCAGGGCGAAGAGCCGGCCGTTGGGCATGAGGTTGGACGCCTCGATGGATACCGAGCCGCTGCCCGCGCCGATGTCCCACATGACCAGGTCGTCCTGGAGCCGGAGCTTGGCCAGGGTGACGGCCCGCACCTCCTGCTTGGTGATCAGCTTCTTGGCCGTGGCGAACTCGTCGTCCGCGATGCCCATGACCGGGTACTGGGCCAGTTGGGGTTCCCACGCCTTCACGAGGATGAGGATGTTGAGTTCCGAGGCGGTAATGTCCAGCAGCCCCTTCACATCGGTGCGGGTGAACTTCTCGGCCGGCGTTCCCATGTCCTCGCAGAGCCACGCCTCGTACCCCTCGGCACCGCGCTCGATCAGTTCGCGGGCGATGGCTGCGGGGGTATTGACCTTGTCGGTGAGGACCGCCACCTTCTCGGCGGCCACGATCCGGTCCACGGCGGGCTTGAGACCCCGGCCGTGCACCGAGACGAAGATGGCGTCGTCCCAGGGCTCCTTGATCCGGGCGAAAGCGTATTGGACGCTCGTCACGTTGGGAAAGATCTCGATCCGGTCCTTGGAGAGATTGCGGAGCAGAAAGCGGGCGATGCCGAAAAAGTTGGGGTCCCCGGAGCCAAGGACGACAGTCCGCTTGTCGGTATTTTTCAGTTGCTCCAGAAGGATGGAGAGGTCGCCCAGTTCCTGCTTCTTCCCCTTGAACTCGGGAAAGGTGTCCAGGTGACGCCGGTGACCGATGAGAACCTCGGCCTCGTTGATGACTTCCAGGGCCTTGGAGCCGAACCCCTCCCACCCTTCGATGCCGGCGCCGACGAGATAGATTTTCTGATGAGGCATGGAGAAACCCCCTTTATGGCAAATTGCAGGACAGGGCGAATATTTTACCCGAAATATAGCACCGTTGAATCGTAGCCCGCCAGCAAAACCTTGATGCGCAGGGAAGGAGCCAGCAGCCGGGCCGCTTCCCGGGCCCGGCCGCAGACCAGCTCCATGAGGGCGGGGTCGTTGCCCGACGCCTCCAGCACCTGCCGGGCCGTGTTGGCGCCCACAACGAGCGGCGCCAGATGCGAGGCGGCAGGGGTGGCGTCAATCCATTCGGCCAGCAGCCGCAGGTCCAGCTCGGAGGAGGAAACATGGGTCTGCTCGTGGCCGCAGGCGATCTTCAGGAGCTTGGCAAACTGTCCCGCGAGAACCGCCTCCTCCACCCCCTTGCGCACACAGGCCCGGAGCGCGTATCCCACATGATCCCCCATCATCACATAGGCCTCTTCCGGCAAGGGTTTCCCGGCCAGGGCCCCCTGGGCCACCAGCTCGCTCGTCCGGCCGGTGGAGAGGACCAGGGTCCGGCAGCCGCAGGCCAGGGCCACGTCGATGGCGGCGTCGAGGGTGTCGGTCCAGGCCTTGGCCGAGATGGGCCGGACGATGCCGGTGGTGCCGAGGATGGAGAGCCCCCCCACGATGCCCAGCCGGGCATTGAGGGTCTTTTGCGCCAGTTCTTCGCCATTGGGAATGGAGACGGTGACCGTGAGGATCTGGGGAAGGCAGGCCACCGAGAACTCGGCCTTGACCGCCTCGGTGATCATGCGCATGGGCACGGGGTTGATGGCAGGCTCACCCACCGGCACGGCAAGCCCCGGCTTGGTCATCGTCCCCACCCCGCGGCCGCCGGTGACAAAGACCATGGTCCGGGCGGCGGGCCGGTTGAGGGGCTCGCGCCGGACGGTAACGTGGATTTCGGCGCCGTTGGTCACGTCCGGGTCGTCGCCGGCATCCTTCACCACGTGGCAGGTGGCCCAGGTTTCGGTAAACTCCTGGCCGTGGAGACGAAAGGCCACCCGTTCCCCCCGGGGGAGGACGATCTCGGCCTCGTCCGCCAGTTCCTGGCGCCGGAGC
Source organism: Geobacter anodireducens (assembly GCA_001628815.1). Taxonomy (NCBI): domain Bacteria; kingdom Pseudomonadati; phylum Thermodesulfobacteriota; class Desulfuromonadia; order Geobacterales; family Geobacteraceae; genus Geobacter; species Geobacter anodireducens. The sequence goes on from CP014963.1 coordinate 3,072,879, forward strand.
ATCCGGGCCGCTCCGGCAGCAGCGGCAGCGGCGCAGGCACCGGTGGTGTAGCCGTGGCGAAGCTCCCGGCCGGACACGGCCACCCTACCCCAGGACCGCCGGCAGGGGAGCGCCCGACGCCAGCATGGCCAGGGCCCGTTCCCGCAGCTCGCCCTTGCCCAGCTCTTCCTTGCCCACCACTTCCTCCACGTCGATCCGCACGATAACGGTGATGGCCAGCTTTTCCTCCGGGTAGGAACCCCAGGTGCCGCCGGGCTGGTATTTGCGCATGAGAGCGTCCAAGGCCAGCACCTTCTCGGCCGGCTCCTCAACCAGCCGCGCCCTGCCCCGCATGATCACGCTGCGGTAGAGATACTCGGCCCGACAGGGGGTCTCCGTCGTTCCCTGCACATAGGCGATGGGCAGGTCCACCTCGAAGCAGACCCGGTCCTCGTGGCGGATATCGTCGAGCTTCTCCCTTCCAGGGCGCAGTGGAAATAGATCCGTCCCTCGTGCCAGGCAAAGTTGAGGGGCTTGATCCGGGGCCAGCCGTCGGCGCCCAGGGTGCCGAGCCGCCCCACGTGGCAGGTGTCGAGCATCCGGCGGATGACGCCGAAATCGGTGATTCGCTTGTTGGCTTTGCGCATTACCCCTCCAGAGCCAGGATGAGCAGGGCGTTCACCACCGCCGCCGCCACGTTGGACCCCCCCTTGCGCCCCCGGTTGGTAATGAAGGGGACTTCCGGGACCTCATGCTCCAGGGCCAGGAGCGCCTCCTTGCTCTCGGCGGCCCCAACGAACCCCACCGGCAAGCCCACCACCAGGTCGGGGCGCAGACCCTCCTCCCGCACCAGGCGGATCAGCTCGAAGAGGGCCGTGGGTGCGTTGCCGATGACGAAGATGCCGTTGCCCCGGTCCGACGCCCCCGCACGCAGAGCCAGGATGGAGCGGGTGATCCCCTGCTCCCGGGCCCGGCGCGCCACGTCGGGGTCGGCCACGAAACAGGAGACGGAGATGCCGAATCGCTCCAGGCGAGGCTTGGCAATGCCCGACAGGGCCATGGTGGTGTCGGTGACGATGCCTCTTCCCGCCTTGAGCGCGGCCAGGGCGCGCGGCACGGCGTCGGGGGAGAAGGCCATGCTCCGGCATAGTCGAAATCGGCGGAGGTATGGATGGCGCGGCGCACCACCGGCCACTGGTCCGGCCCCCAGGAGTGGGAGCCCGCTTCGGCATCGATGATCCGGAACGACTCGGCCTCGATCTCCTCGGGGCGGAGGTGGACCGACATCAGCGCCACCCCGTGGCGGCGAGGGCTTCGGCGATCCGGTCCGCCGCCACCTCGGCCAGCTTGCGGTGCACGCCCAGATGCCCTCCCATGGCGAACTCCACGGCAGGGTAACGGGTGCGGGCCTCGGCCATCTCCTCGGGGAGGTCCTCCTGCACGTGGGCACCCACGAAGAGGAAGTAGGGCATCAGCAGAACCCGCTCCGCGCCTTGGGCCACGCAGGCATCGATCCCCTGCTGGATGTTCGGCAGGTGCTGCTCCCGGAACGATACCTCCACGATCTCGAATCCGGTCATTTCCTTCACCATGACGGCAATCTCCCGCACGGCGCCGTTCGCCTCGGGGATGCGGCTGCCGTGGGCCATCAACAGTATAGCAGTCTTCATGTCAACTCCTTGTGGTTTCAATCAATTCCATGATGTCCCGCCGGGCCTCGCCGATGGTGAGAGGCGTGCGCCGGAACGGGACACCATCTTCGTGCTTCAGGCGGTGGATGAGCTCGGCTATGTGGGGAAGCCGCAGCTTGACGCTCTCCATCTCGGCCGGGGCGGTGAAGACCTCCTCGGGCGGCCCGCCGCGAACGATCCGCCCCCGACTCAGGATGTGGAGCCGGTGGAGAAACAGGGGCACCAGATCGACGCTGTGGGTCGCCATGACGATGGTCACCCCCTCCTGCCGGTTGAGCCGCGTAAGCAGCTCCATCATCCGGTACTCCCCCATGGGATCGAGGCCGGCGGTGGGTTCGTCCATGAGGAGCACCTCATGCCCCATGGCCAGGAGCCCGGCGATGCAGGCGCGCTTTTTCTGGCCGTAGCTCAGGTGATGGATCTGCTTGGCCGCGACCCCCGCCAGGTCCACGGCATCCAGGGCCCGCTCCACCCGCGCCTTGACCTCGGCCTCGGCAAATCCCATGTTGCGGGGGCCGAAGGCCACATCCTCGAAGACCGTGTGGGCGAACAACTGATCGTCCGGGTTCTGGAACACGAGCCCGACCGTGCGGTAGATATCCTTCGGCTGGAGGCTCCGCACATCCCGGCCGGCCAAGAGCACGCTGCCGTCGTACTCCCTGATCAGCCCGTCCATGATCTTGAGCAGCGTCGTCTTGCCCGAGCCGTTGGAGCCGAGGATACCGCAAAACTCTCCCCGCGCCACCTGGAAACGGATATCCGACAGGGCCACGGTGCCGTCGGGGTAGGCATAGGTCCTCAGGTCCACTGAAAACCTCACTGCATCCCCCAGAGGGTTCCCATGGCCACCACGAAGAGGGCGGACAGAACCACCTCGGCCGGCCGGAACGGACGGTGCCTGAACAGCGGCAGGTTCCCGTCGTACCCTCGCTGGACCATGGCGGTGGTAATGGTCTGGCTGTTGTCGAAGGCCTTGAGAACCAGGGCGCCGGCCAGGGTGCCGAAGGAGCGCATCCCCCGGCGCAGCCCGCTGTAGCCCAGGCGATTCCGCTGGGCCGCGTGGATCACCTGGGCGTCGTCCAAGAGCAGGAACAGGTAGCGCCAGGCGAACAGCGCCACCTCGATGAAGCTGCGCGGCACCCTCAGCCATGCCAGGGCAGCCATCAGGTCGGTGAACGAGGTGGAGAAGCCGACCGCCGATACAACCGACACGGCGGCGGCAATGCGGCCGGCGATGAGGAGCCCTTCCCGCAGCCCCTCCCGGTATGCGGTAAGCTCCAGCCAGGGCAACTGGAGCGTTAAAAGCGGCGTGCCGCCGCTGAAGAAGAGCTTGAGCAGGAGGACCACGACGGCGATGAAAGCCGGTTCCGCAAAGCGGAGCAGGATCAGGCGGAGCGGCACCCCCAGCGAGACGACGATCCCCAGGGAGAGGATCGCTGCCAGCAGCGGGAACAGACCGCCGGTACAGCTGATGACCATGACGAGCAGCGCCCCGGCCGTCAGGAGCTTGACCCGCGGGTCGAGCCGCGACAGGGGATGATCGGCCGGAGACGCGCTGAGGACGTGCTTCATTCGGCAATTCCCTCCGCCGCCATGTAGTCGCGGAGCCGGGTGGCATGATCGCGGTCGTCGTTGTTCAACGTCTGAAACACCTTGAGGGTCCAGGAGGGAGCCCGGCTTTCCATGGCCCGCTGGTAGTGGAGCTCGCCCGCCGACTCCTCAAGGACGAGGGCGGTCCGAAAGGCCTCCTCCCGGCTGGGAGGGGTCTGTTCGTAGCGGTCGAACAGGCTTTCCAGCTCCCGGTTCTTCTCCACCAGGGGTTCGAGGGATTCGGGCAGGAGCTCCCGGGGGAACCTCCCCTCGGGCAGGAAAAGACGGCGACCGTTTCGCAGGAGGTTCGCGTGATTCTCCTCCTCGATGGAGAGCGCCTGCCAGAACTCGCCGTCATCGGGGAAAAGGTCCTGGAACAGGGCGTAGAGCCGGGATGCGTTGAGCTCCAGCGCGATCGCCTCGTTCACGAGCCGCACCAGCTCTTCGATCTCGCGGTCAGTGCCCTGGACCCAGGAGGTTTCAAGTATTGTCATCGTACGTTCTCCGTTCCGCCACCAGCATACGCCAGAAATAGCCCGCCGCAAAGCCCCCGACCGTGCCGGCCAGCAGAAAAACGAAGAGAAGCAGGTCACCCTGGTCGGTATTGATGAGAGGGGCCCGCGGTTCGCGGCCGTGTTCCGCGGCAACCTTTTCCACCACGGTCTCGTCAACGCCCGGCCATTTTTCCGATGCGCGCGACGGTCCCGCCACAAGGAGCGAGGCGAGCAGGCAGAACAGCGCCAGCATGGCCACGGTTGCCCGGCGGGGACCGCCCCCCGGGCCACCGGCATCGACCACCCCCATTTTCGCCAGCAGATCGGGGCGCTTGCGGTGGAGCAGGACCACCATGCCGGCGGTCATGGCCCCTTCCAGCACGCCGAGGGGGAGCTGAGTCGGTACGAAGGCGGCAACGACCTTGAAAAACAGCGGGTAAAACGGCTCACTCCCGCGCACGCCCGAGGCCAGCTCCAGGGCAGTGGTCAGGTAAGTGGCCCAATCGGCCAGCAGCCCGGCGACAAAGGCGGCCACCGCAAGACCCGCGCCCAGCCGGCGCATCCCCCGGAAGACGAACCAGCCGGCAAAGGAGCCCGCCACCCCCATGGACACCACGTCGGCGCCGAGGGTCGAAATCCCGCCGTGGGCCAGAAAGAGGGCCTGGATGAGGAGCGCCACCGTGGTGATGACCACGCTGACCAGAGGTCCCACCAGGATCGCGGCGATCCCCGTGCCGCAGGGATGGGAGCAGGTACCGGCGGTGGGCACCGGGATCGGCATGCAGGAGATGATGAAGACCACCGCCGCCATGAGTCCCACCAGGGGCTTGAAGGAGAGATCATGGCGAGACAGCTCGTTCACCCGCCGTATGCCCAGGGCCAGAAAGGGTGCCGCCACGGCGAACCAGAGCGCCGCCCACCCCAGGGGGAGGATCCCCTCCGAGATGTGCATGGCGTGGGCGGGACCGGCCAGCAGCGTTGCGCCAAGGATTGCCGAACCGGCAGCATACAAGGTAATGCGTTTCATTGCGTGCTCCTTATGAAGTCATGTTCCGTCGCCGTTCTTGCCCTCGCGTGCCGGAACAACCTCATAGCCGCAGTGGATATGCTCTGCTCCCCATACAACCTCCCTTCCCCTCGGTCGGAGTGTGTTGTCGCCTTCCAGCCAGGTCTCCTGGCTCGGGGATCATCCCGTCTGCCGCGCCTTCCCGTCCCTTCGGACAGTGGCATCAATGCGGCAGCGGTCCCCCCTCACAGTTGCGGGGCAGCACCGGTATTGCACCGGTTTCCCTTACGCCGGAAGGATGCTTCTTCAGATTGAAACTGCCTGCGCTCTACACCTTGTCCCCCCGCAGATCGCCGGCAAACAGCCTGCCTGCCCCCCGGGAGGCGCAGAAGTCGCCGCACATGGTACAGGTGGCCTCGTCCTCGGGGGTGCGGCTGGCCCGGATCGCCCGGGCGTCCTCCGGATAGAGGGCCAGCTCGAACTGCCTCTGCCAGTCCAGGTCGCGACGGGCCTTGCTCATCTCCCGATCCCGCTCGCGCCCCTTGTCGGGGTACTTGTTCATGTCGCCGATGTAGGCGGCGACCCGGGCCGCCTTTACCCCCTGGCGGACGTCCTCTTCGTTGGGAAGGGCCAGGTGCTCGGCCGGGGTGATGTAGCAGATCAGGTCGGCGCCGAAGCGGCTCGACTGGGCCGCGCCAATGGCGGCGGTGATGTGGTCGAAGCCGGGAGCCACATCGGTGGAGATGGGCCCGAGCATGTAGTAGGGTGCGCCGCCGCTCATCCGCTTCTGGAGCTGGATGTTCCCCTCCACCTCGTCCAGGGGGACGTGGCCCGGCCCCTCCACCAGCATCTGGCAGCCCATCTCGCGCCCCATCTCGGCCAGTTCGCAGTTGATCAGCAGCTCCTGGATCTGGGCCCGGTCCGATGAATCGTGGATGGCGCCGGCCCGCAGGCCGTTGCCCAGGGAAAGGACCGTGTCGTATTTCTTCAGGATGCCGACCACCCGGTCGAACTGTTCGTAGAGGGGATTCTCGCGGCCGTTGGCCATCATCCAGCCCACCATGCTCACCCCTCCTTTGGAGACCAGGCCGCCATAGCGGTACCCCTGGCGACGGAGCCGCTCGATGGTGTAAAGGTTGATGCCGCAGTGGACCGCCATGAAGGCCATGCCGTCGGCGCACTGGCGCTCGATCAGGTCGAAGAGCATCTCCGGGTCGAGCCGGTTGGGGTCGCCGTATGTTCTCGCCGCCTCGCAGAAAGCCTGGTAGAGCGGGACGTTCCCCACCGGCAGGTCTACGGCCGCGATGACCTCGCGCCTGACCCGGTCCAGGTCGCCGCCCACGGACAGCTCCATGAGGGTATCGGCGCCGGACTCCCGGGCGGCCCGGGCCTTGCGCACCTCGGCCTCGTAGTCGACGATGTCCGAGGAGGTGCCGATGGAGGCATTCACCTTGGTCCGCAGTCCCTTGCCGATGCCGACCGCCTTTGGTGCGCGTACGTGGTTCCAGGGGATGACGACCTTCCCCTCGGCCACCATCAGGCGGACATACTCGGGGGAGACGTGCTCCTCCACGGCCACGGCCGCCATCTGGGGAGTGATGATGCCCTCGCGGGCCTGTTCGATCTGGGTTTTCACGCACTGCTCCTTGTGGCGTATGATCTGCAGCGTGCCACGAACGACGCGGCCAGTTCCGGGTTGCTCCCGAAGTGGAGGTGGACGTAGGAGGCAAGACAGTTGCGGTAACGGTATCCTTCCATCCCCAGGTCGACCGGGCCCCGGCGGACCCGGTAGGCCCGCTCCACGCCGGCGGGCATCTCTTCCATCTCCGAGTAGTGGAACTCGTGTCCCCGGGCTTGGGTGCCGGCGGGACCGATGATGGTGTCGACCGCCAGTTCCACCTCGCGATAGCCGAGGGCCTTGCGGCGGGGAAGCATCCGGGTGGCCACCGGGAATATCCCCACGAACTCGTGGAGCGATTCAGGCTCCCCGGCGCTGTCCGTAACCCCGCGCGTCAGGTAGATGAAACCGCCGCACTCGGCATAGACCGGCATCCCCTCGTCCACGGCCCGGGCCAGGGACTCCTTCATCCTGTTGTTGGCCGCCAGGGCATCGGCAAAGACCTCTGGGTAGCCGCCCGGCAGGTAGACCCCGGCCACGTCGTCCGGCAGGCGCTCGTCCCGCAGGGGGGAAAAGGTGACTATCTCGGCGCCGGCGCGGCGCAGCAGGCAGAGGTTGTCCTCGTAGACGAAGCAAAAGGCCTCGTCCCGGGCCACTGCCAGCCGCACCGGTCCCGCCGGGGTCCGGCAGGGAATCGGCTCCGCGCGGGGCACGGGCGCGTCCAGGGGGTTGGCCGCCCCCCAGAGCAGCCCCAGGTCCACCCGGTCGCGGATCACTTCCACCAGGTGATCCAGGAACTCATCCGACAGGGGATGCTCCTCAGCCGTGAAAAGCCCCAGGTGGCGCGCGGGGATGTGCAGCCCGTCGTCCCGGGGGATGCAGCCGAACACCTTCAGTTCCGGCAGGGCCTGGGCCATCGCCTCACGGAGGATGCGCTCGTGGCTGTCGCCGGCCACGTTATTGAAGATGACCCCGGCCACCCGCACCGAGGGGTCGAATTCGGCGAAACCCTTGAGGATGGCGGCGGCGCTGCGGGCCAGTCCCCGGGCGTCCACCACCAGAACCACCGGCGCGCCGGTCAGCCGGGCCACCTGGGCCGTGCTCCCCTCGTCGGCGGTCCCGCCGAACCCGTCGAAGAGTCCCATGACTCCCTCGATGATGGCCATGTCGGCGTTGAGGGCGTGGTGGGCAAAGGATGCCCGGACAAACTCGGGGGGACAGATCCAGCCGTCCAGGTTGGCCGAGGGGAGGCCCGTCACCAGCCGGTGGTAGCCCGGGTCGATGAAGTCGGGGCCCACCTTGAAGGGCGCCACGGTAAGGCCGCGCCGCCGGAAGCACTCCATGATGCCCACGGTGATGGTTGTCTTGCCGGAGCCGCTGTGCGGGGCGGCGATAACGATCGATTTCATGGTTTACCCGTTCACCAGCTTCACCACTGCACGGCCGTCCTCGAAGTAGTCGATGATGTTCATGCAGCAGTAGGTCTGCTCTATGGAAAAGAGGTTGGCCAGGGGCGCGCCGATGGCCTCCAGGAGAATGATCCGGTTCACGCCGCCGTGGGCCACCACCAGGACGTCTTCCCCCCGATGCCGCTCCACGATGGCATTGACCGCGGGCATGACCCGGGCCCGGACGTCCAGCAGGTTCTCCCCCCCCGGCACCCGGTAGCCTTCCAGGTCGTTGAGCCGCGCCTGCCACTGGTGGGGATAGCGGTCCTGGAGCTCCTGCCAGCTCTTCGCCTCCCATTCGCCCATGCAGATTTCCCGCAGTTCCGGGTGGCGCTGCGGCTGAACGTTCAGGTGGGCGGCCAGGGACTCGGCCCCCCAGACGCAGCGGGTAAGGTCGCTGGTATAGCAGGCGGCGATCCGAACCCCGTCGAACCGCTTGCGGAGCTCCAGATACTGGGCCTTGCCCCGCTCGGAGAGGCCCACGTCGTTGTGTCCGTTGTAGCGGGGGACGCCGGCCCCCTCCACTTCGCCGTGACGGATGAGATAGATGCGTGTTTTGCGTGTCATGTTCCGTTCCTGAGAGGGAAATATCCCTGTTGTTCGTAGTCGGGCAGCCTCACGGCATGCCCCTGTTTCATATTCCTGCGCGGGTGCTCCTGGGAAGGAATCACGGGGAGCATGGAAGGAACGCACCCGTACGGGACTGTCAGATCCGCTGCAAAGCCAGGATGGCCAGCAGGCAGAGGATCTCGTTCAGTTCGCTGGCACAGCCGATGACATCACCGGTGACCCCGCCGAGATGCCGGTGGAACCACCACCGGAACCCGCCGGTGAAGAGAACGGACGCGGCGAGTAGGGCCATGCCCGGCGGGCCAAGCAGCACCCAGGCTGCAACGGCCATGATCGTGCCGGCCGCCACCAGGTGGAACACCCCGGCTCCGGCGATGAAGGCGGCGCCGAGGCCGTCCTGCCGGGCGCGGTTGGCGCCCACGGTCATCTGCACCTGGGCGTAGCGGGCCACGGCGGGAAAAAGCAAGAGCGCCTGACGCTTCAAGTCGTCCGGCACCGCCAGGAGAGCCTGGTACTTGAGCGCCAGCCCGAGCACGAGCCCCACCACCCCCACGGCACCCACCCGGGAATCCTTCATGACTGCCAGGAAACGCTCCCTGCCGCCACGGGCCGCCAGCCCGTCGCAGACATCGGCCAGGCCGTCCAGGTGCAGCGCGCCGGTTACCCCGGCCAGCAGCGCCACCAGCAAAAGGTCGCTGACCGACCGCGGCAACACCGCCGCCAGGAGCATGTCGGCCCCGGCCAGCAGTGCTCCCAGGGTGAGCCCCGCCAGGGGGAAGAAGGCCATGGAGCGTCCCAGGGCACGTTCGTCCCAGCGCAGCCGGAACGGCAGCGGAACAACGGTCAGGAACTGAAGGGCGATGAAACAGAGTCTCAATAGTCCCCTTCCGCTACACCCGCTTCCTCGAAGGTGGCCATTTCCGTCAAAATCCTGACCCCAGCTTCGATGAGTCCCATGGCCAGGGCACCGCCGGTCCCCTCGCCGAGGCGCATCTGGAGGTCCAGGATCGGTGCGGCGCCGATGCGGTCGAGCATGGCCCGGTGCCCCACTTCCACCGACTGGTGGGCCGCAAAGAGGTAATCCCGCACATGGGGATTGAGCTCGCAGGCCACCAGAGCCCCGGCCGTGGAGATGAAGCCGTCCACCACCACGGGCAGCCGGTTTGCGGCGCAGCGAGGATCAGGCCGGCGATGCCGGCGATCTCCAGTCCTCCGACTTTTGCCAGCACATCGATGGGATCTTTCGGATCGGGTTGGTTCAGGGCCAGCCCCGCCTCGATGACCCGGACCTTGTTGGCAAGGGCCCCATCGCCGATGCCGGTCCCCCGGTGGGTCACCGCCGGGACCGGCAGCCCCGAGAACGCGGCGATGATGGCAGCCGACGGCGTGGTATTGCCGATGCCCATCTCGCCGGTGCCGACCAGGGCGACCCCCTCCTGCTTAGCCTCGTTCGCCAAGCCGATCCCCACCTCCAGGGCAGCCACCGCCTCCTCCCGGGTCATGGCCGGGCCCTGGGCGAAATTGCGGGTGCCCCGGGCAACCTTCCGGACGATGAGGCCGGGGGTGTCGCCGAAATCGTGATCGACCCCGATGTCGACCACCCGCACCTGGCTCCCACGTGGCGGGCGAGCACGTTGATCCCTGCACCGCCCTTCAGGAAGTTGTAGACCATCTGGGGGGTCACTTCCCGGGGAAAGGCCGACACGCCCTCGTCGGTCACGCCATGATCGCCGGCAAAGGTGAAGACCACCTTCTTCTCCGTATCGGGCGCAAGGCTGCCGGTGATGGCCGCCATACGCCGAGCGAACTCCTCCAGTCGTCCCAGGGAGCCGACGGGCTTGGTTTTGTTGTCGAGCCGCGCCTGGGCCTGGGCCATGAGTTCGGCATCTACGGGACATATTTTTGACAGGGCTTCGGTCAGCAGCGTCATGCAGTACCTCGTCTTTCAGGATTGTCTTTCAGGATTCATTTGAGGCGCAGCGGGAGTCCGCTGAACGTCACGTAGACTTCGTCGGCCGCGGCGGCGATCCGCTCGTTGGCCTCGCCGGCCAGGTCACGGAACTGCCGCGCCAGCCGGTTCTCCGGCACGATCCCCATGCCCACCTCGTTGGATACGATGATGAGCGGGGTCCGGAGGGAAGGGAATGTCCGCGTCAATGTTTCGACTTCATCGAGCACACGGGCTGGATCGTCCAGGGAAAAGAGGAGATTGGAGAGCCAGAGGGTGACGCAATCCACGAGAACCGCGGCAAACCGGCCGTCCTGGGCCGCCAGGGCCTCGGCCAGGGCCAGGGGTTCTTCGATGGTGGTCCAGGCATCGCCGCGGCGCGCCCGGTGCCGGGCGATCCGTTCGGCCATTTCCCCGTCGCCGGCAGAGCCGGTGGCCAGGTAGCCGAGGGGAGCACCCAACCGGGCCGCCAGTTCCTCGGCCAAGCGGCTTTTGCCGCTGCGGGCGCCGCCCGTTATGAAAATGATCTGTGCCATGAATGAAAAACCCCGCCTCCTGACAAGGGGGCGGGGCTCGAATACCGTGGCTGAATTGACGATGGCTTCGGCACCTCTTCCTCGGAGGCCGCTGCTCATGCGTTCGGGCAGGTTTCCTGGCTCACGGATCAATTTACTCGCCGCGCCTTCCCGGAAGAAGACGTATTTCACGCCTTCACATCAACAAGGACTCCAGTGGCATTGCTGCGGCTTTCATCACCGTTCACAGTTGCGGGACAGCAAGGGATTCTCACCCTTTTCCCTTTTACCTTCCACCGTGGGAGTGGAAGCACCTGAACGCTTGAAATATTCGATTGTTCAAAGACTTGTAGCAGAGCGGGCTGTAAAAGTCAACGCCCTTGGCGACCGGTCATTCCGGAGCGCCCTCCTCTGCCTGCGGGTGTTCTTCGGCCATGATCGCCTCGATCCGCGCCCAGATGGCGTCGCGTCCCTCGCGGGAAAGGGCGGAGAAGAAAGCCGTCTCGTCCGGGGCCAGGCCGAGAGTCCGGCTGATCAGGGCCGCCTGCTTGGCCCGCTCGTTCTTCGAGACCTTGTCGCACTTGGTGATGACCACCAGCACCGGGATGTCGTAGGCCCGCAGCCACTGGAGCATGAGCCGGTCCTCCTCGGCCGGCGTCCGGCGGACATCCACGATCAGCACCACGCAGGCGAGGCAGGAGCGTCCCGCAAGGTAGGTCTCGACCATGGGCCCCACTGCTTTTTCACCTCCGGCGGGACACGGGCGAACCCGTAGCCCGGAAGGTCAACCAGCATCAGGCCGCCATTCACCCGAAAGAAGTTGATGAGCTGGGTGCGCCCCGGCGTGGAACTGGTCCGGACCAGGCTCTTGCGGTTCACGAGCACGTTGATGAGTGACGATTTTCCGACATTGGATCGCCCCACAAAGGCGATCTCGGGAAGGTCGCCGGGCGGGTAGTGCTCAGGCCTCGTGCCGCTCGTGACAAATTCCGCGCTCGTGATATTCACCATGGATCCCCCTGAAATGCTGGCTGCCCGTGCGACAATAGCACCTCGGCCCTCCCAATGCAATCAGTGGCGACAACCGGTCGCACGTCACACTTTAGGCAAGGAAATTGCATGTTATTCTGAACATTTGTCGTCCGCAGATGCTTACCCCGAACAGGTGCCCCATGAACAAGGAACTGGAAACCCTCATTCTCTCCGCCGTGGACCTGCCGACCATCCCGCTCGTCGCCACCAAGGTCATCGAAATGATCGAGCAGGAGGACGTGACGATCGAGAAGATCGCCCAGGCGGTCTCAGCCGATCCAGCCGTAGCCGCACGCATCCTCAAACTCTCCAACTCGGCCTACTATGGCTGTCAGCGCCAGATCAACACCCTGTCCGGGGCGATCATGCTCCTGGGATTCAGGACCCTCAAGAGCCTGGTGGTGGCCGCGTCCCTCAAGCAGATCTGCAAACGCTTCGGCCTTACGGAGAAAATGCTCTGGGAGCATGCCGTGGGCGCCGCCATCGCCGCACGGATCATCAGCGCCAACGGCAAGTTCGTCAACGAAGAGACGGCGTTTCTGGCCGGGCTGTTCCACGACATCGGCAAGACCATCATGAACGACCTGGATCCTTCGAAATACCAGCAGGTAATGATGCGCTGCTACAATGAGGGGCTGCCGTTCGAGGGCGTGGAGCGGAGCATCTACTCCTTTTCCCATGCCGAGGTGGGAGCACTCGTCATCCGCAAGTGGAACTTCCCGGAGACCCTTTCCGCGGCGGTCATGCACCACCACGACTTTCCCAACCCAGGGCTGTCGGACCAGTACGAGCTTTTTCTGACCGCCACCACCTGCCTGGCAGACAAGTTCTGCAAGAAACTCGGCATCGGCGAGCGCCACCCGGACGACGAGCTCGATCTGGGAAAAACGCCGGAGGCGCATCTACTCGGCTACACGCCCGAGGCTCTCCAGCGTGACGTGACACTGTTCGCCCAGACTTACGAGGAGAACAAGAATTTTTTCATCAGCGACTGAGCGCTGCCGCGGGCAGGGGCATACCAGACACAAGAAGACGCGCGGCTCTCTGCCGCGCGTCTCTGTGTTTCAGTCAACACCCGATTATCGCGGCACCCAGCCGGCAGACGGAATGCACCACCCCGGCGCGCGCCCCGGCCCCCTGGCGGCACGTTGCCGCCACATGCGGCGATCAGCTCATATCAGGCCTTTTCCCGGATGATCAGCCCCTTGAGCTCGTCGAGGACTTTGGCGATCTTGAGGATTTCCTCGGCGGGAATCTGCCGGATCACCTCGCCGTTTTCCCGTGCCAGGACCTTGACGACCGTTCTGTTGGTGTCCTTGTCCACGGAAAATTCAAGATCGCGGCTGACCGACTCGATGAACGCATTGATCCGTTCAGCCGCCTCCTTGACCCGTTCCTCTTCGCTCTTGCCCTTGTCCTTCTCGGGCTCGCGGGTCTGCTCCACGGGCCGTTGAGCATGTTTCCCCTCTCCATCCTGCCGCGACTTGGCCACAATTGCCGGAACAACCGCAACCGCGGATGGTCCTGTCCCACTGGTGGCTTCGATATTCATGGCATCTCTCCCTGAGAATATAACACTCCCTATGACCACATATCGGAATGCCGCAGGGAAACTTTAGAAAAAAACGTCTAACCCGGGAAAAACCCTCTGCAGTCCCGGCATCCATGAAGCTGGACCGACACCCAATTCCATCTGTGAATTCCGCTTCTGGTTGAAAGCCCCCGGAAAGGCATGGACAATCGTGCGCGACTACGATTCGACCGCAGAGTGGTCATTGGACACCTTGGGACACTCACCAGGAACCTGTCAGGTCGAGATTGACGCTCGAGTTTCGGGAACGTCGCCGGTTGCCAGCTATAATGCATACAAAATATTGACACTACTTCTCTACCCAATTAACTGCAATCCCTTCGAGCGGTTATCGATGGTGCCATGCGAGGTCGGCTCCGTCGATGCCTGCACCATTACCCCGGCGACCACCGGCACCATCAATCATTTTTTTGACACCTCCTAACATCCCCCGCAACAGACATCCTGTCCAGTCAACAAAAATCACGTAATCTCTTAAAGCGAACGACAGTGCTTTTGGCTGCGCTTTTAGACACCAAGCCGACCACAGCGTACGGCACATCCATTGCATTACCCCACTCAGACCAATAGTTCCTCGAAGGAGAGCACATTTCATGACGACGTGCAGGATCTGCCAAGCCCATATCAGCCCCTTCATTTCGTACGGGCAGATGCCCATTGCGAACGGATTCCTTACGCCCCCTGATTTCGACGGAGAATACTTTTATGAAATGAAGGCGGCATTCTGCGAACAGTGTGGCATGGTGCAACTGGTCGACCAACCCGACCCAGAACAAATGTTCAATGAACACTACCACTTTTTCTCTGGCACATCGAAACTGATGGGTATCCACTTTAAGCAGTTCGCGGAACAGGTTATCGCCGACCGTCTGAAGGAGAAGAATGACCCGTTCGTTGTGGAGATTGGCAGTAATGACGGTATCATGCTGCAACACTTCGCCGTCAAGGGGATCAGGCACCTGGGCATCGAACCATCGGCCAACGTCGCCGCAGCGGCCCGTGAAAAGGGGATTCAGACCATCTGCCGTTTCTTCAATGAAGAGACTGCCCGGGATATCGTGAGAGAACACGGCCAAGCCGACGCGTTCCTGGCCGCCAACGTCATGTGCCACATCCCCTTTTTCCATTCGATCATCGCCGGCATCAAAATTCTCCTGAAGGATGACGGCATCGTCATGTTCGAAGACCCCTACCTGGGAGACGTAATCGAGAAAACGTCCTACGACCAGATCTACGATGAGCATGTTTTTCTCTTTTCCCTGAGATCCATCGGCTATGCCTTCGCGCAACACGGCCTTGAACTGGTGGACATCGAGCCCCAGACGACCCACGGCGGCTCCATGCGGTACGTCATCGCCCACAAGGGGGCGCGCCCCGTTTCTCCGGCAGTCCTCACCCAGCTTCGCAAAGAAGAGGAACTGGGGCTCCACAGACTCGAAACCTACGAGAGGTTCCGCCTGAACTGCGAAAAATCTCGCTCTGAGTTGAAATCGCTGCTGGAGCACCTGAAGGCGGAAGGAAAGCGGGTAGTGGGCTACGGTGCCACGTCCAAGAGCACGACCATCATCAACTACTGCGGCATCACCCCGGACCTGATCGAGTTCATCAGCGACACGACGCCGGCCAAGCAGGGGAAATTCACCCCCGGAGCCCATATCCCGGTCAGGCCATACGGAGACTTTGCAGCAAGGTATCCCGATTACGCTCTCCTGTTCGCCTGGAACCACAGTGTAGAGATCATGGCCAAGGAAGGCGACTTCCGAAGCGGCGGCGGCAAGTGGATCGTCTATGTCCCCCAGGTCAAGGTGATCGAATGATTCTCTGCGGGTATCCAAAGGCCCAGTACCTCGCTCACAAGGATGAAATCGACGGGGCAATCCGGTCGGTTTTGGACAAAGGGAGATACGTCCTCGGTGATGAAGTCCGCGCGTTCGAGTCAGAGTTCGCCGCATACGTCGGAGTGGACAAGGGGATAGGCGTCGGCAGCGGCACCGAGGCACTCCACCTCGCTCTTAAGGCATGCGGCGTCGGGCCAGGCGACGAAGTCGTCACCGTCTCCCACACAGCGGTCGCCACGGTCGCGGCCATTGAACTGGCCGGAGCAACCCCCGTTTGCGTTGACATTGAACCCGACACGTTCTGCATGAACCCTAACCTCCTAGAAGCGGCTATAACCCCCCAGACCAGGGCCGTGATCCCTGTCCATATCTATGGACAGCCCGCGAGCATCGAGCGAGTGGTCGACATCGCGAGGCGCCACAGCCTGCGGGTTATTGAGGACTGCGCCCAGGCCCACGGAGCGTCCTACGGCGGACGGAAGGCCGGCTCCTTCGGCGACATGGCCTGCTTCAGCTTCTATCCCACCAAGAACCTCGGTGCCCTAGGCGACGGCGGAATGGTAGTAACCGGCGATCCTGACCTGGCGCGCACGGCGAAACTGCTGCGGGAGTATGGCTGGGCAGATCGCTACGTGAGCGCGGTCAGCGGCTGGAACACGCGGCTGGATGAAATCCAGGCGGCGGTGCTCCGGGTGAAGTTACGCCACCTCGACGCCGACAATGACAGACGGCGGCAACTGGCGGCGGTCTACGACCGGGAGTTGCACGGCTCACACTTGATATTGCCCGAACCACGGCCGCAGGCACATCATGTCTATCACCTGTACGTGGTCCGCACCCCCCACCGGGACGAGTTGCTGCGACACCTTGACAGGGAAGGCATCAAGGCACTGGTCCACTATCCCGTCCCTGTCCACCTCCAGCCGGCATACGCGGGCCTGCACACTGCCCCGCTGCCGGAAACCGACCGCGCCGCCAGCCAGGTTCTCTCCCTGCCGATGTATCCCGAGCTCGGCGAGAGCGATGTCCTGAAAGTGACTGCGGCCATCAGCGAATTTGAACGGACGAGGTAGCACGCCAATGATTGACGGAGTCGTCATAAAAGAGCTAGTGACCCACACCGACGAACGCGGATTTTTCCGCGAGCTCATCCGGGTAACCGATGACTTTTTCGGCGAGGGGTTCGGCCAACTGAGCCACTCCCTCATGTATCAGGGAGTCGCGAAGGCTTGGCATATCCATAACACCCAGATCGACTGGTGGTATGTGGGGTGCGGCGTCCTCAAGGTGGCACTCCACGACAAAAGGCCGGATTCCCCCACGTGCGGCGAAACAATGGAGCTGTTCATGGGAGACAACCACCCCGCGCGCGTGCTTCGCATCCCGCCGGGAGTCGCCCACGGCTGCAAGTGCATCAGCGGTCCGGTCAGTCTGTTCTATGTCACTTCAACCATATACGACCAAAGCGAAGAGGGCAGGATTGCCCATAATGACGACGAGATAGGCTACGACTGGCAGGCCACGGCTTCGATTAAATGACCCCTGGAGGCTCAACAACCATGATCCTTGGTACCGTCAACGATTTTGCCGGCACGGAACGGACATACTACGCAAAAAACCTCAACTCGCTTTACAAACATCAGCCGCTACTCGCATCGAAAATTGCCGAGTTCAATGAAAGCGACGATATCTCGGTAACCAGCTCCAAGTCCGGCCACGCCATTCCGGTCTTCCGAGGCAAGGCGGTACATTCCCTCGAGAATCCCGTGGCTGAAAGCGAAGTAATCTCAAAGCAGGTGTTCTCGCAGTTTTCACAGGAGCGGATTCTGTTCTTCGGATTCGGTTTCGGCTACCACATTGTTCCCTTTGTACAAAGGGGGCTCTCTCCCATTGTCTACGAGCCCTCCCTCGCCTTGCTGAAACTGGCGTTCATGCACGTTGACCTGACACCCATCATCCCCTTTGTCACGTTCCACACGGGCACCCGGCTCCCCGATATTCCGCGGTCAACCCAGGTGTTCACCCACAATGTGCTGGCAGAACTGTTCCCCCAGGCTGCCGGCGCCCTGTCTGGAAAAGTCATAACCCACCAGCCTCCCCATACCGACGATGTTGACGAAGGGGTCTACTACGAGTCGTACCGCAATGTCACCTGCCTCAAGCACCCCTGCGACCTCGTCGCCTACCAGATGATCTTCTTTCTGGTCCGTCCGACGATTGTCCTGGAAATCGGCACCTGCCGCGGCGGCTCGGCCCTTCTCTTCGGGGATCTGCTCCGCATTCTGGGGGGCGACCGGCATCTCCATACTTACGACATCGTTGACGAGGGGGCGCCGGAACTGTTCGAGCATCCGAACGTCACCTTCCATCCAGGGGGCTGGAAGTCCTTCGATCCGGCAATCATCAAGCCCCATGACCGGGTGCTCGTCATTGAGGACTCCGCGCATACCTACGAAAACACCATCCAAGTGATGCACACCTTTGCCCCGTACGTTACCCCCAACTCTTACTTCATCGTCGAGGACGGAGCCGCCGGACTTACACGACCCGAATTCAACGGTGGCGCCATCAGGGCGATCGAAGAATTCATCAGCCAAAATCCCCAGTTCGAGGTTGACGACCGCTGGGAACACTTTTTCGGGACCGGCAACACCGGCTGCCTCAAAGGATTCCTGCGCCGGAAAGCTGGCGTCTGAGACAAGGGCGCCCATGAATGAGCATATCAACACGTTCCCCCGCCAGGTAATCCTCTATGGCGGAACAGGGCAGGCAAAGGTAATCCGCCCGATCATCGAACTCCATAGAGCGAGCGTGGTGGCAGTGTTCGACGACACGCCGGGGCTCGCGTCTCCTTTCCCCGATGTCCCAATCTACCGGGGATGGGAAGAGTTGCCTAACTGGCTCGTAGCGCGCGACCCGTATGAGATCGGCTTCTGTGTCACCATAGGTAACCCGCACGGCCGCGCCCGGCTGCGCATTCACGATCAGCTTGCCGCCTTGGGGCTTCAGCCGGTAACGGTCGTCCACCCCACCGCCTGGATCGCGGACAATGCGGAAATCGGCATCGGCTGCCAGATTCTCGCCGGAGCCATTGTCTGCGCCGAGGCCAAACTCGGGCGAGCCTGTATCGTCAACACCGGCGCCAGCGTCGACCATGAGGATATCCTGGAGGACGGAGCCGAGCTGGCTCCCGGCGCAACCCTATGCGGCATCGTCCACATGGGGGTAGCCTCGTGGGTCTGTGCGGGGGCAACCGTCCTGCCGCGCATATCCATCGGCGCCGATGCCATTGTCGGCGCGGGCGCGGTCGTCACAAGGGACGTCCCGCCAGCGACCACCGTGGTCGGCGTGCCGGCCAGACCAATCAGCAGAGCAGATCAACATCAAGGGGAAGATCAATGAACACCATCCATATGGCAGGGCCGTGGATAACCGAACTGGAGATCAAGACCGTCGAAGACGCCATGCGCAACGGCTGGTACGAGAACGCATACCACTACGTGGAGACGTTCCAGAAGGAGTTCGCGAAATACCATAATCGCAGGTACGGCATCATGACGCCGAACTGCACCACCTCGATACACCTGCTGCTCACCGCCCTGGGAATCACGGAGGGAGACGAGGTGATCGTACCCGAATGCACCTGGATTGCTTCGGCAGCGCCGATAACCTACCTCCGCGCGACCCCCGTCTTCTGCGACATCGATCCCGACGATTGGTGCCTCGATCCGGAGTCAGTGCGAAAGAGCATCACCCCCCGCACCAAGGCCATTATCGCCGTGGACCTTTTCGGCAACATGCCGCGGATGGACGAACTGGCGGCAATCGCCGACAGCCACGGGATTCTCCTTATCGAAGACGCTGCCGAGGCGCTCGGCTCCACCTACAAGGGAACCAGGGCCGGCAAATTCGGCATCGGGTCGGTGTTCAGCTTCCACCGTACCAAGACCCTCACCACCGGCGAGGGAGGAATGCTCCTGCTGGACGACGAGAAGCTCTACGAGCGCTGCATGGTTCTCCGTGACCATGGCCGCCGTGCCGGTGGCCCCGCCTACTTCAACTTCGAGGTTACCTACAAGTACATGCCCTTCAATGTCCAGGCAGCCCTCGGCTACGCCCAGTTCCAGCGGTTGGACGAACTGGTCGGGAGGAAAAGGGAGATCTTCAGAATGTACACGGAGCGGCTCGCCGGCATTGAGGATCTTCAGTTCAACGCCGAGCCCGATCACATCGTCAACAGCGTCTGGGTGACCGGAGTCGTGTTCGGCAAGAGCCACAACATGACCAAGCTTGATGCCATGAAAAAGCTCAACGAAGTCGGCATCCCGTCCCGGCCGTTCTTCTATCCCCTCTCTTCACTACCGGCATATCCCGGCTGCGAGGAGCGCTATCGGGAACGAAACCCCGTCTCCTATGACATATCGGTCCGCGGAATCAACCTGTCCTGCGCTATGAACCTAACGGAAGAACAGATCGACGCCATCTGCAACGGCATCCGGACGATCCTGGGCCGCTAAATCGCAACTGCGAGGACTCTCCATGAGCGCGAACCGCACCCTTACACTGCCGAGTCTGAAAAACAAGAAGGTGCTCATAACCGGCGGACTCGGCTTCATCGGCAGCAACCTTGCGCACAAATGCCTGGAGCTGGGCGCGGCGGTCACCATTTTCGACTGTCTTGACCCCAACTCCGGGGGTAATCTTTACAATATCAACGACATCAAGTCGGATATCGAGTTGCGACTGCACGACATCCTCAACTTCGACCGACTGGCGGAGTGCATTATTGATAAAGACATCCTTTTCAACTGCGCCGCCTCCACGTCTCACCCCTTTTCCATGCGGGAACCGTGGCTGAACCTGGATGCAAACAGCCGGGGCGTCATTAACCTGCTGGAGGCAGCCCGGCGCTACAACCGGACAATCCGTTTCATCCATATCGGCACCACGACCCAACTGGGGAAGCTTCACTATCAACCCGCGGATGAAAGCCACCCCGAATTCCCGACGGATATCTACTCGGCAAACAAGTGCGCTTCGGAAAAATATGCCCTCATATACTGGAGCGCCCATCGCATACCGATCACGGTGGTGAGACTACCGAACGTTTTCGGCCCCCGCGCCGCGATTCACAGCAGTGATTTCACCTTTAACAATTTTTTCGTCGGTCTTGCCCTCCAAAACAGAGAAATCACGGTGTATGGCGAAGGCAATCAGCTTCGGAATGTCCTGTATGTGAATGACGCCATCAATGCGCTCGTCTGCGCGGCCCAGAATGACAATGCGATCGGTGAGACATTTTTCGCGGTGGCTGATGATCATTACAGCGTCGCGCAGACTGCAAAGCTCACGGTTGAACACATCGGTTTGGGATCCGTGCGATTTATCGAATGGCCCAGGGACCGCCAATCCATCGAAATCGGCGATGCGGTCATCAGCAACCGTAAAATCCGCGAGACCCTCGACTGGGCGCCGGCGTACGATCTGGCCGCGGGGCTGGCGGAGACCCGGGACTATTTCGCATCCTGTCTGAATAACTACCTGAGGTAAGTGCCATGAAAATACTCGTCACCGGCGGTCTTGGCCACATCGGTTCGCAACTGATCCGAGAATTCCCCTCACTGCTGCCGAAAACCGACATTGTCATTATCGACAACCTTTCTACCCAACGGTACTGCTCCCTTTTCAGTCTGCCGGAAAATGGGAAGTACCGGTTTCTTGAAAAGGACGTCCTTACCTGCGACCTAGATGCTCTCCTGTCCGACGTCGACGTCGTGATCCACCTGGCAGCCATAACCGACGCTGCCAGCAGCTTCGACAACAAGGACAAAGTGGAGTTGGTGAATTACGACAGCACCGAGAGGATCGCCCGGGCCTGCGTCCGACAAAAGACTGCGATGATCTTTCTCTCCACCACCAGCGTCTACGGCACCCAAGCCGACGTGGTGGACGAGAACTGCTCCGTCGAAGAGCTCCAGCCCCAGAGCCCCTATGCCGAATCGAAACTGAAGGCGGAACTGATGCTGAAAGAATTGTCGAAAACTGAAGGGCTGCAGTTCGTGGCTCTGCGGTTCGGAACTATCTTCGGCATCTCTGCGGGCATGAGATTCCACACCGCCGTCAACAAATTCGTATGGCAGGCCTGCATGGGGAAACCGATCACCGTCTGGCGCACCGCCATGGACCAGAAGCGCCCCTACCTGGACCTTGGCGATGCTGTGCGCGCCCTGGCCTTTGTCATCAGAAACGGCCATTTCGACACAGAGACCTACAACGTGCTGACCATCAACGCCACCGTCAGGGAAATACTCGATGCCATCACCCCGCACGTTACCGACGTTGAGGTTGAACTGGTCGACACCAGGATCATGAACCAGCTCTCCTACAATGTTTCGAGGAAAAAGTTCGAGTCCCTTGGCTTCAGCTTCGAAGGCGGGCTGGCACAGGGTGTTGCCCAATCGATCGCCCTGCTGAGGCGGGCACGGTCTTTCTGAGTTATGACTATTTCTACTTTATGGGAGGCAGGCAGACCAATGAACGGCACTTCAACTCGGCTCTCAATCAACACCGGCACCATCAGAATCAATTTGGGGAGCGGCGTCGATTACCGGGAAGGGTATTTCAACATCGACTCCAACCCTGATGCCAAAACTGACTTCTGTATAAACTTCCTGCAGATCGACCGGATTTTCCAACCAGCAACCGTCTCCGAGATCCTGATGCTGCACTCGCTCAACTACCTGAATCTCTGGCAGGCCCGGGATCTCTTTGCCAAGGCTCACCGGCTACTCAAACCGGGCGGGAAGCTGGTGATCGAAACGGTAAACCTCGAAAACGCCATCCAGAAGATCCTGAGCAGTATCGGCAATTTCGACGAGTATCTCGAAGGGGTTCGCGCCCTGCATGCCTTTGGGGTCGACCAACTCCAGCGGAAGGAGGTTTATACCCCCAACGCCTTCAGCTGGACCCGCTGGCACCTTACGGGCGAGCTGAACAACGCCGGATTCGGATCCGTCCAGATTCTTCCGGCCCAAACCCATGTGCCGTGGCGCGACATGCGCATCGAGGCCCATAAGAACCAGGGATCGACTTAAACTAATACCATCCCTATCTACAATTTATTCGCCAGGACCTATATCGCCCATGAAATCAATTGCCACCAGCCCACGTATCCTGATTATCCTTTTCAACAACATGGGTTCCATCACTGCCCGTATCAGAGGGTTGATTTTCTCCGACCTCTTCAAGGAAATCGGATGGACCGTTGAATTCATCGACATCGAAGAGACGACCGAAGATCTGCTTGCAGAACGCGCCATTGGCTTCGACGCTGTCTATTTGCTGAAGATTCCGTACCTGAGCCTCATCTCCAAACTGCGGGCCAGGACAACTGCGAAGATTATCTTCGATCTGACAGACGCCCTCTGGATGCCCCATCATCGCTGGAACGGCTGGCAGGACCTTGAGGCGATCCTGACGGCGTCAGACGCGGTGTTCAGCGACAACGAATTCGTCGCATCCTATGGCAGAAGATACAACAGCAATGTTCACGTCATTCCGGCCTGCACCCAGGTGGAACGTTTCGCGGAGATCAGGAAAAACCTCGCGCCCAGGACCGACGACGATGTCGTGGCCGGCTGGGTAGGCACCGCCAGCACCATGACCGCCCTGGACGTGGTCCGTGACCCCCTGGAGCGCCTTTCCCTGAAATATCCGAAGCTCTCCCTCCGACTGCTGATCCTCGGGCTGTCGGATATGAATGCCCTGGCCGGGTTCAAGCATGCGCGCTACTCCGTCCTGCCGAACTATGACGAGGATCTGATGATCCGCGAAGTCCTCCGGATGGACATAGGCATCTTCCCCCCCCCCTGCGGCCTGGAAGACTATGCGATTCGCGGTCCGCTGAAGGCCCTGATTTACATGACGGGCGGGGTTGCACCGGTCTGCCAGAACGCCGGGGTCTGCTCGACACTGATTCAGGACGGCACAAACGGCATGCTCGCAAACAATGCCGACGAATGGGAGCGGAAACTGGAGGAGCTGATCGCGTCACCTGACCTCAGAAGGCGCATCGGCCGAAACGCCCTCCGCACCGTGGAACGGAACCATTCTCTCAGGGCCATATTCGAAAGGCTTGTGGCTGCGCTCAAGGGCGTTCTCGCTTCCACCCCCTCCGCCGGCACCTCCGTGGCATCGATCGACACGGCAGGGACTGCCCCCCGACACAGTTCCACCAGAAGGGACGCCAAGAAGGTTTTGATCGCCTGTAGCCATTTCTGGCCATCAATCGGCGGGATCGAGAACCGGCTGGAGCAGTTCAGTGCCGCCTTGGTCCGGGAGGGGTACGACGTATCAGTAATGACCCCGGATTTCCCCGGCAGAACCTCCGACACCCGCAACGGCGTCAGTATTTTGAGCATCGACGCCACAGCCGTGCGCAACGGGGTGCCGGAATGGCCCAATGCCGTGCGTAGCGCCGTGACTTCTGGCGACTACGATGCGTGCATACTGGTGCAGGACCCGTTGGGCACCATCCTCTGGAGCGTTGAGGGCGTTGTGCCGCCGCCATCCACACGACTGATACTCCAACCGATCATCAATGCTGACGGCTTTGGCAGGTGGAAAGACCATGCCGAGTTCAGAACCAGGCTCGCAGCAATCCTGAGAGGCGCGAATGTAGCGGTCGCCCTGACAAGATCAGGCCCTGACACGCAATTCATGCGATCTGAGGGGATTGCGCCTGCCTATCTCCCGAACGCTTCATCGGTTCCCGAACCGGCAGGTGATTTTCGTCAGTGCTACGGCATCCCCAAAGACCGTTTCATGGTCCTGCACGTGGCGAATCTTTACTGGGTTAAAAACCATTGCGGCCTTCTAGATGCTCTGAATGACCTTCCGGATTCCTGGCAACTTGTCATGGTCGGCAGGCCATCAGGAGAGCCAGACTGCGCCAAGGCGGTAAAGGACAAGCTGGCTCTGCGCCCTGAGGTCCTCTACATCCCCGGCCTCAGCCGCGAATGGGTATCGGCTGCCATGAAAGCGGCCGATGTAATCGTTCTCTCGTCATTCGGGGAGGGATCACCAAACACGATCCTCGAAGCAATGGCTCAAGGGAAACCCT
Organism: Geobacter anodireducens; assembly: GCA_001628815.1. Classification (NCBI taxonomy): domain Bacteria; kingdom Pseudomonadati; phylum Thermodesulfobacteriota; class Desulfuromonadia; order Geobacterales; family Geobacteraceae; genus Geobacter; species Geobacter anodireducens. Next base: position 3,097,320 of record CP014963.1, read on the forward strand.
GGATAGCGACCCCCCAGTGCGGGGCAGCAAACGACAATGCAGGCGGGATCATCAGCAATCTGGCAGACTTCAGGAGGCATCTTGCGGTGCTTCAATCTATGCCGGACGTACGGCGGGCGCTGGGAGAAATCGGTCGCTTGCACTGGCAGGAAAGCTACTCATGGGACACTGTCGTCAAGGGGTGGACCGACATTATCGAAACCGGCGCAACGGGGCGAACCTTTACTCTCCCCGAGAACATTGCTCACATGAACAGAACCTTGGTGGATAAAGTCATCTCCGCCGCAAGAGGGGTCACTCTCGCCACCAAATACGTCAACATCGGCATGATCACCTTCAATCGCCTAGAGTTCACCCGTCAGTCGATCGAATCAATCGTGCGGCACACCGATTTCCCCCATACCCTAACGGTAATCGACAACAACAGCCAGGACGGGACCCGGGAGTACCTGCTGGAACAGCACCGCAGGGGAATCATCAAGAACTTGGTGCTCCTCGACGAAAACGTGGGTGTCGCCAAGGCATCCAACCTGGCATGGAGCCTAGAGCCGGCAGCCGACTATTACCTGAAACTCGACAACGACATCATCATCCAGAAGACAGGATGGCTCTCACATCTGGTTGACGTGATCAGACGGGTGCCACAGCTAGGGGCTGTCGGGTACAATTTCGAGCCCACCAGCTACCCTCTCCATGAATTCAACGGCTGCCGGATCAGACTCAAAGAACCGGGCAACCTTGGTGGTGCCTGCATCCTGATTCCTAAGCGGACCGAAGAACTCCTGGGCAACTGGTGCGAGGATTACGGCCTCTATGGCGAAGAAGATGCAGATTACGGCTTCCGTATCCGTTGCGCTGGACTCCTCAACGCCTACATGGAGGACGAGGAGATCGGTTTCCACCTTCCCGCCGGCAAAGCGGCGGCCATCGACAGTGCCACCCTGGTGGCATTGGACGGACAGGAGGAAGACCTTCACGCCGATTACCGCAAGTGGAAGGATGAACTGCGCCGCAGGAACGTCCACGGTCCCTTCAAGCGAAATCTTGAGCGCTACGCCCGTGACTCGGCCACCCTTTTCCAGCCGTCGCGTTTCGCCAGGGAATGGCTGCAGGCACAAAAAAATACCGACGCCAAGGAGCAGGAGATGGCCATCTCATCGCAACCGTTCGTACCGGGCACCGCACCATCTGACACGGCAACGCCGCAGGTCTCCATCATCATCCCCCTCTACAACAAGGTGGAGTACACCAGGCAGTGCCTGGAGGCCCTGGCCCTCAATACGGAGCAGGCCCTGAACTACGAGGTCATCCTCGTGGACAACGCTTCGAGCGACGGCACCGCCGAGTACCTGCGCACCCTTTCGGGGGACGTGACCATCGTGACCAACCTGAAGAACCTGGGCTTTGCCAAGGCCTGCAACCAGGGGGGGCGGATCGCCCGGGGTCGGTGCCTGGTCTTCCTGAACAACGACACCATCCCCCATCCGGGGTGGCTCGCCGGGCTCCTCAGGGGCGCGGAGCAGGACGGCGCCGACATCGTGGGGGCCAGGCTCCTCTACCCCAACGGCCGGGCCCAGCATGCCGGGGTGGCCTTCAACGAGCAGTCCATCGGCTATCACATCTTCAACGGCTTCCCGGCCGACGCGCCGGCCGTCAACCGCAAGCGGTTCATGCAGTGCGTGACCGCCGCCTGCATGCTGGTGAAACAGGAGCTTTTCGCGGAACTCGGCGGCTTTGACGAAGGGTACGTGAACGGTTTCGAGGATGTGGATTTCTGCCTCCGGGCCGGGGAACGGGGCCGCCGCATCCTCTACGCCCCTGAAAGCGTCCTGATCCACTTCGAGGAGACCAGCGAGGGTCGCAAGGACCACGATACCCCAAACATCCGTCGCTTCCTGGCCCGCTGGGAAGGGAAGGTCCGCTGCGATCATCAGGATATCTACCGTTCCGAAGGGTACCGGGCCGAACGGCAGGCCGACGGCAGGCTGCGCATCTACCAGGCAGACGCGGCGCCTCCGCCGACTGCGGCATCGGCGGCTCCGCAGCAGATCACGCCGACACCGGCCACCGGGCCAGCGGCGACAACACCGTCCGTTTCGGGGCGGGAAAAGGCCCTTGCCCTCAAGGCAGAGGGACGGTACGTGGAGGCCATCGAGCATCTGGTCAAAATAGTGACGGCAGGTGACAACTCCGTGCTCGTCGATCTCGGCGACTGCCTGGCGAGCCTGGAAAAATACGACGACGCCCTGGCCCTTTACGAGGAAAGCCTTGCCCTGTGCCCCACCAACGGACGGGCACTGGTGGGGGTCGGAGTTGTCAGATATATGACACGGCGGATCGCCGAGGCGGCCGATGCCTTCAGCCGGGCACTGGAAGCCGACCCCGCCGACCCGAAGGCCCTTTGCGGCCTGGGCATGGCCCGCTGCGCCCAGGGAAGGAACGCGGAAGGGTTCGAGCTCTACGGCCGGGCGCTTGAGGCCGAGCCGGAGAACCTGACCGCGGTGCACGAATCGGTGAGGCTTGCCTATGAGCTGGGACGCTTCAGCGAGGCGGCCCGGCGGCTTGAGTCATACCTGCGCCATCACCCGGGCGACATCGACATCCTCTTTGCCTGTGCCGGACTCCTCCACATGGCCGGCAGGAACGCCGACGCCCGGAACGCCCTGGAGCGGCTGATGGTGTTCTCCCCCGAGTACAGCGGGGCCATGGAGTTGCTGGCGAAGCTGGAGAGTCGGGACCAGGAGCCGGGCGAAACAGCCACGGAAGCTGAAGCCCGCAGGCTCAAGGAAGACGGAAAGTACGAGGAGGCCCTGGCGGCCTTCTCCCGGGCCGCAGAAGCCGGCGATTCATCGGCCCTGGCCGACATGGGGGACTGCCTCGCCCAGGTGGGACGGCTCGACGAGGCGACCGCCCGGTACCTGGAAGCCCTGGATGCCGACGGAACCGACCTCAAGGCTCTGGTGGGGCTCGGGGTGGTATCGCTGGTCCAGGGGAAACAGGTGAAGGCTGTCACCTGGTTCAACAAAGCCCTCAAGGCGGACCCTGCCAACGCAAAGGCCCTCTGCGGCCTCGGAATGGTCCGGAACATGCAAAACAAGCATGACGAGGCCTTCGGCCTCTTTGCCCGGGCCATGGATACGGACCCCGAGGGGCTCACGGCCCTCCACGAGTTGATCCGGCTCTCCTATGCCACCGGCCGGTTCGACGAGGCGGGAGAACGGCTCGACCGGTACCTGATGCACCACCCGGCCGACCTGGACATGGTCTTTGCCCAGGCAGGCATCCGCTTCAAGGCGGGCCGCTACGCCGAGGCCCTGTCGAGCATCGAAACGGTGCTGCTCTTCGCCTCCGACTATGAAGGGGGGCGGGAATTGCGGGAAGCGATCACCCAAGCCATGTAGTTCTACGTTGTCATGGTTCCACCAGCGGCCCCCTTTACACCAGCAGAGACCACAGATAACGAAGCAGACGCAGGAAAGCGGAATTTTGGCCATGTCCCATTTCGAGAAGAACATAGCGGCCCTGCACCGCCGCAGTCCGCCCCTGGCCGAATGCCTTGAGGCCGTGGCGCCGGCCGGCGGTATCCATCTCGGCGAGGCCCGCAACGGCGAGCCCACTGCCCGTAGCGGCGACGTCTGGCTCCATTCCCCCTACAACCCCGGCCGGGAGGCCCAAGAGTGGGCCCGGGCCCAGGCGGAGCGGTTTTCCCCGGCCGAGCCCCTCACCGTGGTCGGCTTCGGCCTCGGCCATCACCTGCGGGAACTGGCAACCCTCGGCTTCGGCGGCACGGTTATCGAAAAAGACCCGGCGCTGCTGCGGGCGGCCCTGGAGGCGTCGGACCTGGTGACGGTTCTGGAGCGGTTCGAACTGGTGGCCGGGATCCCCGCCGACCTGATCCGCCGCCGCCACAACCGCCTCCTGCGGGGAAATACCACGGCCCATCCGGCCACGGTCCGGATCAGCCCGGATATGGCCACCCTTGCTCAGTACGCCGACGGATATGACCTAGCTGCCCGGGGGGGACTCAAAATCCTGCTGGTGAATCCCATCTACGGCGGCTCGCTGCCGGCGGCCCACCACGCGGCACGGGCCCTGCGGGCACTGGGGCACCAGGTGATCCCCTTCGAGAGCGAACGGCTGGCCGTGGCCATGGATTTCGGCAAGGAATTCATCTTCAACCAGAGCCGCCGGGCATTCCACGCCGGGATCACCTCGCTCCTCTCCCAGGCGGTTGAGCTGCGGGCCCGGGAAACCCGGCCCGACATGATCCTGGCCCTGGCCCAGGCGCCGCTCCTCCCCGAGACCATGAAACGGATCGAGGCCCGGGGAATCCCCACCGCTTTCTGGTTCGTGGAGGACTACCGGGTGCTCCCCTACTGGCGCGATTCAGCGCCGGCTGCGTCCTATTTCTTCGGCATCCAGACGGACAACTTCGCCGCCGAACTGGCCCGGGCCGGGGTTACCCGCTATGCCTACCTCCCCACCTGCGCCGACCCGTCGGTCCACCGGCCCATGGAACTGACCCCGGCCGAACGGGAAGAGTTCGGCAGCCCCCTCTCCTTCGTGGGGGCCGGCTACTACAACCGGCAGATATTCTTCAAGGGACTCACCGACTTCCCCTTCCGGATCTGGGGGAGCGACTGGCCCTTCCCGTCGCCCCTGGTCCCCTTCATCCAGCGGGGCGGCGCGCGAATCGACACGGAGACCACGGTCAAGATCTTCAATGCGTCAGCCGTGAACCTGAATCTCCACTCATCCACCACCTGCGACGGGGTGGTGCCCGACGGAGACTTCGTAAATCCCCGGACCTTCGAGCTGGCCGCCTGCGGAGCCTTCCAACTGGTGGACCGCCGCGCGCTCCTGCCGGAACTGTTCGACCAGGGAGAGTTGGAGACCTTCGGCAGTCTTGATGAGGCACGGGAAAGGATCAGCCGCTTCCTGGCCGATCCCGAGGCTCGACGGGAGGTTGCGGGACGCGGCATGGCCCGGGTCCTGGCCGAGCATACCTACGAACACCGCATGGCGGAACTGGTGGCCCTCATGACCGGAACCTTTCCCCACCTGGCCGAGCGGGTCCGGCAGCGGGCGGACCGGCGGGACGAGATCATGGCCGACCTGGACCGGCATCCCGGGCTCGGCGACCTGCTCGGCACGCTGCCCGACCAGCGCTGGTTCACCCTCAACGATGCACTCGGCACCATCGTGACCGGCCAGGGGAAACTTTCCCGGGCCGAAAAGCTGTTCCTCATGCTCCAGAACGTCGAGGTCCTCTGGGAGAAAATTCCGGAATGAAAGAGATCGCCCTTCTCGCCATAGCCCGGTACGGGGACCTGATCCAGACGACACCGCTGGTGCGGGCGCTGCGCCGCGCCCACCCCGGCGCCCGGATCACCGCCATCGTGGAGGACCGTTTCTGCGGCATCCTGCCGCTGCTCCCCGGCATCGACCGGACCATCGTCCTCAACAAGCAGGACATCGCCTGGGACATCGCCACCGGCGAATCGCCACTCGCCCCCTACCTCAAGATGGATGAGTTCGTGCGGAAGCTGGAGGAGGGGAGCTACGACCTGCTGGTCAACATCACCTGCTCGCGCCTCTCCGCCTTTTTCGCCTCCTGCGTCACGAGCCGGCGCCGCACCGGCATTTCGGCCGACGAGACAGGGGAGCGGAACATCGTGACCCTCTGGGGGCAGTACATCTTCAGTTGGTTCAACGACAACATCCGCAAATACAACGCCATCAACCTGGTGGATATCTTCACCCGGCTGGGCGAGGTCCCCCCCGACGGATGCCGGGTGGAACTGGTCGCCACGGAGAAGGGGGAGCGGTTCGCCGACGACTTCCTGAACCGGCACGGGCTCAAGGGACAACGCCTCGTGGGGCTGCAACTGGGAGCCAGCGAGGCGACCCGGATCTGGCCCGCCGAGCACTTCGCCCGCATCTCGGACCGGCTCCAGCGGGAGCTGGGGGTGCGGACCATCCTCTTCGGGGCTCCCGTGGAAAAACACCTGGCCGAGCAGGCCCTGGCCGCCATGGAGCTGCCGGCCGTGGACGCGGTGGGCGAAACCGGGATCGAAGAGCTCTACTCCCTGGTGGGGCGTTGTGCAGCCCTGGTCTCCAATGACACCGGCACCATGCACTTCGCCGCCGCGGCCGGTGTGCCCGCGGTCATGCTCTGCATTGGCCCGGCCTTTTTCCGCTGCACCGGCCCCTACGGCGAAGGGCACCTGGCGCTCCAGCCCGACCTGCCCTGCTCCCCCTGCCCCTACAGCCTGGTCTGCGCCGATCCGGTCTGCCGCGACACCATTTCTCCCAAGGCGGTCTTCTCGGCCTGCCGCATGGTCCTGGCCGGCTCCGGAGGATTGGGGAATGCCGATTTTGCCGGGGTGAGGGTCTACCGGAGTTCGTTTGCCCCCGACGGGTACCTGACATGGGATGGCCTGTTCAATGTGGACGCCCGGGACGAAGAGCAGGTCAAGCGGCGCGAAACCGCCTGGAAGGGATGCTTCGACGGAAGCGCGAAACGGTGCGGGGCGCCCGGCGACGAGACCCTGCGGACCTTCTGGGAGCTCACGGGACAGGGGATTGAAACGACAGAGGCCATCATCCGGGCGGCCCGGAAAAAGCCTCTGCCCGTGGACGAGATCCGGCGCCTCGGTGAGAAGGAGTCGGCCATCGAGGCGGAGGTGAAGCTCATGGGCTATCGCCACGGCCCCCTGGCCCCGGTCACCGAATTCCTGACCCTCATGCGCGAAAACATCACCGGCGAAGAATTGGAGCGGATCGCGCGCCAGACGCGCGCCCTCTACGAAACCGGGCGCTGTCTGGCGGCACTGCTGTAGCTAAAGTTTTCCGGCCCGCGGCCGAAACGATATCATAGCGGACCATTTTCGGGAGAGGTACCCCATGATCAGACTGACACGTCTCGACGGCGATGTTTTTTTCGTTAACCCGGATCTCATCGAGGCCATCGAGGAGACACCGGACACCCATGTCGTGCTTTCCAATGGCCGTCGCTACCTGGTCATCGAAAAGACCGACGCCATCGTCGCCCGCATCATCACGTTCAAGTCATCGGTCATGAAGCGGGCGCTCGGCGGCCACGGCCGCAAGTATCTCCGGCGTAAGACGGAGGGGAGCTACCTTCCCCGCTGCCCCCTGAAACCGGACCATAACACCGACTAACAGGAAAGGTCAGGCGACGTATGGACATAGCGACAATCATAGGCCTCGTCATGGGATTCGGGGCGGTGTTCGGCGGGGCGCTGCTGGAAGGTTTGCACCTGACCGCCCTCATCCAGCCCACGGCGGCCATCATCGTGCTCGGCGGCACCTTCGGGGCGGCGTTCGTCAGCTTCCCCATGAAAACGATCATTGGCGCGGCCAAGGATATCAAAAAGGTATTGATGCCGGCCCACAACGACCCCGAGCGGGTTATCAAGGACCTGATCGGCTACGCAGCCAAGGCCCGGCGCAATGGTCTCATATCCCTGGAACAGGAAGCCCAGAACGTGAAGGACCCCTTTACCAAGAAGGGCATCTCGCTCGTGGTGGACGGCATCGACCCCCAGAAACTGCGGGAAACCCTGGAAATCGAGGTTACCTACTACGAAGAACACTCCAAACAGAGCGCCGAGTTCTTCGAGGCGGCCGGCGGCTACGCCCCCACCATCGGTATCATCGGCGCCGTGCTCGGCCTCATCCACGTCATGGGCAACCTGTCGGACTCGTCCAAACTGGGGGCCGGCATCGCCGTGGCCTTCGTGGCGACCATTTACGGCCTCATGGTCGCCAACATCATCTGTCTTCCCTTCGGCACCAAGATCAAGCACGGCATCAAGGAAGAGCTCGTGTGCAAGAACATGATCATCGAGGGGCTCATCGCCATCCAGAATGGCGAAAACCCCCACTTCATCGAGCAGAAGCTCAAGGCGTTCCTCCAGCACGGCGCCGGCGACAAGAAGGGATAGCATTCCGTCATGGCCAAGCCGAAGAAGCATGAGAAAGAACCCAACCACGAGCGATGGCTCGTCTCCTACGCCGACTTCATCACCCTGCTGTTTGCCGTGTTCGTGACCCTCTACGCCATGGGGCAGTCGGACAAGGAAAAGATCGAGCAGGTCATGCAATCCATGCGGGAATCGTTCGGGTTCACCGCCGCCGGCTCGGCGCCGCGGCCCGCCGTCCTGGATTCGTCCGACCTGCGGGTCATGCCGTCCATCGCGCCGGACCTCAGCAACAAGGGACGGAGCCAGGGCAAGAATGCCGACGGCAAGGGGAGGATCCGGGCATCGGAGAAGGATTTCCAGGCCATCAAATCGTCCATCGAGGCGTATCTCATCAAGCAAGGAGCCCAGGACAAGGTCAATGTGGGCATAAACCGCCGGGGACTGGTGGTGAGCCTCAAGGAGGCGGGCTTCTTCGACTCGGGGAGCGCCATTGTCAAGGAAAGCGCCTATCCGCTCCTGGCCAAGGTTGCCGAGTCCCTGGCCGCCTACTCCAACCCGGTCCGGGTGGAGGGGCATACGGACACCATGCCGATCAGCTCGGCCCAGTTCCCCTCCAACTGGGAACTCTCCACGGCCCGCGCCACCAACATCGTCCACTACCTGACCCGTTCCTACGACTTCGATCCCGGCGCCATCTCAGCCGCCGGCTTCGGCGAATACCGCCCCATCGCCGACAACGGCACCACCGAAGGCCGCTCCAAGAACCGGCGGGTGGATATCGTCCTCCTCTCCGGCGAAGGGGAGCGGGGAGAACCGGAGAGGGTGCAGTAGCCCCCCTGCGGCCGCGTCTTTTTCCTTTTTTCCCCGTCAACACGACAACAGGCTCCGTGCGGGAGGAATCCGCACGGCTCAACCGCCCACCGCCGCCAGCGCGGCATCCCGCACTCCCCGCAGATCAAGCTTGCCGGTGCCGAGAACCGGCAGCGCCTCCACCGCCACGTAACAGTCCCGCGCCGGCTTCCAGAGATTGGGCAGCTCGCTCTCCGTCATGAACCGGTGGAGCGTTTCGGCATCCCCTGCATCGGGGGTGTAGACCACTACCAGCTTTTCCCCCCTTTTCTCATCAGGGACACCGGTCACCGCCACAAGACCCGCCCGGCCCAGGCGGGCATGGAGGGCATCCTCGGCCGCACCGTGGGGGACCATCTCTCCGGCTATCTTGCTGAAACGGGAAAGGCGGTCGGTGATGTGGAGAAAGCCGTGGTCGTCCAGGTACCCCAGGTCGCCGGTGACGTACCAGCCGTCGCGGATGACCCCGGCGGTCTTCTCCGGCTTGCCGAGGTAGCCGAGCATGACGTTGGGGCCCGTGACGAGGATCAGTCCCGTCACCCCTTCGGCAACCGGCTCAAAGGTTTCAGGCTCCACGATCTTCACCACCACGCCGGGGACGGGCAGCCCCACGCTCCCCTCCCGGAAACCGGCCTGGCGGACACCGTCGACCTCCACGTCGGGCAGTGACAGGGAGATGACCGGCGACAGTTCGGTGGCGCCGTATCCTTCCATGGGCCGGATGCCGAACTTCTCCTGGAAGCTGTCGGCCAGTTCAGGCTTCAGTTTCTCGGCCCCGGTGATGACGAGCCGCAGCGAGGCAAAGTCCTCCGGCCTTGCCCGACGGAGATAGGCCATCAGAAAGGTGGGGGTAGCGATGAGGAGCGTCGACCGCCGCTCCCGGACCGTTGCGGCAATGGTCTCGCCGTCCAGGGGATTGGTATGGTAGACCGCGGAAAAGCCGGAAAGAAGCGGCAGCCAGAGTGTAGCGGTGAAGCCCAGGGAGTGGAAGAACGGCAGGGCCGAGCAGATGTTGTCCCGCCGGGTGGCGCGAAAGACCATGCGGAGCGCCTCCAGGTTGGAGATGACGTTGTGGTGCGACAGCATCACCCCCTTGGGTTCGCCGGCGCTGCCCGAGGAGAAGATGACCGTGGCCGGCTGGTCGGCGCTGAATCCGGCCTGCCCGGCCAGCAGGCGCAGGGGCAGAAAGCGGGCCTTCAGGAACGCCAGTCGCTTGTGGCCGCCGGTCAGGCCGGCCAGGAGGTCCTCCACGTACAGGACTCCGGGCAGTTCCGGCAGCGAACCGAGCTTTTCCCGCAAGCGCCGGGAGGTTATGGTTACCCTGATGCCGCACTGGTCAAGAGATGAGCGTATGCCGTCGGCTGAAGCGGTGTAGTTGAGATTTACCGGTACGGTGCCATTGAGGGAGAGGGCGATGTTGACCAGGGCGCCCGCCACGGTGGGGGGCAGACAGATTCCTGCCATCTCCTGCCCGGCAGTGAAAGGCTTCAATGTGGCCGCCAGGGCGACGGCGCCGGCCAGGGCCCTGCCGTAGGTGAGTTCCCGGCCGCCGGTGTCGGCCACGGCGGGGCGGGACCAGTTCTCCCGGGCGGTCTCGGCGAAAAGCTCTCCCAGCGGCCGCCGCCGGGGCTTTCGGGTCTGGAACCAGGCGCAGGAGAGCTCCATCACGGCCCGGCGCACGTCGTGGGCACTGCTCCCCGCCCGGAGCGGCGCGCCGAAGAGGACCGTCACCCGGTAGGGAGAAGCGACGGGAAACGGGAGAGGAGCTTGCCGTGGGCATACGAGAGGATGCTCCCCCACGCACCGCCGATATAGACCGGGATGATGGGATGGTTCGTCCCCTTCACGATCCGCTCGAAGCCCCCCCTGAACTGGTTGAGCATGCCGTTGCGGGTAATGGCCCCCTCGGCGAAAATGCAGACCAGGTATCCCTCGTCCAGTGCCCGGCGGGCGTTCGCGATGAACTCCAGAAGACCCTTCCTGCCGTCCTTCGACGAGACCGGAATCACCCCCATCAGAGAGCAGAGCTGCTTCAGAAGAGGGGTACGGTAGATTTCCCGCTCCATGACAAAGCGGATCCGCCGCTGCTGCGTGGCGATGAGCAGAAGCGCGTCGAGCCAGGAAACGTGGTTGGCCACCAGGAGCGCTCCTCCCTCCACCGGCACGTGGCGGTCATCGATGACGGCAAGGCGGTAGCAGAGCCGCATGGCAACCAGGGCCACGAAGCGGAGCAGGAAATCGGGGAGCACCCGGAGCGTTACCAGGGTGAGCACAAGGGTGATGGCGCCCAGAACGCCGAAGCAACCGGCGGGCGAGATTCCCAGTGGCCCGGCGAGGACCCAGAGTAGTGCCGACGCAAGGAGCACGCCGACCCAACTGAGGAAGGTTGAGGCGGCAAGAACCTCCCCGCGCCGGTCGGCGGGAGCGCGGAGCTGGATGAAGGACTGGAGCGGCACGATGAAAAGCCCGGCACTCATCCCGAACAGGGTCACTGCGGCCAGGACGGAAGGGAGATGTGCCGGTAACGTTGCCAGCAGGAACGAGCAAAGGGCGAGCCCTGCGGCGCCGATGGGGACCACGCCGAATTCCACCGTACGCCCCGAGAGACGCCCCGCAAGCAACGAACCGGCGCCGATCCCCACGGCAGCGGCCACGAAGAGATAACCGCTCTGCTCCTCGGACAGGGCCAGGAGCTTCATGCCGTAGGGCAGAAGAGCAAGCTGGCAGAAGGCCCCCACAAACAGAAAGTAGGCCGCGCCAACCACCGCCAGCAGGAGATACCCGTCATGCCTCAGGCTCCGCAGGGTACGCCAGTAGGCGGCCGGAGAAAACGCCACCGGACGCTCCGGCGCGGCGGCGCGGGTCTCCGGCAGGGTGCGGGCCACCAGGTATCCGCACAGGGCCACTGCCACGCCGGCCAGCAGCGCAACGCCCTGGCGGCCGCCGGCCAGTTGAACCAGAAACGGAGCCAGGGCCGTCCCCCCCACGATGGCCAGGAACGACCACATCTCCAGGAGGCTGTTGGCCCGGGAGAGCTCCTCCCGCGCCACCAGTTCCGGCACCACCCCATATTTCGCAGGAGCAAAAAGGGCGCTGTGGGTGCCCAGCAGAAAGATCACCACTCCCAGCAGCAACGGGCTGGCAACCAGGAGGCCAGCCACGGCCAAAAGCGCGATCCCCACCTCCAGGACCTTCACCCGGACGATGATCCGCCCCTTGGGGAACCGGTCGGCAAGGGAACCGGCCAGGGCCGAAAAAAGGAGGAACGGGGCCACAAAGGCGGCGCTGCCGATGGCGGCCACGGTTGCCGCCCGTTCCTGGCCGAAATGGCCGATGAGGAAAAAGACGATGGTCAGCTTGATGACGTTGTCGTTCAGCGCCCCCAGGGCCTGGGCCAGATTGAGGCGGTTGAAGGCCGAAGGAAGCACGGCTGTTCCGGTGTCTGTGGAATTCATGGCAGCCTCGGTATCGTCAGACGGGTCGCAGCAGACCGGCCCCGTTGTGAAGAATCTGCTCGGGCATCCCCAATGCCAGCTTCAGGGCCACGTCCCGGTCCCAGGGGTTGCTGATGGCGGCCAGGCGCCGCGCCGAGCACGGACCGAGAGAGAAGAGGTGAAACCAGGGTGAGGCGAGTCCCGTGGCCGGCAGGGGCATATCGGTGCCGTACAGGAGCCGCCCATGCAGCTCCCGGTGCTTCAGGACCCATTGAAGGTGCCCCAGGCGGTTTATCTGGGTAAGGGATGAGATGTCGGCATGGAGGTTGGGGTAGGCCGCGAACAGGGCCAGAAGCCGGTGCCGGTTCCGTTGGCCGTCGCTCCTGCCGCTGGTGGCGCAGTGGGCGGCAATGACCTTCACCCCTTCATCGAGGGGGAGGCGGAGGCGGTTCGGGTCGGACAGCCTGCTATCCGACCGGGTGAACGACTGCTCTGCGCCGGTGTGGGTGAGCAGGGGCAACCCCAGTTCCGCAAGGCGCCGGTAAAAGGGTACCAGTCGCCGGTCCGCCGGATCGATCCCCTGGATTGAGGGAAGCCACTTGATCAGCACCGCGCCGTCGGCGGCCGCGGCATCGAGCCGGTCCAGGGCGTCGGGCCGCAGGGGATTGACGCTGGCGCCGAACAGGAGGTTGGGATATCTGCGGCACTGGCCGGCGAGGAAGTCATTGGGAATGAACAGCTCGGTCCGTGCCCGGTCCAGGCTTCCCCGGGAGTCGACGACGCCGTCCAGTGCCAGTACCACGGCGGTCTGGACCCGGGTCGAGGCTGCCAGCCGCTCCGCGAGACGGCGCAGGACCAGGCCGTCCCCTTCCCGTTCGAGCTCCGCATCGGTGATTCCGAAGGATGCCAGGTAGAACCGGTACCTCCAACTGTCCCTCAGGCTGGTCGAGACGAAGCAGCCGCTGCCGCCGGCTCCGACCCCGGCGGTATGACAGTGTATATCGATGACGCCCATGGATCCCCCACGGGATGGATTCCGGATTCCCCCCTCGTGCCGGGAGATGCCATGGCGTTTATGAACCACAATGCTCCGCAATGTCAACGGGCTACTGCGGCAACCTGCTCCCGGCCTAAGCCGGCCTGGCCGCCGCCCCGAGAACCTCTGCGATCATCTTCCGCATCCGGTGCCCGTAGGTGTGCTCGCCAAGCACCCTGCGCCGGGCACGTTCCGCGATCTCCCGCCGCAGCCCCTCCCGCTCCAGGTAACACTGGGCCGTTTCAGCCACGTCGCTGATCCCGTCGTAAAGCGCCACCTCATTCTCGGCAAAGAGCTCACCCAGGGCACCCTGCCGGTCGGTCAGGAGAAAACCGCCGCACAGGGGCACGTCAAAGACCCGCTGGTTGACGGTGTGGGGCATCTGGAGGCTGGTGGCGTTGACATTCACGGCGCTGGAGGCGTAGACCGCCGGGGTTTCCCTGAAGTAATTCACGTCGGGACGCGCGTCAATGGCGCTGCCGAACACCTTCCGCCATCCGTCCGGATCGCCGAAGAAGGTAAGCCCCAACGGGAGCAACTGACCCAGGAGCCTGGTCCGATAGGCGGAGGTGGCACTATGGAGCAGGTAGGCCCGGAAGAAAAGGCGGGCATCATCAGGCAGAAAACGGCCACCCTCGGCCACGAGCTGGTCGACAAGCTGCAACTGATCGCCCCGGGCGGCGATGATTCGTTCAACCGCTTCGCCGGCGAACGCCATGACCTGGGCCGTAACCGGAAACTTGACGGCCAGGCGGGCCAGAAAACCGCTCGCCAGCGAGTTTCCCACAAAGGACAATCCTGCGCTGAACCGTTCCTCCACGCGGGCGGCCCCGGCCAAGCGGACATCGGCTGCCAGGGGCAGGTGCGACACCCGGTATCCCTGCGCGGCCACCGCCGGCAGGTAGCTCTTTTCCCACAGGAAGACATGGCATCCGTCGGCAGGGGGCAATGCCTCGCCGTAAAGGATGAATTCCGGCGAGTCCACGAACCAGAGGGCGAGCGGGATGCCGAGCCGGCGCAGCATTTGCGCCGCAACGCCGCGCCGGTCGAGGCCGCGCATGTTGATGCTCAGCACCAGGTCTGGCCGCTCGCCGCGGAGCGCCTCGCCGAACAGCGATGCTTCGTCCCCTTCGCGCCCCCGGCAGTCCAGGACCACGACCCGGTGCCCCAGGGATTCGAGGCCGTGGATACACTCCCGCTGGACATAGTAGGCTTCGAAGGGGACGAGGATCGTCAGGGGGCGGCCCGCTGCCTGCGTCCGGTCCGCGGCGGGACCCGTCCGCCCCACGGTTGCGAGCAGGATGCGGTAGTGGTCGTACCAGGCAGGATGTGCCCGCAGCGAGGGGGGGTGAGGGACGACGTACAGCGCTGCGGCATCGAGCGCCTCAGGAACGGGCGGGAATCCGCCGCCGGGTGTGGAAGGCGTTACCACCTCGATCCGCCCGTTCCACCCCTGGCAGAGCCGGGCCGCGGCCAGTTCGGCCAGTTCCGGGTGCCGCTCCACGAGGATGACGCGGTTGACGTGCGGATTGTTCGCCAGGGACCGGGGCAGGTGGTAGCCGAGGCCGGTGCCGAGAAAAACGAGGACCGCGGCATCCACCGGTCCCGCAACAAAGGAGCCTGCCTCGCGGATCGGGTCGTAGAGGGAGTGGAGGCAGGTTTCGATGCCGTCCTCGCCCATGACCAGGGCCGTGGGGTGCCCCCTGCGGCCGGGCATGATCCGCACCCCGGAGGACGGAGCCTCCGGCTGCTCTGCGCTCACCGTCGTCCCCCGACCTGGATACGATCGCTTTTCGACATCAGCTCGCGACGCTGCTCGGAAAAAAGGTAGGAGATGACTGCTTCCCGGTCCTTGTCGCTGATGGTGATGAACCTCATGGAGAGGGAATAGTGGGTTCCCGCCTGGAGCGTAAGGGTGATCTCGGAGCAGCGCAGGGCCTCGGCCAGGACGCAGATCATCCGTGGCTGGGGATGCGGGAGAAAGAGGCTGACCAGCATGAGGGTCCCCGACGCCACCTCCTCGGAAACCCTGAATCTCATGCCGCCGCCGCTCAGGTTGGCCCGGGCGGATGGGATGTCGCGACCGTTCCAGTCCACGACCCGCCAGCTTGACCCCTCCTGGGCCATTGCCGGAGAGCGCCATGAGTCCATTCGCTCGTGAAGCCAGCGTTCCTGGGCCTCTTCGGGCGACATGCCCGGCAGCAGTTCGTAGCTGAAAGGGATCGAGACATCGAGACGGAAATATTCGCGGCGCTGCAGCTCGCGGACCCTTCCCGCGAGGCGGATGGCGAACTGCCGGTCGTCGCGCACCGTCTCGACCCGGCCGTCGCACCGGCAGAGGGCACCGCCGGTCCAGACGGAAACGGAAACCTCGGCACCCTCGCTGAGCATGCCGGCAGGCGGTTGCTCTGCACCGAACAGTTCGAGCCAGGCAAGGCTTCCCTTCAGCGAGGTAATGGCGGCAGTTCCGTCAAAGGACCCGACGTCGCCGAGCCGTACCGTGAGGTTGATCTTCTGGAGCTGCTCGAAGAACCGTCCGTACTCGGAGCCATCAGCGGACATGAAGGCACTCCTGGATCAACGGGCAGCCGTGTCACCGAGCGCGGCGAACAGCTCCCGCCATTGGCCCAGGTGAGGCGCGAGTTCGTATTCGAGGAGGTCGGCGATCAGGACCCAGTCCTTGCGCTGCTGGGCGGCCATGGTCTCCTGGAGGAGCGTGTTGAGTTGTCCCACGAAACGTTCCAGCGTCACGTCCCCGGCGGGGGTGGTGGAGAAGTCGACGCCGAGTACGAAGGCGACATCGGCAAGCGCTCTGATGAGCATGTCGAAGCCGCCCAGGAGTTCAATATAGTGATCCAGGGCCGGCCGGTCGTTGCCCGCCCTGAACAGACCGGCCGTGGCCAGCGTAAACCGCTGCAGTTCGGCAGCGTGCGAGGCCCCGTCATCAAGAACGGCCCGAACGAGCAACGCTCCGTCTTCCGTGGTCTGGCCGGGGGACGCCTGCCGCTTGTCAGCTTCAGCATAGGTATTCATCAAATGCCTCCTTGCACGTGGTGCTGTGCGCCCGGTGTCAAGCCGGCCCGCACGGCCGCCCGGTCTCAGGCGGTCCTGCTCATGTTGTGTCTCTCCTCGCGCCCCCCCTCGTAACTATGGAGGGCGCTTTTGCCCCGGGCAAGGGCCGACATCTCCTCGCCGAGAGTGACGAGACGCTCGCGGGCAAGGGCGATGACAAGGGAGTCGAGTTCGACGATTTTCTTGGTCGATTCCTCCTGAAGACGATGAAAGGACGACAGGAGCTGCTCGGCATCCCCGTGTCCACTCCCCTGCGAGGACAGGGCGGAAAGGCGGCCGTTGAAATCGTCCAGGGACGTCATGATGCGCTCGCGGCACGCCACTGCCTGCTCGAAATCCTCGGCGCTGTTGGTGTCGAAGTTGCGCAGCAGTGCCTCCGCCTCGGACAGAAGGAGATTGTAGAGTTCTTCGCCGCTGGCCAGTAATGCCGTCAGGTCCGCGGCCGTCATCGTGCCTGCCCCGCCACGTAACCCGGCTGATGGATCGACGGGGGCACGGCTTCACGCTCCCGCTTCCAGATGTCGATGGCCTCGACCCAGGTGTCGCGGAGCACGGTAAGGATCCTGATGGCGTTCTCCAGGGCCCGGGGCGAGTTGTTGATGTTGGCGTTGATGTACTCGTCGATGACGTAGATGTAAAGCTGCTCAAGGCGCTGGGTGATACCGCCGCCCACGTCGTGGTTGAGGGTATTCATCAGTTCGGAAACAATGGCCTGGGCCTTGCTGATGTATTTGCCCTTCCCCGCCAGGTCCTTCTTTTCCATCCGTTCGAGGGCGATCTTCGAGAAGTTGATGGCTCCGTCATAGAGCATGATCAGGATCTTTTCCGGGCTGGCAGTCCCGACCTGGGTGTTCTGGTACTGGTTGAAAGGGGTCAGCATTCCTGTTCCTCCTGGTTGTGACTCGCGCGGTCACTATGACCTGTACAGGTAATTGATGAGCGAATTTCCCTGCGTTGTGAGACTGCTGACAAGGGTCTCCATGGCGGTGAACTGCTTTTTCAAGGCCTCTTCCTTGCGCGCCATCCGCACTTCCATGGCCGCGATCTGGTCGTCGATGCTCTTGATGGTGTCGTTGAGCCCCCGCACCCGGCTCGAAATGATGCCGTTGGCCGTGGAGGACGGCCCCTCGTACGTGTGGGTAAAGCGGTCGATGGTTTTCCTGAATTGCTCGGCCACGCCATACTTCTCAGTGGCAAGGTTGGAGACACCGCCGTTTTTCGTGAAGAGCTCGACAACATCGTTGAAATTGCTTCCCAGGGCATCGGCAAGCTTGGTCGAATCGATGGCAAGGGTGCCGTTGGACCGATCGGTGGTGATGCCGATATCGGCCAGGGTGGAGTATTTGCCGGCAATTCCCGCCACGGGAGTGGTCAGGATGTTCTGGAGCTGCGTCTTCACGCTGCGCAGGGTCGAGTCCCCGGAGAGGACCCCTCCCTTCTTGGTGGTGGCATTGTACTCGGACTGCTTGTTGATCTGGGACATGGCCGCGTTGTAGGCGCCGACGAAGTCGTTGATCTTCTTGGTGACCCCGGATGTATCGTTCCCCACGGTAACCGTGGTGGTGGCTCCCCCCTCCTTGAGCAGGGTGAGTGACACGCCGGGGATCACGTCAGTGACGATGTTGGAGGTCTTGGTGATGGCAATGCCGTTTACGGAGAAACTGGCAGCCGCTCCCGCCTGATAGGCCGGGCCCGACTTGGTGATGGTAGGCGTGGCATAGGCGGTACCGCTGGCCGGGTCGCCGGTGAGGCCGGAGAAGTCAAGGGTGTAATTGTTCGTATCCTTGCCGGTGATGACGAGCCGGTAGGGATTCGCCGATCCGTCGTTGATGATCGACGCAGTCACGTTCGCGCCGGAGGCATTGATGGCAGAGGCGATCCCCTGGAGGGAGTTCTGGCCTTCGGCAATGGTGATGGGAGTGGCCACACCGCTAATGGTGAAGGTGCCGGTCTTGAAATTGAGCTCGTCTGCCGAGGCATACCCCTGATCAACCACCTGACGCTCGTTCTTTGCCAGGGAGTTTACCGTCAGGGTATAGCTGCCCGGCGATGCGATGCTGGACGACGTGGCCGTCGCGACCGTACTGTCCCCCACGGACGTGGTCTTGCCCATGAAGCCGGTGGCGGTATTCATGCCGGCAGCCAGTGTCTTGAATGAGTTCAGCAGGTTCGTGACCTGGTTGTAGACATCGATCTGGCTGTTGATCGTGCTCTTCTTGCTCTCCAGGATCCGCTCGGGAGCGCGCTCCAGATACATGAGCTGGGAAATGAGCGTATTTGAGTCCAGTCCCGTTGCCAATCCGCTAAACGATACGCTTGCCATGTGCGTTTCCTCCTCGGGAACCGGAGATGCAAAACCGGCTCCACCTTGAATCAGTACAATCAAAAAACGCTTCCGGAAAAGAAGCGCGGCGTTTTCAGGCCACGCAGCCCTTGGCCGGGTGCACTACCCAGCAGGGTGCCATCCCTGCATATACGTATCGACCTGATCGGGAAAAACTTTAGCGGCGAGAGACGGGAGTGTCAACGATTTGACCAAACCCGCAGTGGAGCGAGGCAGAGAGAGTCAGATTTTCGACCTTGAGAAACCGCGGGGAGAAACGGGGAGCACGATGCGCTCCGTCAATAAAGAAAGGGGAGAGGCATGTGCCTCCCCCCTTTGCATGACCTGAACTGCCAGTCGGATTAACGCAGGAGCGAAAGAGCCGACTGCGGGGTCTGGTTGGCCTGGGCCAGGATGGCGGTGCCGGCCTGGGTCAGGATCTGGGCGCGGGTCAGGGCTGCGGTCTCGGAAGCAACGTCAACGTCGCGGATCCGGGATTCTGCGGCGGAGAGGTTCTCCACCGACACCTGGAGGTTGTTGATGGTGGACTGGAGGCGGTTCTGGACCGCACCCAGGGTACCGCGGATGCCGGAGACGTTCTGGATGGCCGAGTCGATGGAGTCAAGGGCGGCCTTGGCGTTGGCACCATCGGTACCGGTGACGCTGGCGGTGCCAACGCCGATGGAGCTGGCGCCGGCAGCACTGATGGAGACGGAGATCACGTCATTGCTGGTATTGCGCGAACCAACCTGGAACGAGTAGGTGGCGGAGGTGCCGTCCAGAAGCTTGGAGCCGTTGAACTCGCTGGAGCTGGCAATCCGGTCGATCTCGCCCTTGAGGGCCTGGAACTCGGAGTCGATGTAGCCACGCTGCTCGGAAGAAACGGTGCCGGTAGCAGACTGGGTGGCGAGCTCCCTCATCCGGACCAGGATGTTGCTGACCTCGTTCAGAGCACCTTCAGCGGTCTGCACGAGAGACACGCCGTCGTTGGCGTTGCGGACGGCCTGGTTCATGGAGCGAATCTGAGCCCTCATGTTCTCGGAGATGGCCAGACCGGCGGCGTCGTCACCGGCGCGGTTGATCCGATAGCCGGACGAGAGGCGCTCAAGGGACTTGCCAAGGGACAACTGGGTGATGTTGAGGTTCCGCTGGGCGTTGATGGATGCGACGTTGGTGTTTACTGTGAGTGCCATGGTGTACTTCCTCCTTGAGTGTGATTCGGGGTTTCCTTACCCCTTGGGTGTGCAAGCCGAAAGCCATGACGTTGCCGGCGCCCAGCCGGGCCCGACGCGGGTGCCGTCCACGCCCTGCCTTTCAACTTTCATCTTCGGTCGACGTGCGAAGCGCCACCGTTTAGTTCACGTATCGGCGGCAGCCGGAAAAGCTTTAGAAAAAAATCGCGTGTCCCTTATTTTTTTCTCAAAAAGCAGTCGCTCCGCGCACAGCGGGAGGATTAGCCCAAATTACGCACCGTTGCCAAACTATGCCACAGAGACAGCGCCGGCCGCGCTCCCCGTGCCGGACGCCCTGCCCCTGGCGGCCTGATCAAAGAAGGGCTGTTTGGTGGTATACCTGCTCCCCTCCAGGACGATCTGCTTGGCAAGCATCCGCTTCGGGTTGAGCGCGATGGGCCCCTGGAGGTTGACCGTGATGTCGAAGGGGTCTGAGGCCATGGTCACGACCGCCAGCAGCAGCACCTCATCGCCGTCGTTCACGCAGAGCTTTTCGCTCTCTTCGGCGGTGAGCTTTACCGCGTAGTCCGGCGCGCACTCCTTGGTGTCCACCACCACGAAGGCCAATTCCGGGTTCTCCACCGACTGGAACCAGCAGAAGGGGGTTATGTTTTGTGGGGTGAGCAGGGCAAAGCGTTTCTCGGAGAATCCGAGCATCCCGTCGGGCATGGTGATGATTTTCGCCTCGTCGATGACTATCTCGCCGAAACGCGTGGTGGTCACGTTCACGTTCTTACTCCTTCCCGTCCGCGCCGAGGCAGGTTACCGCCTTCTCCAGGTCCGCCAGGTTCCACGAAGCGGCGATCTGGTTTTCGCGCTGAACCTTGAGGTAGATTTCCTCACGGTAAATGCGCAGGTCATTGGGAGCCTCGATGCCGAGCCGCACCTGGTTTCCCTTCATCTCCACCACCTTGATCCTGATGGAATCACCGATGGTGACTACTTCTCCCATTTTTCTGGTCAGTACTAACATACGCCCTCCTGGCGCCCTTCCCCCTACGAGAGGTAGTCAAGAAGTGAAACTTGCGAAATTTTCCCCGACGCCGCGATCGCCGCTTCAAAAGCCGTCTGCTGCTTGGTCAGGTCGCTGATGACCTGCATGAAATCCACGTCCTGCTTATCGGAGAGAACCTTTGTGAGGCTGAACTTCATCTCCTCGATGACGTTCTTCTGGCTTTCGAGCCGGTTCATGCGGGCGCCGAGATCGGTGCGGTTCGACAGGACCTGGGACAGGGCGGACTCCAGGTTCGGCAGTTCCGCCTGCACACCCGCCTGGTCGTTGGCACTCAGGGCCGTGATCAGGTTGTCGAACGTCCCGATGATGTCGGTACCGGTGGACCCCGGCGGAGTGCCGCCACGGAGCAGGTTGCCGCCCGAGTAGTTGATCGGCACGAAGGCGCCCCGGTCGATCTCGATGGTAATGCTGTCATCGGTGCCGTTGAACGCTCCCGCGGCATCGAAGGGAGGGGTGTCGTTCTTGAACCCTCCGAACACGTAGCGACCGTTGAGCTGGGTATTGCCGAGCTGAATGAGCTGGTTGCGCAACTGGATGATCTCGTTCATGCCCGATTCCCGGGCCTTGGCATCGCTGGTGGCGTTGGCCATCTGCACCGTCAGCTCCTTGGCCCGGGTGAGCACGTTCCCCATCTCGTCCATGGCCGCCTCGGTCATGGAGAGCCAGGAAATGCCGTTGGAGATATTGCGCGAATACTGATCCCCCGCCGCCATGAGCGACTTCATGTGGAGAATCTGCTGGGCCGTGACCGGATCGTCCCCCGGAGCGCTGATCTTCACGCCGGTGGATGCCTGCTGCTCCAGCTCCTCCATTCGCCGCCTGATCGTCTGGAGGCTGTTGAGGACCAGGTTTGCCGTGGTGTTTTGCGTTACTCTCATGGCGTTTTCCTATCGAACGAGTCCGAGGATGATGTCTATCATCTCGGTTCCCGTGTTGATGAGTTTCGCGGCCCCCTCGTAGGCCTTCTGGTACTTGATGAGGTTTGCCAGCTCCTCGTCGAGAGAGACCCCCGACTGGGATTCGCGCAGATTGTTCAACTGCTTCAGGACTCCCTCGGACAGCGCTGCGCTCCGCTCTGCATTCTGGACCGACACGCCCACCTTCCCCACCAGGGAGTTGTAGAAACCGCCCAGGGTCATGTTCCCGCCCGACAGGGGCAGGATCTTGTCGAACAGGGAAGCGATGTCCTTGGCATTGGTGTTGTTGCCGGTCCCCCCCACGGCGGGGTCGGCATTGGCGGCGGCGATGTCGTTGGTGTTGGTGATGGCGACGGATATCCCTCCCAGCCCGCTGTATCCCGCCATGGTCGCCGGCGTGGTGAAGAAGCCGATCCCCGTGGAGCCGGTGAGGCCGAAGCCGCTGGAGTGAACCGCGTTCACCTCGGTTGCCAGGGTATAGGCCAGCTCATCGAGGTCGGCCAGAAACCCGTTCACGAGAGAATCGCGGACCTGAAGCGTTCCCCCCATTTCCCCCTGGCTGTTCCCCGGCCCCCCTGCGATGGAACTGATGTCCACGGCGGTGGTGCCGCCGGGGGCGGTGGAGTAGATCCTGTAGAAGCCCGAATTGGCCGCATCGGGCTGCAGTGAAAGGACTGCCGCGTCTTTGCCCAGGACCAGCGGCTGACCGAGGGAGAGGCTCACGTTGAGGGTGCCGTCGGTCTGCTCCATATACGTGATGCCCACTTTTTCGGCGAGCTGACGCACCGCCAGATCCCGCTGGTCGCGCAGTTCATTGGCCCGGGCGCCCTGAATCTCTATCTGCTTGATCTGCTCGTTGAGGGAGGCAATCTTCCGCAGCTTGTCGTTGACGTTGGCGGTAATCCCTTCCAGGGACTGGTTTGCCTCGGTCCTGATGTCGTTGAGGTAGTTGTTGACCCGCTTGAACTGGTCCGCAAGCTGCTGCCCCCGCGCCAGGATCGCCTGCCGCTCGGGCTGGCCCTGGGGGTTGGCGGTCAGATCCTGCCAGGCGCCGAAAAAGTCCTGCAGCGACTTGCCCAGACCGTCGGTGGTGAACTCGTTGAAGAGTTGCTCGGCCCGCGTCATGGAGGCAAGCACCGTATCGCTCCACCCCTTGGTGGTGCTTTCGGACTTGAGTTGCGTCTGGAGGAAGTCGTCGTAGGCGCGCTGGATTTCAGCCACCCTTACCCCGTTGCCCAGGGGGAACCCCCGTTCCTGGGACACGGTGGCGGTGGTGAAAACGGTGGTCTGCTTCGAATAGCCGGGCGTGTTCACGTTGGTGATGTTCTCGCTGGTGACCTCAAGGGCGAGACGCTGCGCGGTGATGCCTGATTTGGCTATGTCGAGGAGGCTCAGGATACTCATGTCAGATCTCCTTCCGGAGAATGCCGCCGGAGGAGCGTTCCACCATGGAGCCGGAGTGGCCGTAGGTTTCGGCTACCGTGAGGCGGCTCTGGAAAAATGCCAGGGACCGTCCCACCCTGACCATGGAAGTCTCCAGCAGCCGCCGGTTGTCGGCAATCATGTCGCGGATTTCCCGGGCAAGGGTCGAGAGCCTGGCCTGGAGCCCGGCAAGTTCAGCCTTCTCGGGCGAGGGGGTTCCGGTCAGAAGGGGCGACAGGGTTGCCTCGCCCAGGCCTCTGGCGCGGGCTTCGTCGGCGATGACCTTGCGGCAGTCGTCATCAAGCTCTTCCATGCGTGCCACCACCTGCACCTTGTGCTCGACCGCGGCCTGGAGCCGCTCGGCCTGGAGCGCCACGATGCTCGCACGCTCCTCTTCCAGCAGCCTGACCATCTCTTCCATGCTCGCCCCCCGGGCGTTCAGAAGCTCAACAAGCCGTGACAGTCCTTTGTCCATCCCCTGCATCTCCTCTCCCTAAACGTTCTGTCCTATCATGCGCATCGCCACCGAGCGGGCATCGACCCGGTACGATCCTTCGGCCATCTGCTGCCTGATCTCCGCGACCCGCTCGGCACGGAACGACTCGCCGTTGCCGGCCGCCTCCTTCAGGCGGTCGATGGCCGGTTTGTCGATGGAGAGATCTACCCGCTCCGTCACCGGCGCCGCCTCGGCCCTGGCCGCGTGCCCCGCGCCCGCCTTCGGCGGTGCAGCGGGAGGCGCCCCCGCGCTGGAAAGGGATACGATATCGCTATCAATCAGCATAGCTATCGGGCACCGTTCTTTTCATCCGCGGCCGGCTTCGCCGCCGGCACTACGGAGGGTTGCGTCTCACGGGGCAGAATCTGCTGCTCGATGAGGGGGGCCAGGCCGAGCCCGCCCGACGCCGCACAGGCCGTGGCATACTCCTGGTCGAGCATGGAGCGGAATATCTCCTCCCCCCTGCCGCCGCCGGTGAGGTCGTCCTTGCCCACGGTGTCGCGCATGGACTTGAGCATCATGCCGATGAACACGGCTTCGAACTCCCGGGCAACCTTCTTTGCCGCCATCCGTTCCTGCTCGACCTTCCCGGCCCGGGAAGCCAGTTGCCGGGCGCGTGCCGTTTCGGCGTCAGCCATGAGAGTTTCGGTCGGCATACGTGTGTGCATGATTCACCTATCGGCCACCATCGGGAAAACTTTAGCCATACCGGCCCTGTCCAGATGACAGCATGTTATGTGCCAAACTGCACGAGAGGGCGCCCGCGGGCACCCTCTCGTGAAACGAATACCGTAGCCGGAGAAACGTGTCAGATGACCGACAGTTCCGCCTGCATGGCACCGGCAGCCTTGATTGCCTGGAGAATGCCGATCAGGTCCCGCGGCGTCACCCCCAGGGCGTTGAGGGCACGCACCACGTCGCCGATGCTGGCTCCCTCGCGCAGCACGGCCAGCCCGCCGCTCTCCTCGGAAACCTTGATGCCGGTGCGGGGCACCACCACGGTCTCGCCCGTGCGGCTCAGGGGCTGGGGTTGGGAAACCCTGGGCGCTCCTTGATCAGGAGGGTCAGGTTGCCGTGGGAGACCGCAACGGTGTCGATGCGGACATTCTCGCCGATGACGATGGTGCCGGTCCGCTCGTTCAGGACCACCTTTGCCGGGTTGTCGGGGCGCACCTCGAGGCGCTCCATGTCGGCGACGAATTCCACCACCCGCCCCTGATAGGCGTCGGGGAGGGAAATCATGACCGCCCCGGGGTCATTGCAGGTGGCCACGCCGGCCTTGAACTGCTCATTGACCGCCCGGGCGATGCGCGTGGCAGTGGTGAAATCCGGCTGGTGCAGATTGAGCCGCAGTTGCGACCGATCCGCCAGGACGTTTGGCAGTTCCCGCTCCACCAGTGCTCCGTTGGGAATCCGGCCGGCCGTGGGGTGATTTTTCTGGGCCGTTGCCGCCTGGCCGCCGTAGGAGAAGGAGTTGGTCAGCAGGCCCCCCTGGGCCACGGCGTAGACCTGGCCGTCGGCACCCGTGAGGGGGGTCATGAGCAGCGTGCCGCCGGCAAGGCTCTTGGCGTCGCCCAGGGATGAGACGAGCACGTCGACCCTGGTCCCCTGCTTGGAGAAGGGGGGAAGCTCGGCGGTCACCATGACCGCGGCCACGTTCTTCACCTTGATATCGTCGCGGTTCACGGTGATGCCCATCCGCTCCAGCACGTTGGTCAGGGACTGGACCGGAAACTTGGTCTGGTCGCTGTCGCCCGTGCCGTTCAGGCCCACGATGAGGCCGTAGCCGATGAGCTGGTTGTCCCGCACCCCGTCGAAGCTGGCGATGTCCTTGATCCTGATCGCCAGGGCCAACTGGGGAAGAGCCAGCAGAAGTGCCACTATGCAGATGATTTTTTTGGTCATGGTTTTTTCCAAATCGCTGTCAGTTCAGGAAACGCGATTTTTGTGCAAGGCCAAGGCGGCCGAGGATTCGCGCGGAGGCGTCCCCCTCGGTGCGCCGCACAAGCGAACCCGGAGACCAACGCCGGGATTGCGCAAAAGGCGCGTTTCCCTCCACTAGAAGGGCCAGATATAGTCCAGGATATTCATGAGCCACCCCGGCCGCTGCCGGTCGCTGATGACGCCGTTGCCGGTATAGGAGATCCGCGCGTCCGCGATCAGGGTCGAGCTGATGGTGTTGTCCGGCGACACGTCCCGGGGGCGGATGGTCCCCTGGAGCACCAGAATCTGGTCCTCGTTGTTCACCTTCACGTTACGCCGGCCTTCGATCAGAAAGTTGCCGTTGGGCAGGACATCGGTGATCTTGGCCGTCATGGTTGCCAGCAGGTTCTCCCGGCGGGTCGTGGCGCCGCTCCCCTCGTACTTGGAGTTGGTGCTGGCCCCGAGCAGGTTGTTGGGGTTGGCGTTGGTCAGCTTGCCGAAGAGGGTGGAACTCTTTTCCAGCCCCATGAGATAGGGGATGCTGGCCGACACCTCGGCCTTGCGCTCGGTGTCGGTGGTGGCCTCTTTGCTGGCGCTCGCCTGCTCGACGATCAGAACGGTGATGATGTCGCCCCGGTTGCGGGCCTTGTGGTCGACGGCAAGGCCCGCGGTGGACGCCTGCCAGATGGAGCCGTTGGCATAGGTGGGCGGGGCCGGCCGGAGCTGTTCGTCAAAGGTCGGAGTCCGCACCTCGGTCCTTTCCACGGTGCACCCGGCCAGGGCGAGACAGATTATTGACATGGCCAATCGTTTCACTGACGTATCTCCTCACTCCCTGTCAGGAAACGAGATTTTTTCGTCCTGACAAGCAAACCCGCAGCCTGACGCAGTCAGGGCGAAAAAGGCTCGCTTCCCCCTAGAAATCCACCTGCACGGTTCCCACATCGATCACCCGCGCCGGTATTTCCTTCAGTGACCCCATGTTCAGTACCCTGATGATGTCGCCCTCGGCGCCGTTGCCCCGGGCCTTGCCGGTGGCCGTGAGGCGCAGGGACGGACTTTCGGCGATGATGGTCACCAGTTGGCCGCTTTTCACCAGGGGCATCTTCTCAATGCTTGCGCCGCTCAGGGGGGTGTTGGCCCGGACCGCATTCTTGACGCGCTTGCCCACCACCTCGTCGATGCTCCGGTACACCCTGCCGTTGACCGAAGAGATGTCCCGCTTCTGTACCGTCACATCGTCGCTGGTGATGATATCCCCCCGCGCCAGGGGATGAGAGGCGACCACCGTATCGGCAAGGGCCTCCACCTCCACGGGGATGGAGATGTTCCGCTCCACCCGGTCGTTTACCCGGACAATAAGGGCCAGGTTTGCCTTCCCCCACCCTTCCCACCGGTTCGGCGCAGCACCTCGAAACCGACCTCGCCGGCAGGGAGCTTCAGGTCCCCCTGAAAGCCTACCGTGTTCTGCCGGACGAATTCGGTGATGGCCTCCTTCACCCGGGCGTTGGGTATGGTCTGGGTGGTCGGTACGGCAAAGGCCGCCGTCCCAACCGCCAGCACGAAAAAAGTGATCAGCGCAACGCTCCGCATATCTGCCCTTCCCGGTCCCTGGTCACCGCCTTTACCGCCGCAGGTTGTTGGCCTGCTGGAGCATGTCGTCGGCGGTCTGGACCGCCTTGGAGTTGACCTCGTAGGCCCGCTGGCCCACGATCATGTTGACCATCTCCTCCATGACGCTCACGTTGCTCATCTCCAGGAAGCCCTGGGCCAGGGTGCCGATGCCGTTCTGCCCCGGGGTGCCGGTGGTGGGAGTGCCCGAGGAATCCGACTCCTGGAAGAGGTTGCGCCCAAGGGCGGTAAGCCCCGACGGATTGGAGAAGGTGGCCAGTTGGATATTGCCGATATTGGTGGGCGAGGTCTGGCCCGCCTGGGTGACCGACACGGTGCCGTCATTGCCGATGCTGATGGAGGTGGCGTTGCTCGGCACCACCAGCTCGGGGAGCATGGGGTAGCCATCGGAGGTGACCACCCTGCCCTGGTCGTCGCGCTTGAAGGCGCCGGCGCGGGAGTAGGTCGTGGTGCCGTCGGGCATCTGGATCTGGAAGAAGCCGTCCCCTTCGATGGCGATATCGAGCTCATTGCCGGTCTGATTGATGTTCCCCTCGCTGAACAGCTTCGTCACCGCGGCCAGCTTGGCGCCGAGGCCGATCTGGATGCCGCTCGGCACCTGGGTCGAGCTCGTGGAGGGGGCGCCGGAGGTTTTCAGGTTCTGGTACATGAGATCCTGGAAATCGGCACGGCTCTTCTTGAAGCCCGTGGTGTTGACGTTGGCCAGGTTGTTGGCGACGACGTCGATGTTCGTCTGCTGGGCCTGCATCCCTGAGGCCGCCGTCCACAATGCTCTGATCATGTTTTTCTCCTTGTATTGTTCCTGTGCACTCCGTCAAGGCGCATTGCATGCGCCTTGACGAACGCGGTCCGCCCCTGGGGCTACAGGTTCTCGCTCGTCCCGGGTCCCTAGATTTTACCGACTTCGTTGGCTGCTTTGCCGGCCATATCGTCGTAGGCCTTGATCGCCTTCGAGCACATTTCAAAGAAACGCTGGGTCTCGATCAACTGCACCATCTCCTGGACGGCGCTCACGTTCGACAGCTCAAGGTATCCCTGGCGCACCGGTTCGCCCTGGACGGGCTGAGCCACGGTCTGGGGATCGGTGGGCGTGAAGAGGCGCTGCCGTTCTTCTGAAGAGCATAGGGTTTGGGGAAGTCGACCACCTCCAGGGTTCCCACCGGGCTGCCGTCCACCAGTATTTCCCCCCTGGCGTTGATCTCCACCCGGCTGCCGTTGATGACGATGGGGCCGCCGCCCGACACCTCGTAGCCGTCGGCGGTCACCAGCCTGCCCGTTGCGTCGAGCTTGAAGTTCCCCTGCCGGGTGTACGCCTTCCCTTCGGGGGTGTTGACCACGAAGAACCCATCGCCGTCGATGGCCAGATCGAACGTATTGCCGGTCTGGGAAACCGAACCGCGGGAATGGTCGGTGAAGAAAGCGGTTTCCGAGTAGACCGGCGCATCGGTTGCGCCGGCCCGGGGAACCGTGCCGGCCGCCTGGAGGAGGCTTTCAAAGGTCATCCGGTCCTTTTTGAAGCCGGGAGTGTTCACGTTGGCCAGGTTGTTGGAAAGGACATCGAGCCGCTTCATGGCTGCAATGTTTCCCGATAATGCCGAATAGATGCCGCTGTTCATAGGTTCTCCCTGGAAGGTTTTTCCGGTCCCCGCCCCCGGGTTCCGGTCGTTACCTCATGTTCTTCATCTTGGCCCGCAGCCGCACGATGGCCTGGCTGTGGAGCTGGGAAATGCGCGACTCCGACAGTTCCAGCACGGCGCCGATTTCCTTCAGGTTCAGCTCCTCGTAATAGTAGAGGGTAATGACCAGCCGCTCCTTCTCCGGAAGCGACTCAATGGACTCGGTGAGCGAATCGAGCATCTGGCGCGCCATGAGCTGGCTCTGGGGGTTCTCGATGGAGGTGTCGGCCAGGATGTCCAGAAGCCCGAAGGGGCTGCCGTCGTCGTCCTCCCAGGATTCGTTCAGACTGACGAAGGAGAGGAGGTGAATCTCCTCCAGCATCTGGTAATACTCGTCAACGCTCATCTTGAGGGCGGTGGCCACCTCTTCGCTGGTGGGATTGCGCCCCAACCGGTGCTCCAGGAGCACGAACTCCTTCTCCAGCTTCTTGAACTTGTCCCGCAGCGACCGGGTCAGCCAGTCCTGGGAACGGAGCTCATCGATGATGGTTCCCCGGATCCGCTGCTCGGCAAAGGTCTTGAACTGCACGCCGCGGGCCGGGTCGAAACGCTCTGCCGCGGTGATCAGACCGATGATCGCCGCGCTCATGAGATCTTCCTGGTCCAGGTGAGGGGGAAGCTGTGAGGCGATCCGCCCGACCAGGAATTTGACCAGCGGGAGATGGTTCACGATGAGTTCGTCGCGGGTCTGGGCCGCTGACCGCTGGGCTTCCTGCTCGTATGCCTTCAGCATGCAGTTCATAGGCTCTCCACCGGTGCGCCGAGGAAGCGCCGGAAAAAGAACTGGACGTTCCCCTTCACGCGCCGCTCGCCGCTGTTTTCAAGGATGCGCCGCGCCAGCGTGGTGAAGCAGCCGGCCGCAGCCGAATCGGGGCACAACTCCAGCACCGGTTTCTGGCTCTTCACCGCGTCCAGCACCGCATCGTCGCGCACCACGCATCCCAGGTAATCGAGAGAGATGTCAAGAAACCGGCTCGTCACGTTTGACAGTTTGGCAAACACCTGCAGGGCGTCGTCCGTATCCCGGGCCATGTTGACCAGAACCTTGAAGTAGCGTTCCGCATGGCGCGTCGCCAGGAGTTTGATCAGGGCATAGACGTCAGTGATGGAGGTCGGCTCGGGGGTCACCACCACCACGATTTCCTGGGAGGCGCTGTTGAAGTAGGTGACGTTGTCCGATATGCCCGCCTCGGTATCGATGATGAGGATGTCGAAATCCTCCTCCAGCGCGTCCAGCTCGTCCATGATCTTCACCCGCTCCTGGAGGCCGAGGGAGGTGAAGTCGGGCAGTCCCGATCCGGCCGGGATGACGCGAATGCCGCCGGGGCCCTCGGTAATGATCTCGTCCAGGCGCTTCTTGCCGGAGAAGACATCGTTCAGGGTATGATCGGGGGAAATGCCGATCAGCACGTCAATGTTGCCGAGCCCCAGG
Source organism: Geobacter anodireducens (assembly GCA_001628815.1). Classification (NCBI taxonomy): domain Bacteria; kingdom Pseudomonadati; phylum Thermodesulfobacteriota; class Desulfuromonadia; order Geobacterales; family Geobacteraceae; genus Geobacter; species Geobacter anodireducens. The sequence goes on from CP014963.1 coordinate 3,127,728, forward strand.
TCGCGTCGATGACCAGGACCTTTTTGCCGCGCCGGGCCAGGGCCAGGGCCAGGTTAACCACCACGTTGCTCTTGCCGACTCCGCCCTTGCCGCTGGTCACGGAGATGACCCGGACCCCCTTCTGGTTCTGGCCTTCGCCGGCAGAGGGTTTCGTGGCCTTGCGCTGCTTTTTCACGGAAGTGGCAAGCTGACGGAGGCTATCAGCCTGGTCACCGGTTGTTGCCGCGAGATTCATTGCTTACTCTCCCCCAAAACCAGCCCGGCGAGTCTGCCGGGAGTTGCAATTTCCAGATCTTCGGGCACCCGTTGCCCGGTGGTGAAGTAGGAAAGCGGAAACTTGGTCCGCAGATGGGCGTTGACGATGCTGCCGTAGCTCTCGCTCTCGTCCAGCTTGGTGAAGATCACGCGGGAAACCGGCAGGACGCCGAACCGCTCCACTATTTCCAGGACCTCCAGGTCCCTGGTGGTGGCTGCCAGGCAAAGATGAATCTCAATGGCGAAGCGCGATTCCAGAAACCCCTTGAGCTCTTCGATCTTCTCGCTGTCCTTGTGGCTGCGGCCGGCCGTATCGATCAGGATCAGCTCCTTGTCGGAGTGGAGCTCGATGGCCGCCTCCAGCTCCGCCGCGGTGGCAGCCACCTCCACCGGCACGCCCATGATGCGCGAGTAGGTCTTCAACTGCTCCACAGCCCCCACCCGGAAGTTGTCGATGGTGATCAGGGCGGCCCGGTGCCCTTCGCGCAGGGCATAGTGGGCGGCCAGCTTGGCTATGGTGGTCGTCTTGCCGACCCCTGTCGGCCCCACCAGGGCGATGATCCGCGGGCCGTTCTTTTTGACGGTCAGGGGGCCGGAGCACTTGATGGCGCTCTTGAATGCCTGGGGCAGGAACGAACGGATCGCCTCCACGGTTCCCCCCTTGCGGGCCTCCGGCTTCAGATGGTCCATGACGGCCCTGATGGCGCCCCGCTCGAGCCCCTTGCGATGGAGCTCGGTCACCACCACCCGCAGCGCAGCCTTGATGCCGCCGGATGCTTTTTCGGTCTCGGCCTGCGGAGCCTTGGCCGGCGCCGGGGCGGCCTCGGCTTTTTCGGCGGGTTGCTCCGCCCCCGCTTCCTTTGCGGCCAGGGTTTTGAAGAGGATCTTTTTCATCTCTTCCAGGTCCTGCCTGGGGATGGAGCGCGGATTGAACTCACGGGCCGCCGGGGCAGAGGCCTCGGCGGCAGCGGCACTTTCCTCGCGGCTTTGCGCCTCGGCGGCCTTGGCCTTGGCCTCCGCTTCCTGGCGCGTCATCTGCTCCACCTTCAGGCGCAGGTCTTTCAACTCCCGGGCCAGGGGGGCCAGCATGGAGTTCTCCAGCATCTCCTTGGCCGAGAGGTTCTGCTCCTGGGCCTCCCGGTAGGGATTGGGCACCGGCTGGCGCGGCTTCACCTCAAGGGCCGCCGTCACCTTGATCACGGGCTTGCTGAAGAAGCCGAGAAAGCCCTTCTTCCGCTCCTTCTTGGAAGAAATGATCATGGCGTCTGGCCCCAGTTCGGCCTTCACCATCTTGAGGGCCTCGGACATGTCCACCGCTTCGAAAGTCTTAACCAGCATTGAGCGTCACCACCCCTAACGATTGAATTTTTATGCCTGACGGCACCTCGTTGTGCGACAGAACCACCAGATTGGGCACGAACCGTTCCGTGAGCTTCTTGACATGTCGCCGGATGGATGGCGAAGCCAGTAGCACCGGCTGGGTTCCGATCTGGTTGAATTTTTCCATTTCCTGCCGGACCCCGGAGAGGATCAATTGGGCCGTATTGGGCTCGATGGCCAGATAGCTCCCCTGGTCCGACGGCTGGATCGCCTCGGCCACGACCTCCTCGACCCGGCGGTCGAGGCTGATGAGGCAGAGGGTGTCGTCGTCCCGCTTGTATTGCTCCACAATGGAGCGACCCAGGCCCTGGCGGACGAACTCGGTCAGGGTGTCAGGGTCCTTGGTGAGCCCGCCGTAGTCGGCCAGGGTCTCCAGCACGGTCCGCAGGTCGCGGATGGAAACCCCTTCCCGCAGCAGGTTCTTGACGACGCGCAGCACGGTCCCCAGGTTCAGGAGGTTCGGCACCAGTTCTTCAACAACCTTGGGGAAGGAGGCGGAGAGGTTGTCCAGCAGTTGCTGGAGCTCCTGACGGCCCACCATTTCGTAGGAATGCTTGCGGATGATCTCGCTGATGTGCGTGGCGATGATGGTGGTGCTGTCCACCACGGTGTAGCCCGCCAGTTGGGCCTGTTCCTTCAGCTCGGGCCTGATCCAGATGGCGGGGAGCCCGAAGACCGGCTCCGTGGTCCGGATGCCCTCGACCGGCATGGAAACGGCGCCAGAATCCATGGCCAGGTACTGCCCGGCCATCTCGCCGCCGCCGACCTTGGCCCCTTTGATGAGGATGTTGTACTCGTGGGGCTTGAGCTGCAGATTGTCGTGGATGTGGACCGGCGGCACCACGAACCCCATCTTCTGGGCATACTGGCGACGGATCGAGCGGATCCGCTCCAGCAACTCGCCCTCCTGAGCCGCATCCACCATGGGAACGAGGCCGTACCCGACCTCCAGCTCCAGCATGTCCAGGGGACGGATGGCGCCGGCCTGGTCGCCGGACTCGCCGGCCTCGGACGGTGCCGGCAGCGTCATGAGGTCGTCCTCCACCACCTGGGCGCTCTCCTTGGCCATCCGCCCCCCCATGTAGGCCGCTCCGGACAAAAGGAAGAAGGCCACATGGGGTAGCCCGGGGATGAGGCCGAAGGCGAAGAGAACGCCCGAGGAGACATAGAATGCCTTGGGATAGTTGAGGAACTGGCCCGAAATTTCGTGGCCGAAGTTCTTCTCGTCTGCCGAGCGGGTCACGATGATACCGGCGGCAGTGGAGATGATGAGTGCCGGGATCTGGGCCACGAGCCCCTCGCCGATGGTCAGCAGCGTGTAGTTCGAGAGGGCGGCCTCCAGGGGCATGCCGTTCTGCCAGACACCGATGATGAAGCCCCCAATGATGTTCACCAGCATGATCAGAATGCCGGCGACCGCGTCGCCACGCACGAACTTGCTGGCACCGTCCATGGAGCCGTAGAAATCGGCTTCGCGCGACACCCGCGACCGGCGGCGCCGGGCCTCTTTCTCGTTGATGAGCCCCGAGGACAGGTCCGCGTCGATGGCCATCTGCTTGCCGGGCATGGCATCCAGGGTGAAGCGGGCAGCCACCTCGGCCACCCTGCCGGCACCCTTGGTGATGACCACGAAATTGATGATGACCAGAATCAGGAAGATAACCGCGCCGACCACGTAGTTGCCCCCGACCACGAACTGGCCGAAGGCCTGATCACATGCCCGGCGGCATCGATCCCTTCGTTTCCGTGCAGGAGAATGAGCCGGGTACCGGCCACGTTCAGCGCCAGCCGGAAGAGCGTCGTCACCAGCAGCACAGACGGGAACACCGAAAAATCCAGGGGTTGCTGGGTGTAGAGGGCCACCAACAGAATCGCCAGCGCAATGGTTATGTTGGCGGCCAGGAACAGGTCCAGCAGAAACGCCGGCAACGGGATGATCATCAGGCCAGGACGCCGATGAGCGCCAGGGCCATATAGATATCCGAATTGCTTTTTACAGGCTGGAGTTCGACTGCGTCCGCCGCCATGTTGGCCATGAGAAAATCCTCTCGTAAAATCAGGCGCTTTTCGTGCGCACCACACTATCTGCAACCGTTGTGCCAGCCGACTGGAGAGGGAACAAAGCAACACCATCGGATTGAATCCGGCGGGCGGGGAATCTTTTTTCAGGGAAAGGGCTAAAGAATAGTGAGAGTTGACCGATACGGATCATGTGATGTCGTATCGACAGCTTTTTGAAACAGGCCCGTCAATGTTTTGACCCCCCCACCGAACAAGCCGATAAATCAGGAAAGCACTCCAAACCACCATACCCATCACAACAGATGAAAAAAAACGCCGCCCCGTTTCCGGGGAACGGCGTTTCCATGCAGAACAACAGTCAGAACGGTGCCACGGCGCGACAGCGGGTGGAGCAGTCGGCACCGTGCATGAGGACTGCCAAAGGAGGGACGAGTCTCAGTAGTATTCTTCGCCGTAGGCGGGAACCTCGTCGAGGAAGCCGGGCATCTTGTCGAGCCGCGCCAGGGCGGCATCCACCTCGGCAATGAGCCGCTGCCGGTCCTTGGGGTAGCTGCCGGCCAGCTCCAGGAAATTGGAGACATGGTTGGAGCGAAGAATCGTCCTGGCTGGCGCCAGATGGGCAAGAAGCTCCCGCGCCTCGTGCAGCAGCTCCCGCCGTGTGCACAGGTCGAGGGTGCGGATGAATTCGTCATTGTGGCGATGGAAGAGGGTGAGGAGAGAAAAATACTCGGGACTGACCCGGTTGATCCATTGCGCGGTTGCCCGGGCATGGTGGAGACTGCGACCTCGGCCGGCCAGCCCCAGGATGGCGGTCACCGAGAGCTTCATGCCCGCCTCCCGCGCCTTCAGGGCTTCCCGTGCCATTTCCTCGGCCGCAAACCCCTTGTTGGCCGCGTCCAGGGTCGCATCGTCCCCCGACTCCAGCCCGAAGTAGAGGATACGGAGCTTTTTCCCCCGCAGATGCCGGAGCTCCCCGACGCTCTTGGTGGCCAGGCTCCGGGGTGATGCGTAGGAGCCCACCCGCGTGAGATTCGGGAACACCGACGCCAGCCGGTCAAGGATGGTTGCGAGCCCGTCGAAGGGATAGACCAGGGCGTCGCCGTCGGCCAGGAATACCCGGTCCACCACGGGACGGTAGCGTGCCGGGATGCCGTGGATCTCGGCCAGAACCTCGGCCTCGGGCTTCAGACTGAACCGTTTCGTCTTGTACATGCCGCAAAAGGCGCAGTGGTTCTGGGAACAGCCGATGGTTATCTGGAAGATGAGACTGCGCGCCTCGCTCGGCGGACGAAACACGGGTTCGACATAGGTGGGCATGGTCACCTCCCCGTCACCCGAACGCCAGCCGATAGTCCCGGACCAATCCCCCTCTCCATCCAATCAACGCTTGACAGCACGCCAGTGATCCTCTATTTTGTGAAAAGTTTAGTTAACACTGTTAAGCATCATGACTTTACGAGAACGCAGACAAAAACACAAGGCTCTCTTTCGCCAGGAGATTCTCGACGCCGCCCGGGAACTGTTCTCCCAGATCGGGTACGAACGGTTCTCCATGCGTAAGCTTGCGGCCAAAATCGAGCACTCCCCCACAACCATCTACCTCTATTTCCGCGACAAGGACGACCTCCTCTATTCTCTCTGCGAAGAGTTGTTCGCCAAGCTGTTCCAGAGCTACCAGGACATCTCGAAGGGGCACAGCAGCCCATTGCAGGTGTTGCGGCTCTGTCTTTTGAGGTACATCGAGTTCGGGCTGGCAAATCCCGGCCACTACAAGGTCGCCTTCTTCACAAGCCCTGTCGTCTATGGTTCGCCAACGGAATTCCTGCAAAAGGACAGCATGGGACGGCGGACCTACTTCCATATCCTCCAGACCGTTGAAGGGGCCATGGCGGCTGCCGCGCTCCGCCCCATGAACGCAGCCCTTCTCGCACAGACATTATGGACCGCCGTCCATGGCGTCGTGACCTCGCGGATTTACACGGCTGACTTTCCCATGGTGGACGCTGCCCTTCAGGCAGAGACACTGGTGGACGGGCTGCTCGCCGGCTTTGGCACCTGAAAATTTTTTCACCACACCGTTTACACTGTTAACTGAAGATACCGTAGTTAATATTCTTGCCGCTCAAGGGAAAGGAGACTCGAATGGCAAAGGGAATACTCCACAAGTTTGCCGTAATAGCCGGCAACAAGAAGGCCGGGCGGCCGATTGAGGAAGAACGCACCACCATCGCACCCATAAAAGAGGTAACGGGAAAGGCCGTCCACTGCCGTCAGGCTGTCAAAAAGGCGGAGCAGTATCTCCTGGCGCTCCAGAACCCGGAGGGGTACTGGGTTTTCGAACTGGAGGCGGACGTTACGATACCGTCTGAGTACATCATGCTTCAGCGGTTCCTCGGCAGGGAGATTCCCCCGGAACTGGGGAAGCGGCTGGAGAACTATCTCCTGGACAGGCAACTGCCCGACGGAGGCTGGCCCCTCTACGCCGAGGACGGATTCGCCAACATCAGCGCCACGGTCAAGGCGTATCTCGCCCTCAAGGTGCTGGGGCACTCACCCCAGGCACCCCACATGATACGCGCGCGCCTCATGGTCCTCAGCCTCGGCGGCGCGGCCAGATGCAATGTGTTCACCCGTATCCTGCTGGCCCTGTTCGGCCAGATCCCCTGGCATACCCCGCCGGCAATGCCCGTGGAAATCGTGCTTCTCCCCCAGTGGTTTTTCTTCCATTTGAGCAAAGTATCCTACTGGTCGAGAACCGTCATTGTCCCTCTGCTGCTGCTCTACGCCAAACAGCCCGTGTGCCGGCTGCGGCCCGAGGAGGGGGTTCCCGAGCTGTTCAGCACGCCGCCCGACAAACTGCGCCACCTGGATGGCTTTCAACCGGGGCACTGGCGGAAAAACGCCTTCATCATCCTCGACCGCCTGCTCAAGCGTTTCAACCGGCACATTCCTTCCGCCCTGCACCGGAAAGCCATTGCCGAAGCAGAACAGTGGACCAGGTCCCACATGCAGGGCAGCGGCGGGATCGGCGCCATTTTCCCGGCCATGGCCTATGCGGTCATGGCCCTCCGCGTACTCGGCTGCGGGGAAGACGACCCTGACTATATCCGCGGACTGCAGGCCATCGACGACCTGCTCCAGCATCGCACTCCGCAGGAGGCAGATTCCCCCCGCCCGGACGGCGCGTGCATCGACAGCGGCATGTCTGCGGCTTTTGCCCTCACCCCCTCTGCCCACGCGGCAGCGGACGGCACAAGGAGCAGCAGCATCTGCCAGCCGTGCAATTCCCCGATCTGGGACACCTGCCTGAGCCTTTCGGCGCTCATGGAAGCGGGCATGCCGGCGAGCCACCCCGCGGCGAAACAGGCCGTTGAATGGCTCTTGTCACAGCAGATCCTCTCGCCCGGAGACTGGTCGCTGAAGGCTCCCGACCTGGAGGGGGGTGGATGGGCGTTCCAGTTCGAGAACACCCTCTATCCCGACCTGGACGACACATCGAAGGTCATCATGTCGCTTCTGCGGGCCGGCGCGCTGGAGAATGAGCTCTACCGCGACCGGATCGCCCGCGGCGTGAACTGGGTGCTCGGGATGCAGAGCAGTGACGGCGGATGGGCCGCCTTTGACATCGACAACAACCACCACTACCTGAACGACATCCCGTTCGCCGACCATGGGGCGCTCCTCGACCCGAGCACATCGGACCTGACGGGACGCTGCATCGAGCTCCTCTCCATGGTCGGTTTCGACAGGACGTTTCCGCCCATCGCGCGGGGGATCGGGTTCCTGCGCTCGGAGCAGGAAGAAAACGGCGCCTGGTTCGGCCGCTGGGGGGTGAACTACATCTACGGCACCTGGTCGGTGCTGTCCGGCCTCAGGCAGGCCGGTGAAGATATGCAGCAGCCCTATATCCGCAAGGCGGTGGGATGGCTTACGTCATGCCAGAACCACGATGGGGGATGGGGAGAGACCTGCTATTCCTACGACGATCCTTCGCTGGCCGGCAAGGGGGCGAGCACCCCGTCCCAGACCGCCTGGAGCCTCCTGGGGCTCATGGCCGCGGGAGAGGTCCACAGCCTGGCCGTCCGGCGGGGCGTGCGCTACCTGCTCGACCACCAGAATCAATGGGGAACCTGGGAGGAAAAGCATTTTACCGGTACCGGTTTCCCACGGGTCTTTTACCTGCGCTACCATGGGTACCGCCACTTCTTTCCCCTGTGGGCGCTCGGCGTCTATTCACGGCTCAGCTCAGGACAAAAGGCCTGTCAGGACGAACGTCGCCATGCATCACCCGGCGATCTCCATCTGCCTTGGCTGGAGAGGATCAAGAAACGATAGCGGCCTCACTGCCGAGGGAACGCCTCCAGATACTCCCGCCTGAGCCGGTCGACGCCGGCGCTGCCAATGACATCCCAGGGCAATGTTTCGTCAAGGGGAATGTTGCGGTAGACGAGCGAATCGGTGTCGACAGCGAACTTCCGGGCGGCCCGCTTCCAGCTCCCTAATTCGGCGGCCCGGAGCAGAAATGCGGAGAGCCGGCGGTCGCCCCGGGAGAGGAGTGTCTGCAGGTAGGCGTCCCTGGGGCTCTCGGCAATGAGCCGGACGTTTGACAGTTTCCTCACTGCCTGCTGGAGGTAGCTAAGCTTCTTCTCCAGAGAGGCCGTATCTTCCATGCCGCACCACTGGAACGGGGTAAACGGCTTGGGCACAAAGGGGTTAACCGAGAGGATGATCTCACCGAGGCGCCTGTTCTTCCGGGCCGCAGCGATGACCCGCTCGCGGATCTTCCCCACCAGGCGGACCATTTCCTCCAGGTCGTCAGTGGTCTCGGTGGGGAGCCCGATGATGAAGTAGAGCTTCAGGTTCAGGATATCGTGGCCGATCAGCAGGTCGCAGGCGGCGAGAATCTGCTCTTCGGTCAGGTTCTTGCGCACCAGGTCGCGCATCCGCTGGCTGCCCCCCTCCGGCGCCAGGGCCACCGTCTTGTGGCCGCTCGCCTTGAGCACCTCGATCATGTCGTCGTCGAGCCGGTCGATCCGCAGTGACGAAACCGACACCTTCCCTCCCTTCTCCAGGATGAACCGGCAGAGCTCGCCGATGTCCCGGTGGTCGGAGACCGCCGCGCCCACGAGGCCGATCTTCCCACGGCGGGCCAGCCCCGCCACGGCCTGGCGCTTCAGTTCGTCAAGGGAACGCTGGCGGTAGGGAAGGTAGATGAAACCGGCCGCACAGAAGCGGCACCCCCGGGGGCACCCCCGGGAGACCTCCATGAGATACATGTCGGAAAATTCCGTGTCCGGCGTCAAAATCTCGGACACGCTCTCCCGCCGGTCCGGTTCAGCCATCGGCAGCCGCTGCACCTGCCCCGGCGCGCCGCGAACCGCCCGGCGGCCGACCACGCGAACGCCGTCGTAGTTCAGGCCATAGCAGGAGGGCACATAGATTCCCGGCAGACGCGCGGCCCGGGCCAGGAAAGGCTCCCGCTCGACGATCCCCTCGTCCCGCACCAGTTCCAGCAACGGGGGCAGCAGCTCCTCCCCCTCCCCCACGCAGATCAGATCGAGAAAATCCGCCACCGGCTCGGGATTGAGGAACAGGGCCGCGCCTCCGGCCATAACGAGGGGATGGGAAGGGGTCCGCTCCGATGCCAGGGGCGGAATGCCGGCCAGGTCGAAGATGACCGGGATGTTCAGGTAGTCGCTTTCGAAGGAAACCGAAAAGGCAATGATATCGAAGGAGCCGAGGGGCTCCCCCGACTCCAGGGAGAGGAGCTTCGTATTGCTCCTGCGGTACTCCCGCAGATCGTCGGCATCGGGGAGAAAGGCCCGGTCACAGAGGATGTCGGGCTCTTCGTTCAGCAGCGCGTGGACCGCCTGGAACCCCAGGTTGCTCATCCCCACGGCATAGCGGTTGGGGTAGACCAGGCAGACGGTCAGCTTGCCGCCGCGCCGTTTGGGGGAAAAGCCTTCCTCCCGGCTCAGGAGACGGCGGTTTTTCTCGATGATTTTCCACGACATGGGGGATCAGGGTACCACGAAGGGAGAAGAGGGAAAAAGGAAAAAAAAGACCCGGCCCCCCTGGAGGGGGTAAATGGGGAGCCGGGGAATGAAAGCAGAGACCGGAACTGCTCCGGCGTGCCGCCTGCTGGCCGCGGCCAGCGCGCCGGAAGATGCTGCTAGTCGACGGACTTCCTCAGGAAGGTCGGGATGTCGTACTGATCCTCGTCGTCGATGAAAAACGCCTTCTGCCGCGAGAGCGAGGGCTCGCGGGTCTGCTGGTTGCGGACAAAGGTCGGGATGTCGCGGTTCACCTCGGCTTTGCCGAAGGGAGTGACGTTCTTCAGCTCCTGGCGGGCCTTCTCCATGTCGAAGCGGTCGCCGAAGCCGGTGGCAATGGCCGTCACCTTGAGCTGGTCGCCCAGGGTCTCGTCGATACTGACGCCGATGATGATGTTGGCGTCCTCGTGGACCTTCTCGTGGATGGACCGGTTCACCGCCTCGAACTCGTCCATGGTCATGGAGGAGGAACCGGCGATGTTCACCAGGACGCCCTTGGCGCCGGAGATGTCCACCTCTTCCAGCAACGGGCTGGAGATGGCGCGCAGGGCGGCTTCCACGGCCCGGTTCTCGCCGGAGGCGATGCCGATACCCATCATGGCCATGCCGCGCTCGCCCATGATCGCCTTCACGTCGGCGAAGTCCACGTTGATGAAGCCGCTGGTGGTGATCAGGTCCGAGATCCCCTGGACCGCCTGGCGGAGCACGTCGTCGGCCGGCTTGAAGGCGTCGATGATCGACATGGACTTGCCGGCCAGGCCGATGAGTCGGTCATTGGGGATGACGATGAGCGAATCCACGTGCTTCTTGAGCTCGCGAATCCCCTCTTCAGCCTTGGAAAGGCGCTGCTTGCCCTCGCGGGAAAAGGGCTTGGTCACCACACCCACGGTGAGTGCTCCCACTTCCTTGGCCACCTCGGCGATGACCGGAGCCGCCCCGGTACCGGTGCCGCCCCCCATGCCAGCGGCCACGAAGATCATGTCCGCACCCTTGAGGAGTTCCGCCACCTGCTCCCGGTCTTCCAGGGCCGCCTCGCGCCCCTGGGAGGGATCGGCACCCGCCCCGAGCCCCTTGGTGAGCTGACGCCCGATCTGGATCTTGGTGGGTGCCTTGGAGATGCGCAGGGCCTGCACATCCGTGTTGGCCACGAGAAAGTCAACCCCTCCGACCTGGCACTCAATCATGGTGTTGACTGCGTTTCCGCCGCTGCCGCCCACGCCGACAACCTTGATCTTTGCACACTGGTCAATGCTCTCATCGAATTCGAACATACCCTACCCCCTTGTTGGTCTAACTATGATGATGCACGTGAATGAACCGAATCAGAAGAATTCCCCGAACCACTCTTTCATCCGCCGCGTTACCCGCCGGAACATGTTCTCGTCGGTCTGGGCCGTGGGGAATTCGCGAATACCCACGTTCTTGCTCCCGTACACGACGAGTCCCACGCCCGTGGCGTAGACCGGCGAGTTGACCACGTCGGTGAGCCCGCCGATCTGCTGGGGCAGGCCCCGGCGCACGGCAGATTGAAGACCTGCTCGGCCAGCTCCGGCATCCCCTCCAGAATGGTGGTGCCGCCGGTGATGGCGACCCCGGAGGCGATGAGGTCCTCGAAACCGCTCTTGACGATCTCCCGGTTGACCAGGGTGAAGATCTCTTCCACCCGGGGCTCCAGGATCTCGGCCAGGAGCTGGCGGGAAAGGACCCTGGGCTTGCGGCCGCCCACGCTGGGCACCTCGATGGTTTCATCCTTGCCCACCAGGGATGCCATGCAGCAGCCGTACTTCTGCTTGATCTTCTCCGCCTCGGCCATGGGCGTGCGCAGCCCCACGGCGATGTCGTTGGTCAGGTGGTTGCCGCCCAGCGACAAGACCGCCGTGTGCTTGATGGCGCCGTCCACGAAAATGGCAATATCGGTGGTGCCGCCGCCGATATCGATGAGCGCCACCCCCAGTTCCTTTTCGTCTGCCGACAGGACCGACTCGGAGGCGGCGAGTTGCTCCAGGACTATGTCGGCCACGTCGAGCCCGGCGCGGTTGCAGGCCTTGATGATGTTCTGGGCGCTGGCCACGGCGCCGGTAACGATGTGGACCCGGGCCTCGAGCCGCACCCCGCTCATGCCGAGGGGCTCGCGGATGCCGTCCTGATCATCGATGATGAACTCCTGGGGAAGGATGTGGATCACTTCCCGGTCCATGGGAATGGCGATGGCCTTGGCCGCGTCGATGACCCGCTTCACGTCCTCGGAGCTCACCTCGCGGTTCTTGATGGCGATGACCCCCTGGGAGTTGATCCCCTTGATGTGGCCGCCGGCAATGCCGGCATAGACCGAGCGGATGTCGCAGCCGGCCATGAGTTCCGCCTCGGAGACCGCCTTCTTGATCGACTCGACGGTGCTCTCGATGTTGATCACGACCCCCTTGCGCATCCCCCGGGAGGGACTTGTGCCGATGCCGACGATGTCGATGCCGTCCTCGGTCACGTTGCCGACGATGGCGCAGATCTTCGTCGTGCCGATATCGAGCCCGACGATCAGATTATCCCTTCTTCCCGACATACCGTTCCCCCCCTTGCTAGCCTTTTTTCACTATGATCTTGTCCAGATAGTCGCAATCGATGTATTCCACCGCCGCCATGTGTTCCCTGAGCTCCCCGTAAATGCGGACGAAGCGGGCGAGCTTGGCCTCGTAGCCGCCGTTGCCCAGTCGGACCGGCACCCCGCCGGCCGCGGTAAAGAGCGTAAGGCCGAAGCCCTTGTCCAGGTGAATCTCAGATACGTCGGCAAGGGTGAACCCTTTACCCCTGCGCAACTGTTCCATGAGCGCCACGGTTCCCTTCAGGCTTCGCGGGTACCGACGGGGTCCCGCGCCAGGTCCTCCTCGGTGACTCCGGTGATAACCGGGTAATCGAGGCTGTCGCCCTGGGTGAGCGGCTTGAAGACCGTGCCGCCGGCATCCATGTAGTAGAGGAATCCCATGTTCACCACGGCCACCGGCACCCGCTCCACCACCTCGATGGCGAGGGTGTGGGGGAAATAGCGCCTGACCTGCACCTTGTCGATCCAAGGGTTCTTGGCCAACTGACTGCCGATGTCCTGCAGTCTCAGCCCGAGCATCGAATCTCCGGGACGGACTCCGGCCTGCGCGATCACATCGTCCCGCTTGAGGCGCTGAAGCTTCGAAACCTCGATCTCCCTCAGCGGCAGCGGCGCGAACTCCCACTGGGAGAGGTAGCGGTATCCACCATAGCAGATGCCTCCCGCCGTTGCCAGACCGGCCAGGCCGCAGACCAGCCGGCTCCCCCAGGTAATGAGAGGACGCCAGTTGATCGGCTTGCGCTCCCGCTTCACGCGGTTGCGGGTCTGGGCCGGCTTTATCCGTGTCTTGACGTGCAGATCGCGCATATGCCCCGCGCCTAGCTTCCGGCCCCTTCCCCCTTGATTTTCAGCGCTGCGGAAACCAGAATCCTCTCCACCAGGTCCTCGAAGCCGGTCCCGGCCTCCTTGAGGGCGATCTCGGGCAGAAGGCTCAAGGCGGTCATTCCCGGCAGGTGTTCACCTCCAGGAGATAACACTCGCCCCCTTCCGTCACGAGGAAATCGACTCTGCTGTAGCCGGAGCATCCCAGGGCGCGGTGGGCCGCTTCCCCCTCGGCCAGGAGCCTGCAGTGCAGTTCCGCCGGGAGTGCAGGCGGGCAGATGTGTTCGGCCTTGCCGGCGGTATACTTGGCCTCGAAGTCGTAGAACTCGTTCACGGGAACGATCTCGATGGCCCCCATGGCCCGGTCGTCCAGGATCCCGACCTGGATCTCACGCCCCTTGATGAAGCGCTCCACCAGGATATCGTCATCATGGCGGAAGGCGGTCTCCAGGGCATAAGGAAGCTCTTCCGGCGACTTCACGATGCTCACCCCCACCGATGACCCTTCCTGGGACGGCTTCACCACCACCGGGTAGCCGAATCCTTCCGCCACCGGGTCAACCGCCTCGCCCCGGCGCACGACCCGGTAGGGGGCGATCGTGAGCCCCCGGGCGGCGAAGACCTCTTTGGCGACGATCTTGTTCATGGCAAGGGCGCTGGCCAGGACTCCCGATCCGGTGTAGGGGATGCCCATGAGCTCCAGCAGTCCCTGGACGGTTCCGTCCTCCCCGTAGCGGCCGTGGAGGCAGATGAAGGCAACATCGATCCACTCCCGGACCAGGACCTGCGGGAGATCCCGGCCGACGTCCACAGGAACCGCGTCATATCCCCGGCTCTGGAGGGCCTTCAACACAGCGCCACCGCTGGCAAGGGACACTTCGCGCTCGGCCGAGAGCCCTCCCATAAGTACGCCTATCTTCCTGGTTTTCAACTCATCCCTCGTCATTGCCGCTCCGCGCGAGGCATCACAACCCCTTACTCATCACCGAAAATGTTGACTTCTTCTTCAAGAGCCGTGCCGCTTTTGAGCTTCACCGCCTCCTTGATGCGTGCTGCCAGGGCCAGGAAATCGGCGGCCGTGGCACCCCCCCGGTTGACCAGAAAGTTGGCGTGGACCTCGGACACCTGGGCTCCTCCCACCCGAGCCCCCCTGAGCCCCGCATCTTCGATCAGCCGCCAGGCCGCCTGACCGGGCGGGTTCTTGAAGAAAGACCCCGCATTGGGGAAGCCGACCTGTTGGCTGGCGGCCCGGTGGGCTCGGTACCCGTCGATCCGCTCGCCGATCCGCCGGGGATCGGCGGGATCGAGCACGAACGTGGCCCCGATGATGATTTCTCCCGGTTGCAGCCTGAGGTACCGGTAGCCGTAATCGAACAGTTCACGCACCTTGCGCTCGAAGCCCGCAGTGCCGATGGTCAGGATCTCTTCGACCCGGTCGAGAATGGCATTGCCGTGCGCGCCGGCATTCATGGCAAGGGCACCGCCGACGGTGCCGGGAATCCCACAGAGAAACTCCAGGCCGGCAAGGCCTTCGTCCCGGAGAAAGACCGTCAGCCTGCCATTGGCCACTCCGGCCCCCACCCCGGCCCGGTTTCCTTCGAGCCGCTCCAGGGTGGTCATGCGCGCCGGCGAAATCACGACGCCCCGAAAGCCTCCGTCGCGGATCAGGAGGTTGTAGCCCCCCCCCACTGCCAGCCAGGGAGTGCCGGTTTCGGCCAGAAGTGCCAGGAGCACCCGCATGTCGTCGGGGTCGGCCGGGGTGACGAAGAAGTCCGCCGGGCCGCCCACTTTCAGCGACGTATGGCGCGCCATGGGCTCGTCCCGGAGGATCTCCCCCCGCACTTCCGCCTCAAGCCGTGCCGCCAACCGATCGTTCAAAGAACCACTCCGGGCCCGCTAGGACTGCCGGGCTTCTTTCAGTTTCGCGAGGAACGCCTCGCCGGACTGCCAGATATTTCCCGCCCCCAGGTCAGCACGATGTCGCCGGGCTGCACGACCGTCAGCAGGTGCTCGGGAAGCACCTCCCGGTCGGCCACATAGGTCACGTCGCGCTGGCCGTGCTTGCGGATCTCCTCGGCCAGTCGCTCGGCCGACACACCTTCGATGGGGGCCTCGCCGGCCGGATAAACATCCGTCAGGACCAGCACGTCTGCGTCGTAGAAACAGGTGACGAACTCGGTGAACAGTTCCTTGGTCCGGCTGAACCGGTGGGGCTGGAACGCCACCACGAGCCGCCTCTCGGGCCAGCCGCTCTTGCCGGCAGCCAGGGTGGCCCGGATCTCCGCCGGATGGTGGCCGTAATCATCAACCACGGTGATGCCGTCCGTCTCTCCCTTTACCTGGAAACGCCGTCCTACCCCGCCGAACGTGGCGAACCCTTCCTGAATCTGTGGGAAGGGGACGTCCAGCTCCATGGCAACGGCGATACAGGCAAGGGCATTCAGCACGTTGTGGGCGCCGGGCATGGAGAAGGATACCTCACCCATGCGGTATCCCTTGTAGTGGGCCACAAAAGAAGTGGTCCCCCCTTCGAGCCGGATGTGGGTCGCACGGATGTCGGCCTGGGACGAAAGGCCATAGGTGACGAAGCGCTTCTTCACCCGCGGGAGGATCTCGGCGATGTTGCGGTCTTCCAGGCAGAGTACTGCCAGCCCGTAAAAGGGAATCTTGTTGATGAAGTCGACAAAGGTGTCCTTGATCTGATCGATCCCGCCGGTATAGAAGTCGAGGTGGTCGGCGTCGATATTGGTCACCACCGCAATCGTAGGCGAGAGCTTCAGGAACGAGCCGTCCGACTCGTCGGCTTCGGCCACCAGGAACTGGCCCTGGCCAAGCTTGGCGTTGGTGCCGAGGGTGTTGAGCTTGCCGCCGATGACGATGGTGGGATCGATGCCGCCGTGGGTAAGAACCGTCGCCACCATGGAGGTGGTGGTGGTCTTGCCGTGGGTGCCCGCGATGGCGATGCCGTACTTCATCCGCATCAGTTCCGCCAGCATCTCGGCCCGGGGGATCACCGGAATCATCCGCCGCTTGGCCTCGACCACCTCCGGGTTGTCGTCGCGGACCGCCGTGGAGGTGACCACCACGTCCACATCGGCCAGGTTCTCCCGGGCATGCCCGAAGCGGATTTCTCCCCCGAGCGAGGCGAGCCGGTCGGTGGTGTCGGACTGCTTCAGATCGGAGCCCGACACCTTGTACCCCAGGTTGAGGAGCACCTCGGCAATTCCGCTCATGCCGATGCCGCCGATGCCGACGAAGTGAATTTTCTCTATTTTACCGTACATGGTTACTCTTCTTTCCTTGTGCGTGCCACCATCTCGTCGACAATGGCCTGGGCCGCATCCAGCCGGGCAAGCCCCTGGGCCGCCTCGCCGACGGCCTTGAGCCGCGCCTGGTCGTCCATGAGGTCGCGGATCGCTTGTGCCAGCACCTTGCCTGAAAGTTCCTGCTCGATAATGACGAACCCGGCTCCCCGCTTGAGGAGCGATTCGGCGTTGCGGCGCTGGTGGTCGTCCACGGCGTGGGGATAGGGGATGAAGATGCAGGGCTTGCCGCAGGCGGTTACCTCGGCGATGGTGGTGGCCCCTGCCCGGCAGACGATCAGGTCTGCCCAGCGATAGGCATCGGCCATGGAATCGATGAAGGCCACTACGTCGGCTGCGAAGCCTTGCTCTTCATAGGCGGCGGTCACATCTTCCAGATCGTTCTCCCCGGTCTGGTGGGTGATCCGCAGCCTCTCCTTCATCTCCTTCAGGAAGGACAGAGCCTCGCCCATGGTCAGGTTGATCCGGTGGGCGCCGGCGCTCCCGCCGAAGACCAGGAGATGGAAGGCGTCATCGCCCCGCTCCCGGGGTTCGGCCAGGGCAACCTGCTGCAGGATCTGGCGGCGGAGCGGATTGCCGGTCAGGAGCGTCTTGTCCTCGGGAAAATACGTCCGCGACTCCTCGAGGGAGATGAATATCTTGTCTGCCACCTTGGCCAGCATCCGGTTGGTGAAGCCCGGGATGGCGTTCTGCTCGTGGATGAAACGCGGGATCTGCATCCCCCGCGCCGCCATCAGGGCGGGCGCCGAGGCATATCCGCCGACGCCGAGCACCAGGTCCGGACTGAACTCCTTCAGGATCTTGCGCGATTGGGCGTAGCCGTAGAGGAATTTGGCAAGCCCCTTGGCCCGGGCCAGACTCCCCTTGCCCCGGATGCCGGCCGCGGTGATGCATTCGAGCCGGTACCCTGTTTTGGGCAACACCCGCGCCTCGATCCCTTTCCAGGTCCCCACGAAGAGGACTTCGTTCCGTTTGTCGCGGGCGAGAAATTCCTCGGCCACCGCTATGCCCGGGAAGAGATGCCCGCCCGTTCCCCCTCCGGCTATCAGCAGCTTCATGGCGCCCCCTTGAGCCGCGTCGAGATATTGAGAAGGATCCCCACCGCGAACAGTGTCACTATCAATGAACTTCCTCCGTAGCTGATAAAGGGAAGCGCCAGGCCTTTGGTGGGCAGGAGCCCCGTCACCACCGCCATGTTGACGAACGCCTGGATCCCGAGCAGCGTGGCAATGCCGAATGCCAGGAACCGCCCGAAGGGCTCCTGGGCCATGAGCGCCACCCGGACGCCGCGCAGGACCAGCATGAGGAACATGGCGGCGATGACCGTCACGCCGATGAGCCCCAGCTCTTCGCCGGTGACCGACAGGATGAAGTCCGTGTGGGCCTCGGGAAGATAGAACATTTTCTGTTTGCCCTCGCCGAGCCCCTGGCCGAGCACCCCGCCGTTGCCGAAGGCAAGCCACGATTGGATGATCTGGAAGCCGGTATCGGTGGGGTCCTCCCACGGGTTGAGGTAGGCAAGGATGCGCCGGCGCCGGTAATCCACGTTCATGACGAGGAAGTAGAGAATCGGCAGAGCCACCATCCCCATGGCGATGATGTAGCGCGGCCGGGTCCCCGCCGCGAAGAGCATGATGATGGCCACCAGTCCCATGGTGAGGGCCGCGCCCAGGTCGTGCTGCTTGAGAAGGATCAGCAGGACGGCGGACAGGAGCACCATGTACGGGAGAAAGCCCGTGGAAAAAAATTTTACCTTATCCTGTTTTTTATCGAGCGAATAGGCCATGTAAACGATGAGTGCGATCTTTGCCAGCTCCGACGGCTGGAAATTGAATCCCGGCAGCCTGATCCACCGGGACGCCCCCTTGGCCGCTCCGCCGATTCCCGGGATGAAGACGAGAAACAGGAGAAAGAGGCAGCCCAACAGGATCGGGACGGCGTACTCGCGCCAGATGCGGTAGTCAATCCGCATGGCAACGGCCATGACGCCGAAGCCGAGGAGCGCGTAAACGCCCTGGCGCTTGAGAAAGTAGAACCCGTCGTGGAACTTCTTGGTAGCCACGACCGAGGAGGCCGAGTAGACCATCACCACCCCGAAGCAGGTGAGAGCCACCGCCATGAGGAGGATCACGAGGTCGTAGCGCTCGATCTCCCTTACGTTCAGGCCCAGGTTCACGGCGCGCCTCCCGGACTCAGCGCGTCCACGGCGGCGCGGAACCGCTGCGCCCGTTCTTCGTAATCGCGGAACATGTCAAAGCTGGAACAGGCGGGCGAGAAGAGGACCACTCCCCCCGGCAGCGTCAGGGAGGCGGCCAGTTCCACGGCCTCTTCCAGGGTCGCTGCCATGCGGGTGTCCGTGAGATGTCCCAGTTCGTGGGCCATCCGCTCCTTTGCCTCGCCGATCAGGATCATGTGCCGTACGCGCTCGGCCACGAGGCCGGCGAGGGGGGCATAGCTTCCCCCCTTGTCCTTGCCGCCGGCGATGAGGGTGATGTCGTTGAAGCTTGCCAGCGCCTTTTCCACGCTTCCCACATTGGTGGCCTTGCTGTCCTCGAAGTAGCGGACGCCGTTGAGTTCGCGCACCAGTTCCATCCGGTGGGGGAGTCCGCCGAACGCCTCAACGCATGCCAGCGCCCGTTCGGCATTGCATCCCAGAAGCAGCGCGGCGGCCAGGGATGCCATGATGTTCTCGATGTTGTGGACCCCGGTGACTCTGAAGCGGTCCGTGGGAAACCGCTCCTGGCGGCCGCCATGGCGGAAGGTGATGACCCCGTCCCGGCAGAATATCCCCTCGCTAAGCTCCCGTTGCCGGCTCATGGGGAACACTGCGGCGTGCGTCCTGCCGGCAAGCCCCGCCACGATCGGATCGTCCATGTTGAGGACCGCCCAGTCCGACGCGGTCTGGTTCTCGAAAATCCGGGCCTTGGCGTCGATATACTCCTGATAGGTGGCGTACCGGTCCAGGTGGTCCTCGGTGATGTTGAGGAGCACCGCGACCGTGGGCCGGAACGAGCGGATCCATTCAAGCTGGAAGGAGCTGATCTCAACCACCACCCGGTCCACTGTTGCCCCGGTCTCCACCAGTTCGATGAGCGGATTGCCGATGTTTCCCCCAACGAACGTCCGGAATCCGCATCCCGCGAAGAGTTCGCCCGTGAGGGTCGTGGTGGTCGTCTTGCCGTTGGTGCCCGTGATGGCCACCAGAGGCGCGGTGATGAACCGGGACGCAAGCTCGATCTCGGTAACGACCTCACGCCCGGCCCGCCGCGCCGCCTGGAGATAGGGGCTTTCCTGGGGCACGCCCGGGCTTACCACCACCGTTTCGGCCGCAGCGAAGTCAGCCTCGTCGTGGCGTCCCAGCACGTAGGTCACAGGGAGGCCGGCCAGTTGCTCCAGCGGACCGGCCAGGGCGGTCTCGTCCCGCAGGTCGGTCACGGTCACCCGTGCGCCCCGCGCGGCCAGGAAGCGGGCGACCGCCACCCCGGTCCGGGCGAGGCCCACAACGAGTATGTTCTTTCCTTCAAGGTCCATGCTATCTCAGCTTCAGCGTCGAAATGGCGACCAGTGCCAGAATGATGGTGATGATCCAGAACCTGACGATGATCTTCGGCTCCGCCACCCCTTTCAGTTCGAAGTGGTGGTGAATGGGGGCCATCCTGAATATCCGCTTGCCCCGATACTTGTACGATCCGACCTGAAAGATGACCGACAGGGCCTCCACCACGAAAATGCCGCCCACGATCACCAGCAGCATCTCCTGCTTGGTGATGACCGCCAGGATGCCGAGCCCGCCCCCCAGGGAAAGGGAGCCCACGTCGCCCATGAAGACCTCTGCGGGATAGGCGTTGTACCAGAGAAACCCGATACCGGCGCCCACCATGGCGCCGCAGAGGACCGCCAGCTCACCGGCTCCCGGCACGTAGGGAGTCTGGAGATAGCTGGAAAGTTTGGCATTGCCCGCGATGTAGGCAAAGAGCAGAAACGTGGCCGCATTGATGGCAACCGGCCCTATGGCGAGGCCGTCGAGACCGTCGGTCAGGTTCACGGCATTGCTCGCCCCCACGACAACCAGCATGCCGAAGGGGATGTAGAGGTACGACAGATCCGGATGCAGCCGCTTGAAGAAGGGCACCGAGAGATCCGTTGACATGCCGGCGACGAGGACGAGGAAGCAGACGGCGCCGCCCGCGATGAGCATCTGCCAGAACATCTTCTGCCGGGGCGAGAGCCCCTTGGTATCCTTTTCCACCACCTTTTTGTAATCGTCGGTGAAGCCGATAAGGCCGTAGCCGAGGATCACGAAAAGCGTTGTCCAGACGTACCGGTTCGTCAGGTCGGCCCAGAGAAGGGTCGGGATGGCTATGGATGAGAGGATGAGGATCCCCCCCATGGTGGGGGTGCCCGATTTTTTCAGGTGCGACTCGGGGCCGTCGGTGCGGATCACCTGACGGGCCTGGAGCGCCTCCAGCTTCCGGATGACCCACGGCCCCAGGATGAACGACACCACCAGGGCGGTGATGACGGCATAGATGGTCCGGAACGTCAGATATTTGAAGACGTTGAAGATCCGGAAATCGGCGGCCAGCGGATAGAGCAGATGGTAGAGCATTAGACGTGGCCCCCTTTGCCGCCGGAGGCGGCGAACGCATCCCTGATTCCCTCGGCTACCCGATCCATGGCCATGCCGCGGGAGCCCTTCACCAGAATCATCTCGCCCGTCGCAGCCGTCCGCCTCAGATCGGCAACGATCTCGCCATGGTCGGCCGCGATGGTCACGGTGCGCTCTTCAAGCCCCCCTTCGAGGCACCGGCGGCAACGGTCCCCGCCATGGCACCCAGCACGTAGAGCCGGTCCACGCACGTGGCAGCCAGCCGTCCCAATTGCCGATGGGCTTCTTCGGCCCCGGCGCCCAGTTCGAGCATGTCGCCCAGCACTGCCACGGCCCGGCCGCTCCCCTTGATCTCCCGCAAGGTGGTAAGGGCGGCGGCCATGGAGGCGGGGTTCGCGTTGTAGCTGTCGTCGATCAGCACCACATCCCCCACTTCCTCCAGGTTGAAGCGACGGGCATAGGGCATGAATTCGCCGAGTCCCCGGGCGATCTCGTCGGGCGCAACGCCGAGCACGCGGGCCGCTGCGGCAGCGGCCAGGGCATTGGCCACATTGTGACTGCCAAAGGCGTGCAGGGTAACGGTGACGCGGCCGCCGGGGAGCCGCAGCGTGAACCGCTGCCCTTTTTTCCCCATGTTCTCCACGTCTTCCGCGGTCACGTCGCCGCCCCTGAGCCCGAAAGAGACACGCTTCACCCCATCGGGGCTGGGGCAGCGGGCAATGAGCGGGTCATCGGCGTTATAAACGGCACAGGAGCCCGGCTCAAGCCTCAAAAAGAGCTCTCCCTTGGCCCGGGCAACCCCTTCCACGCTGCCAAGGGTTTCCAGGTGGGCCGGATAGGCATTGGTGATGACACCCACGGCAGGCCGGACGATCTCCGCAAGCCGGTCGATCTCCCCGAACTCGCTCATGCCTATCTCCAGCACCGCCCACCGGTGTGCCTCCGAGAGCCGGAACAGCATGCGGGGCACACCGATCAGGTTATTGAGGTTCCCCTCCGTCTTCAGCCCCTCGCCGGTCCGGGCCAGAATCGCGGCCAGCATTTCCTTGGTGGTGGTCTTGCCGTTGCTCCCGGTCACCGCCACCACGGGGATGTCAAACCGCCGGCGGTGGCATGCCGCCAGATCGCCCAGCGCCCGCAGCGTGTCGTCCACGGCAATGCAGGTCACATCGACCGGAAGCTGGCGCCCCGCCAGCCACTGCCGCTCAACCAGGGCCAGCCGCACTCCCCGGGCGCTTGCCGCGTCCAGGTAGTCGTGCCCGTCAAACCGCTCACCCCGCAGCGGGATGAAGAGATCACCGGGCTCCACGGTCCGCGAATCGGTGGAGACGCCAAAGGCTCCGGCTGTCTCGCCTCCCGCCACGATCTCCCCGCCCGTGGCCCCCAGTATGTCATCGAGCGTAAACAGCACGTCCCTGTCCAACCCTATTCTCCGCTGTCCGATGAACGGAATGCGGCGGCCGCCTCTTCGCGATCGTCAAAGTGGAACTTTTCCGTTCCGATGATCTGATAGTCCTCATGCCCTTTGCCCGCCAGGAGCACGATGTCGCCCGCCGCGGCAACCGTTGCGGCAAGCCGGATGGCGTCGCGCCGGGACACCAGCGAGGTGAACCCCTTGTCCACAAAGCCCCGGCCCAGTTCACGGGCATCGTATTCCCGCAGTCCCATGGGTCTGACGCCGGTCAGAACCTCCTCGATGATCGCCCTGGGCTCCTCGGTCCTTGGGTTGTCGGAAGTAACGATGGTCAGATGACTGTAGCGCCCGCTGATTTCCGCCATCACGGGCCGTTTGCCCCGGTCGCGGTCGCCGCCGCAGCCGAAGACGGTAATGATCCGCCCCGTGGTCAGCTCCGACACGGTCTTCAGGACATTTTCCAGGGCATCGCCCGTGTGGGCGTAGTCCACCAGCACCGTTAGGCCCCGTTCGTTGGGCACCCGCTCCAACCGCCCCGGAACCCGGACATCATCCTCGATCCCCCCCAGAATGGCGTCAAGAGGGAGTCCGAGGCCGACGCCCGCGGCAACGGCGGCGAGGATGTTGTACAGGTTGAACCGCCCCAGCAGGTGCGAGTGAAACGGGGCCGTCCCGAGCGGAGTGACAAGGGTCCCTGCAATGCCGTCCACGGAGAAGACGACGTTTTCGGCACGCACGGCCGCATCGGCGGCAAGCCCGTAGGAAACCACGGGCGCGGCGGAGGACTCGATCAGCCGGGCGCCGTAGGAGTCATCCCCGTTGATGGCGGCCGTGCGCCGCGGCTTGATCCCGTCGGGCGCCACAAGCTCCGTAAACAGCCGGGCCTTGCTGCCGAAATAGGACTCCATGTCCCGGTGATAGTCCAGATGGTCGCGGGTCAAATTCGTGAAGACCGCCACGTCGAAGCGGCAGCCGTCTACCCGCCGCTGCTCCAGGGCATGGGACGAGACCTCCATCACCACCGCCTTCGCCCCCTCGTCCACCAGCTCGCGGATTGTTGCCTGCAGTTCAACGGATTCCGGCGTGGTGTGGGGCGCGGGAACGAGCTTCGAGCCGAAGCGGTAGCTGATGGTTCCGAGCACTGCTGCCGGAATGCCTGCCCGGGCCATGATCGCCTCGACCAGATAGGTGGTGGTGGTCTTGCCGTTGGTGCCGGTGATGCCCACCACCGGCACGCCGTCAGTGGGCTGTCCGTAAAAGAGCGCCGCCATTCGCGACATGGCAAGGCGGGCATCCCTGACCCGGATCCATTCCATCTCGCCCGGCGCCCGCGCTTCGTCCTCCAGCACAACGGCGACCGCGCCCCGTTCGCGGGCAGCCGCAATGAAGTCATGCCCGTCGGACGCGACCCCTTTTAACGCGAAAAAGAGACCACCGGACCTCACCTGCCGTGAATCGCAGTAAAGTCCGTTGATCTCCCGCGTCAGATCGCCCCGTACCGCGATGGGATCAACAACCCGTGCCAGATCTTCTAGTCGCATGGTTCCTCGCCATTGAAGCGTAATTGCTGGCGTCATGCCGATGGTACGAACTTCACCCACACCTGATCCGACGGCCCAATCCGGTGTCCGGGACGCGGGCTTTGCTCGACGGCCCGACCGCTTCCCATGAGCCTCACGTTGAGCCCCCGCTCTTCCATGGCCTTGAGGGCCTGCCGCATGCTCATGCCTCGAAAGTTGGGCATCACTGCCCCTTCTCCTGCGTCGACGATCTCTCCTTCCGCGGCGGGAAGTTCGTCTTCCGCGTGCTGGCCTGCCTTTGCCTCGACCACCTTCGGCTTGCTCCTGACAATGCCGTCGGGCGGCACCTTCAGGTAGCAGAGGGACTGCAGTGCAATGGAACTGAAGGCGGGCGCCGCCACGACTCCGCCATAGGGGCTTGTCTTGGGCTCATCGATCATGACGAGGATGGTAAGCCGGGGCCGATCGGCCGGGACAAAACCGATGAATGAGGCTGTACGCTTGGTGAGCGAGTAGCCCCGCGTCACCGGGTCGACCTTCTGGGCCGTACCCGTCTTGCCCGCCACCCGAAATCCTTCCACTGCCGCGTTGGTGCCGGTCCCGCCCTCCACTGCCACCCCTTCCATCATGCGGGCCACGGACGTGGCTGTCGCCTCGGAGACCACCCGTCGCACCGGTTGCGGAGATGAACTCTTGATGACGTTGCCCTCGCTGTCGACGACCCGCTCAACCAGGTACGGCTTCATGAGGGTCCCGCCATTGGCGATGGCGGAAACGGCTGCCGCAAGCTGGATGGAACTGGCGGTCACCCCCTGGCCGAAGGAGACGGTGGCCAGATCGATGCCGTACCACTGGTTCCAGTCCCTGAGGGTTCCCCCTGTCTCTCCGGGGAGATCAATGCCGGTCCGCGCACCGAAGCCGAAATTCCGCAGGTATGAATAGAGCCTTGATGCACCGAGGCGGCTGCCGATCTTTGCGGACCCGATGTTGCTCGAATACTTCAGAATCTCCGGGATGCTCAGGCTCCCATACTTGTGGGTGTCGTGAATGGTCCGCCCGCCGATGGAGAAGCTGCCACCCTCGCAGTTGATCCAGTCGCCCGGCCTGATCACCTTTTCCTCAAGGGCCGAGGCGATGAGAAACACCTTGAAGGTGGATCCCGGCTCATAGCTGTCGGCCACAGCCCTGTTGCGCCACAGGGATGGATGATAGGCGCCGTGGGCGTTCAGATTGAACGTCGGGTAATTGGCCATGGCCAGGACCCGTCCGGTATGGGGGTCCATGACGACGGCGGTGCCGGCCCGGGCGCCGCTGCCGTCAACGGCCCGGGCAAGCTCCTTTTCGGCGATGTACTGGATGTTCTTGTCAAGGGTCAGAACGACATTGTGCCCCATGGCCCCGTTCTGGACCACAGTCCCCTTCAGCGCCACATCCCGGCCAAGGGCGTCCCGCTCGGTCACCAGATAACCGGTGCCGCCAAGGATGGTTGTGTCGTAGCGCCGTTCGATCCCCTCAAGCCCCTCAGGGTCCAGGCCGGTAAAACCGATGACATGGGCCGCCACTTCCGAGTTGGGGTAAAACCGTTTGGTTTCCTTGACGAAACCGATCCCATCAATATCCAGTGACCGGATTCTTTTCACCACATCGGGAGTCAACCGGCGCTGGAGCCAGACAAAGTTCCTGTTCCCCTGCAGCTTGCGGAGCAGGGTTTCTTTCGGAATGCCCAGAACCGGGGAGAGCCGCACCGCCGTCTCGTCCAGGTCAGCGATCGACTTGGGCTCGGCAAAGCAGGAATCCATCTCCACCGACACGGCAAGGGCCGAGCCGTTCGCGTCGTATATGGCCCCCCGGGCAGGCGTCAGGGGAACAATCTTCTGGTGCTGGCGGTCGGCAAGCTTGAGCAGGTGGTCGCGCTTGACCACCTGGAGATAGAAGGCGCGACAAACAACGAGAGAAAAAAAGAAAACGAAGAAACCGCCAATAAAGCGGATGCGCAGAGTTATCCATTTCTCCGCGTCATATCTCATTTCACAACAACCACCTGCTGATCCGTGGGAAGCGCCATGCCCAGCTCCCCCTTGGCCACGGCCTCGATCCGGGCCGGGGTCTTGAGGGAAGCCACTTCGAGCTTGAGGCGATTCTGCTCCTCCTGAGCCGTCTTGAGCTGACGAGCCACCTCGGCGACCTCCAGGTTCAGGTCAACGACGCGCACGCGGGACCAGACGTGAAAGACGGAGACAAGGGTCAACAGAACCAGCACCGCAAGAAGGTACGGGAACAGGTCGCCCCGCTGGGCGTACATCTCCTCCAGCTTCCTGGGAGCCGCAACCTTGCTGAATTCCGTCCGTGCCTGCGCCATCTCCGCCTCCTTCTGCATCCGCAAATACTACAGTTTTTCTGCCGCCCGCAGCTTGGCACTGCGCGCTCTCGGATTCTTTGCCACCTCTGCTTCACCCGCCATGACCGGCCGCCCCGTCAGGATGCGGAGTCGGGGAGCGCCGCCGCACACGCAGCGGGGAAGCTCCTTGGGGCAGGTGCACCCCTGGGCGTAACGGCGGAACATGGTTTTGACGATTCGATCCTCCAGCGAGTGGAAGGAGATCACCACCCCCCGCCCGCCGGGTCTCAGCAGTCCAAGGGCAGCCTCAAGCCCCCGCTCCAGGCTGCCGAGTTCGTCGTTCACCGCTATCCGAAGGGCCTGGAAGGTCCGGGTGGCCGGGTGAAGCCGCTCTTCCCAGGCTCCCCGCGGGATTGCCCCCTTGATGATGTCGACCAACTGGAGCGTTCGCTCGATTGGTCCGCCGGCCCGGGCCTTGACGATGAACGAGGCGATCCGCCGCGCCCATCGCTCTTCGCCATATTCTTTTATGATCCGGGCCAGCTCGTGTTCGCCCAGTCCGTTGACCAGGTCCGCGGCGGTGCCGGGTACCGAGGTATTCATCCGCATGTCGAGAGGCGCATCGGCCAGGAAACTGAACCCCCGCTCCGCCGTGTCCAGTTGGTGAGAGGAGACCCCCACATCAAGGAGAAATCCGTCGACACCGTCGACCTCCAACTCGGCCAGAATCCGACCCATCTCCGAGAAGTTGGCGGGGACCGGCCTGAATCGCTCGCCAAATGAAGCGAGTCGTTCACGGGCGGCCGCCAGAGCCGCAGGGTCCCGGTCAAACCCGATCAACATCCCGTCCGGGGCCGTTGCCTCGAGGATCAGCCGGGCATGCCCAGCCCCCCCCAGAGTCCCGTCCACATACACCCCGCCGGGGCGGGGGGATAAGTACTCCAGCACCTCGGCCGGCATGACCGGACGGTGCGAAAATGTCGCCACCTAGAGCCCCAACTCTGCCACCGTCTCGGAATCGGACGGGAAATTCTTCAGATCCTGAATCCGAACCTTCTCGCGCTCGGCCTGGCTCCAGACCTCAATCTTGTCCATCACGCCGATAAAAAGGATGTCCCGCTCAAGGGCGGCCCCTTTTCTCAGGTGGGGAGGGATCAGCAGGCGCCCCAGCTTGTCGGCGCAGCACTCAACCGCGGGGGAAATGATCGTCCGCATGATACTGTTGCGCTGGGCAGAGCTCAGTCCCCTGCTGGAACGGAAATGTTCCTCGAACTCCACCCACTTGGCATAGGGAAAAATCAGGAGACCGCTACTGAAGGCGCCTCCCCCCAGATCAACGGGCGCAGAGTTGGTTATCACGAAACGATCGTCACCATGAACGTCAACGAGAACCTCCCGGAATTTGGCCGGAAGACTCGTTCGTCCCTTGGCGTCAATGGTTGTCTCGTAGATTCCTCTGAACATATTCCCCGGCACACCTTGCCACGATTTACCACAATTTACCACTTAGTGCCAAAAACTATACCCGCCACCCCAAGGGTTGTCAAGGCAAATCTGGCCATTGCACAGGGGATTGTTTTAGTTCTATTTCAACCAGTTATCGCGTTCCCAGAACCGCCGGAAAGCTGAATTGCCCTCTCGGACGGCCGCGGATAAACAAGAGCCTCAGCGAACACCCCGGCCGATCATGCGGGTATGTCCCTATCCCCAAAAACCAATGGAATTCACGAACAGAATGTACCGTCTTTCGCCATCCCACCGGCATGCTGCAAACCTGCCGGCAGAGTGTCAAAGCGAGTTCAACGGACATGGGAACAGGACTTAGAAACAGGAGGGATGAATCCGGTTCACCACAACGGAGGGAGAAGAAAAAAAGGGGCGCAGCGCCCCTTGAGTTACTTATCCTTTTTCCGATCCAGCAGGGAGACGATTTTCGCCCCCTTCCCCTTGTCCGGCGGGTCGCCGGGAGGAGGCTCCGGCGACTGAGACGGGGTAACGGACTCCCGCGCCAGGGGCGACACGATTTTTTCCATCCGGATCGGTGTCCCGCCCATGGTGAAGGGAGTCCCGTTGATCTGGGCCTCCTCAAGTATCCAGGTATAGATTTCCAGGGGCACCGTGAGCACCAGGAGCTTGACCCGCCACCAACCGGGCTTCACATCGGGCGAAACATCTTCGATACGGGCGTAGAATCCCGGCTTGTTGTCTATGTGGACCAGAACGAGATCATTGATGGCGGTTGACATTGCCCCCCCCTTGCTCCGTTTCGAGAATGAAACCCTACAGAGGCCGCAGGCGATCGGCCTGCACCATGAGAAGCCCCTGCCTGGCGCGGGAACCGAGAAGCGCCTCAAACTCACCATAGAGGCGGCAAAGCTCCCGTTCGCGGCGATAGAACTCGTCAATCCGCTCCGGCTCCCACAGCCCTTCAACCCGCTCGCAGTTAAACGTTATGCAATTGAACGGTCGCAGGGCCGGCTGCATGAGGCAGCCTGCGTCACCGAGATAGGGGCAGAAGTCGCGGCCGAAGCGGGGCTCGAAAAGCTCGGCATTCGTTGATCGATAAATCAGCAGGTCCGCCACCGTAAAATGGTACTTTCCCCGCAGGCAGCACTCGCCGCCGCAGGAGGCACAGATCACCGAACTGCCCATTTCGTGGGCCAGGCGGTGCAACTCCTCCTTGGCCGCGCGAATGGCGCTCCCCTTCTCCCGGAGCATCGCCCTGACCGGCTGCGGGAGCCGGAGGTATTCGCCGGTGACCGCCGCCACCGCGGCATGCCAGACGTCCTGATCATTCATGAAGAGAGCCGGATTTTTCGAGTTTGTTGCGGCGAAGCCCGCATGGTCTGTAAAAAAACTGGCCGAAGCAGCCCATAAGCCGGGTTCTGTTCCCACCGCGGGTTACCCCTTGGCGGGCGATGACCATTCCTCTGGGACCGCCGTTACCGACGGCCTCAAGCAGCCAACCCGGAAGCACGGACGGGCCGTCCTTGACGCTTCCCTATTCGGCCTTGCTCCTGGTGGGGTTTACCTGGCATCCGGCGTCACCGCCGAACCCGGTGAGCTCTTACCTCACCCTTTCACCCTTACCCGCCTGAGCGGGCGGACTTCTCTCTGTGGCACTATCCCTGGGGTCGCCCCCGCTGGACGTTATCCAGCACCATGCCCTGTGGAGCCCGGACTTTCCTCCCCCCGCACGCGGAGAGCGGCCATCTGTTCTGCTTCGACCAAGCCGTTATTCGACAACCCTGCGTCAGGCGTCCTGACGCAACACCAGCATCCGCTGGCAATGGGGGCAGAGGACCAGGTCGTCCCCCCTGTAGAGCGAATTGTAAAGCTGGGGCGGCAGGTTCATGTTGCAGCCCGAGCAGTTACCGTTCCGGGCGACCACGAGAGCCACGCCCTGGCGACGGAGGCGCAGGGCTTCGTACCGCTTGAGCAGCGATGCCGGGATTCCCTTGGCCGTCTCGGCCTTGGCGGAGGCATCCGAGGCTATTTCCTGATCGAGACGCTCCAGGGCAGACGCAAGCTCTGCCTTGCGGTCTCCCAGGTTCTCCTCCAGGCTGTCAAGATCTCCCTCCCGGGCAGCGATATCGGCAGCCAATTGCTCGACCTGTCCCGTTTTCTGGATGAGTTGCTCCTCAAGCTCGCCCTTCTGCTTCTTGGCCGCCGTGATCTCTTTCAGGATCGCCTGGTACTCTTTCTGGGTCTTGATTTCCTTCTGCCGCGCCTCTGAGCGGACGATATTCTCATCCTCCGCGGCCAGATTCGCTTCAAGACCCCGCTTTTCCTCTTCGGCGACCGTCAGTTCGGACTTGACGCCGTCCACGGCGAGCCGCGCCTCTTCCACCTGCCGGTCCAACTCGGCGAGCTGATCGAGAAGCGCCTGCCGTTCTCCCTGGCGGCCGTCGATCTTCAGGTCAAGCTCCTGCAGTTCCTCAAGCAGCATCAGATTTTTGCGCAACACCAACCTCCCTCTGTTCTCCGTTAGTCAGTCTCCCGGAAGAAACCGTTTATCGCCAGACAAATGGGTCCCGCTCGCCATTGAACGCAACCACGTCAGCCTCGAACCCCTTCGGGACCAGATCAGCCGTCAGCCGTTCCGCAACGCCGGACACCATGATGGCCTCCGTGCCGAAATGTCCGGCATCCAGCAGTGCGATACCGAGAGCCTCCGCATCCCGTGCTTCATGATACTTCACATCCCCGGTCACGAATACGTCCGCACCCTGACGGTGGGCATCTCGCAACAGCGACATGCCGCTGCCGCCGCAGAGGGCAACCTTCTTCACCCGCCTCCCCGCGTCACCCACGAGCCGGACGCCGACAAGGTCCAGCTTTGCCTTCACGGCATCGGCAAAGGAAGCCAGCGTCGTCTCCTCCGCCAGATACCCGATCCTGCCGAGCCCCTGCGCAGCCCCGCGATTGAGTAGCGGGTAGAGATCAAAAGCGGGCTCCTCGTAGGGATGAGCCTTCAGGAGAGCCGTAAGCGCGGACGAAACCATCTCCTTGCGCACCAGAACCTCGATACGGGTCTCTGCCACCTGCTCCCTGACCCCGACTGCCCCCAGGAAGGGACGTGCCCCCTCAAGGGGACGAAATGTGCCGATACCACCGCTTCTGAACGAGCAGTCCCGGTAGTTGCCGACCGTGCCACTGAAGCGGAACAGGGCTTCGGACACCTGCTCTTCATGGCCCTGGGGCACAAAGACCGCAAGCTTGACCAGTTCTTCGGGCGCCGTCACCGACAGGGGCTGAGCAGAGCACATGCCGAGCCGCTGCGCCAGGAGGTCATTCATGCCGCCATCGGCGATATCGTAATTGGTATGGAGAGAGATGACGGCCAAGCCGCCTGAAATGGCCCGCAGCACGGTTGCCCCGGTCGGATCGTTGGCGGATATTCGCTTGAGGGGACGAAAGAGGAACGGATGGTGGGTGAGCAGGAGCTGACACCCGGCGGCAATGGCGGCATCCACGGCCTCCCGGGAGCCGTCCAGGGCGACCATGATCCGTGAAACGGCACAGGTCGGGTCCCCCACCATCAACCCCACGTTATCCCACTCTTCGGCAAGGACTGGTGGAGCAAATTTATTAATGATTCCGAGTATGTCAGAGACTTTTGGCGTCATCATCGAAGGCAAAAGAAAAAGAGTGCCACCGTTCGGCGTGCACTCTTTTTCGTCTGATCAGTTCCTGCGATCGTAATCGGAGCTCTCGGGGCATCCCCGCATCTTCCTACCTGGGTTGTCGGGTGGTGGGCCCACCAGGACTCGAACCTGGGACCGACCGGTTATGAGCCGGTTGCTCTAGCCAACTGAGCTATAGGCCCGAAAAGCGAACTTTAACTTTACGGCAAACCATGCAAGGCGTCAAGGGAATTGTTAATGCTGCCCGCGCGCCGATGCACCCGTCAATAGAGATCAAACCTCAGGAAGCGGCACTCAAGGGGACCGTTGAAGAGGACGATCCGCCGGGATGCCCTGAGCCCCACTGCCTTGGCCAACTCGGTCCCGCCGGTGAGAAGCCAGGCGGCATAGCCGGCGCAGCGCTGTTTCAGAACGTCGCCGATCTGGCGGTAGAGGCCCCGAAGCTCTTCCTCTTCGCCGAGCCGCCGGCCATAAGGCGGGTTAAAGAGGATAACGCCGGGAGCGGGAGGTGGTGCCAGATCCCGCATATCACCGGATGTAAAGGTGATGTGCTGTTCGACTCCAGCCCGCCGGGCATTGGCTGCGGCGATCGCAAGAAGGTCGGTCTGCTGGTCGCTCCCCAGGAGAGGGGCCGGCAGTGACGTGCGCTCCCCCTGGCGGGCCTCGGTTACAAGACGGCGCCAGAGTGAAGAGTCGAAGCCGGGCCAGTGCTGGAACCCGAAACGCTCCCGGATGAGGCCGGGCGCCCGGTTGAGAGCCTTGAGGGCCGCCTCCACGAGGATGGTGCCCGAGCCGCACATGGGGTCCAGGAGGGGAACGGTGCCGTCCCAGCCTGTAATCTCCACAAGGGCGGCGGCAAGGGTTTCCCGCAGCGGGGCCTCCCCCGCATCAGTCCGGTAGCCGCGCCGATCCAGACTGGCCCCGGAACTGTCGAGGCTCACGGTGCAGACGTTGCGGGCCAGATGAACATGAACCCCCAGGTCCGGCTGCCTCGGGTTCACGTTGGGCCGCCTGCCGTGGCGGTCGCGGATGGTGTCGACGATGGCGTCCTTGGCCTTGAGGGCCACGAACCCCGAATGGGTCAGGACCGAATCGCGAAGAGTGCTCTCTACTGCCAGGGTCATGTCGGGGGTAAGCCAGTCGTTCCACTGGATGGAGCGGACACCGTCGTACAGCCGCTGGGGTGAATCACAGGGGAACTGGGCAAGCGGCACGAGGATGCGGCTCGCGGTCCGCAACCAGAGATTGGCCCGGTAGCAGGCGGCAAGGTCGCCCGTGAAACGCACCCCTCCGCGCTCGATGGCCACCCCGCGGAAACCGAGGCTGCGCATCTCGGCGGCCAGGACGTCCTCGACCCCCTTGGCAGTGGTGGCGAAGAAGGCGTGCTCGCCCGAAAGGGGAGTGACTGCGGTACGTTTGCGTACAATGACCGACGACATGAATTACTCCAGACAGGATTTGATACCGGCAAGCCCTTCAAGAGCGCCGCATGCGAGAGAAATATGGGGGGCGCCGATCTGAGCCTCCCGGGGATTGATCCGGATTGCCACGGCCTGGTGGAGGGAGCCGACTTCCTCGGTCAGGTAGCGGATTGTGGGAATTGCCGTTCCCGCCCCCAGCTCCACCACCACCGCGCGCCGGCCTCGGGCATCAGCCAGGAACTCGTCGAAGTTCCGCTGCTGCCGGGCGGTCCGTCCGTTGATCCAGCCATAGTCCCCGAACATGAGGATGTTGGGCCGCGCCACGCCACCGCAGTGGATGCAGCGGGGAACGTGACCCGCCCGCATGGTCGACTCGTCAACGGGAATGGTTTCCCGGTTCTCCCAGATGGCCATGGTGCACGGCGTGGCGCACTGGAGATGATGAATGGAGCCGTGCACTTCCAGAATACGGTCTTCGGCAAACCCGGCCTGCTGGAACTGGCCGTCCACGTTGGAGGTCACCACGAAATGGTCGAGACCGTAGCGTTCGATCCATGCCCTGAGGATTCCGAACCCGGCGTGGGGGACCGTGGCGCGGTAGAGATTGGTCCGATGGCCGTAGAATCCCCAGCCAAAGGCCGGATCCCTCTCGAAGTGAGCCGGGTTGCAGCGCCGACAAAGGTGATGCCGAGCCGTTCATAGGGCGGATACGCCTTCCAGAAACCGCTATCACCCCGAAAGTCGGGCAGCCCCGAATCAACGCCCATGCCGGCCCCTGCCGTGATGACCAGCACTTCGGCCCGCTGCAGCGCTTCGGCAGCACGCAGGAATCGCTCACGCAGTTCCATGGATCACCTCCCGCGACACCCAGTTGCCCCGAACCTCAGATGGCCACCCGCACGAGGACGGGATCGAGCAGGCGGCACGCCTCGCGGGGGTCGAGTCCCACCAGATAGCCGCGCTTGCCGCCATTGATATATATCCTCGGCAGGCCGAGTATCGTCTCCTCCATATAGACCGGCATGGCATGCCGCGTACCAAAGGGCGAAGTCCCTCCTACCTGGTAGCCCGAATGCCGGTTTGCCGTGTCGGGGGAGCAGGGAGACACACTTTTGACACCCATGACCCGCGCCAGTTCCTTGGTGGAGACCTGCCGGTCGCCGTGCATCAGGACGATGAGCGGCCGTTTCGCCTCGTCTTCCATGATAAGCGTTTTCACCACGCAATGTTCGTCCACGTCGAGCTCCCGGGCGGAGACGGCTGTTCCGCCTTTTTCCTCATAGGCATACACGTGGTCCGTAAACGTTATACCTGCGGCCCGTAGTTGACGTATGGCCGGAGTAACCGGCGCCTTGTCCTTGGCCATTAAAGCCTCCCCGGTGCCGCCGGCCAGGGCCGGGCGGCTCGGCACAAAAACAGCGAGGCCGCGTCGGGTCTGACCGGCGCGGCCTCTGGTTTTTCCGGCACAGGCCGGCTACTCCACGAAGCTGCGAAGTTTTTTGGCCCGGCTCGGATGGCGGAGCTTGCGCAGGGCCTTGGCCTCGATCTGGCGAATCCGCTCCCGGGTCACCTCGAAGTCCTGCCCCACCTCCTCGAGGGTATGATCACTCTTCTCGCCGATGCCGAAACGCATCCGCAGAACCTTTTCCTCCCGGGGGGTAAGGGTGGCCAGCACGCGGGCGGTCTGTTCCGAAAGGTTGGCCTTGATGACCGCCTCCAGAGGCGAAACCACGCCCTTGTCCTCAATGAAATCCCCCAAGTGCGAATCTTCCTCTTCCCCGATGGGAGTTTCGAGGGAAATGGGCTCCTTGGCGATCTTGAGAACCTTGCGTACCTTGTCGAGGGGGAGATTCATCCGTTCGGCGATCTCCTCCGGCGACGGCTCGCGACCGATCTCCTGCACCAGTTGACGGCTGGTCCGGATCAGCTTGTTGATGGTCTCGATCATATGGACCGGAATCCTGATGGTGCGGGCCTGGTCGGCGATGGCCCGGGTAATGGCCTGCCGAATCCACCAGGTGGCATAGGTGGAAAACTTGTAGCCGCGCTGGTACTCGAACTTGTCCACGGCCTTCATGAGGCCGATGTTCCCCTCCTGAATCAGATCGAGGAACTGGAGGCCCCGGTTGGTGTACTTCTTGGCAATGGAGACCACGAGCCGCAGGTTCGCCTCCACCAGCTCCGACTTGGCCAGCTTCGACTTGGCTTCGCCCCGATCGATGGCCCTGAGGGCGTCGGAAAGCTCGCGGGCCTTGAATCCCGACTCATCCTCCACCTTCTTCAGCTTCTTCTCTGCGGAGCGCAACCTTTTCTCGTGCTTCTGGGCATCCTCCAGGGAAAGCTTGACCCCCTTCCCCACCGCTCCGCTGGCAGCGATCTCCTTGAGGATATCGGCGGAAATCCCCGCCTCCTTCTCGATGGCAACGATCTCGGCCATAATGGTATCCACTTTGGCCGACAATTCCTTGAGCCGTTGGGCGATCTTGGCGATGTGGCGATCCTTGAGGCGAAGCGCGGCAACCATCTCGGCGAGCTTCTCCTTCAACTCCTGGCGTCCAGCGGTCAGCTCCTCGCGGCGGGAGTCGGCAAGGCCTTCCTCATCCAGTTCGGCGTTCAGGGCGACCAAGCGGACATCGACGGCCGCAATCTCCTCCACCTGGGCGAGGAGTCGGGTCTTCTGCACATCCTCCTCGTCCTCCTCCAACTCCTCTTCCTCCACCTCTTTGCTGATCTCGGCGGCGCTGACCTGTCCCTTGAGGAGCTTGTCGCCGAGCGAAATAACCTCTTTTACCGTGATGGGGGTATTGAGGATAACGCCGGCGATATCCCGCTCCCCTTCCTCGATCCGTTTGGCGATTTCCACTTCCCCCTCACGGGTGAGCAGTGACACCGAGCCCATCTCGCGCAGATACATGCGCACCGGATCGCTTGTCCTGCCCAGAGCGCCCGGTTCGTACTCGAAATCTTCCTGCTCCCCCTCAACCTCTTCCTCTTCCTCCAGGTCGAGTTTCATCTTGGGGATTTTTACCTTCTGGGCCGAATCAACGATGTCAATATCCATCTCACCGAACATGCTCATCACGTCGTCGATCTGCTCGGATGAAATATCCGGGGGAAGAAGGTCGTTTACCTCGTCATAGGTGAGGAACCCCTTCTCCTTTCCCAGGTCGATGAGCTGCTTGACTTCGTCCGTGCTTTTCTTGGCCATCAAGTTCACCTCATTGCACACATGGTCTCTTTAAGATAACTGCGATTTCCTGTTTCGCAAGGCCTCTATCTCAGCGAGCAGTTCCCGGTACCGGGGGGTGTCCGGATCAGCCGCGGCCAGCTCTCTGGCCAGCTCCTTGAGCCGTTTGAGGCCACCCCGCTCCAGGGCCTGGCGGCACTGGTCAAAGGCCTTATGAACATCAACGTCCACAAGATGCTCGTCGTTGACGAGGAACGCCGCGATGCGTCCCTTTTCCTCAGGGGATGCAACCAGTTCGAGAAGCTCCCCCCAGTCGATCTCCGCCCGCCGACTGTGCCGCTCAAGTATGGCATCGGCAACGGGAGCAAGCTCGGGGCGGAAAAGCCCCGCGGCCTCACCGCGGCGGACCCGGTCCGCCACTTCACCGGATCGCGCCATGAGGGCAAGCAGCATCTCCTCGGGTCCCGCGCCGCGGGGCCGGCGCTCCGCTGGCGGGCGGAGGAGCGGGGCAGGGCGCGCTCCGGCGGTTCCGCCCGGCGTGCGCAGCAGGGAACGGACATCAATGCCCAGAACCCGCGCGATCTCCTTCACGTAAAGTTCCCGCTCGATGGGATTGACGAGCTTTGCCAGGCGAGGCGCCAGTTCGTCCGCCACCTTCACCTTTCCCTCCACCGTGCCCGCATTCACCTGCCCGAGCAGGTCGCGGAAGAGGAAGTCAAAGGCCGGCCGCGCCTTGGCGAGCCGTGCCCGAAAGGCGTCCGCCCCTTCCTTCTTGACGAAACTGTCCGGGTCTTCCCCCTGGGTCAACTCCACCACGTGGGCCGGGAAGTTCTCCGCGAGAAAGAGGTCGATCGCCCGCACGGTCGCCTTGCGCCCGGCACTATCCGCGTCGAACAGGGTGTAGGCTTTCCCGGCGTAGCGCCGCAGAAGCTTCACGTGACCTTCGGTCAGGGCCGTGCCGCAGGTGGCGACCACGTTCCGTACCCCGGCCTGATAGAGGGCGAGATGGTCGAAATACCCCTCAACGACAATGGCGCTGCCCTGCTCCCGCAGGGCGCCTTTTGCCAGGTGGACGCCGAAGAGCACATCGCTCTTGTGATAGATGGGCGACTCGGGCGAGTTAATGTATTTGGGCAGCGAGTCGTCCAGGACTCTGCCGCCAAATCCGATCGTGCGTCCGTGAATATCGGCAATTGCAAACAGGAGACGGTTGCGGAAGATGTCGAAGTAGCCGCCCCCCTCGCGCCGCCGCACGAGCCCCAGCCGCTCCGCCAGCTCCATGGAAACCTTGCGGTGCTGCAGGTGCCGTGAGAGATAATCCCACCGGTCCGGCGCGAACCCGAGACGGTACGCCTCGGACGTCTCCCGGTCCACACCGCGCGCTTCAAGATAGCGGCGAGCCGTGCCGGCCTCTTCGCTTCGTTCCAGGGACTCGCGATAGAGCCTGGCAGCCAGGTCCATGATCCCGTAGAGCTCTTCGCGTTCGTCCTGCCGCCGTTTCTCTGCCGCGGTAACGGGACGGTCCGCGATTTCGACGCCGACCCGCTTGCCCAGGAACTTGACCGCTTCGGGAAACGACAGCCCCTCCATCTTCATGACAAAGGTGATGGCATTCCCGCCAACGCCGCAACCGAAACAGTGAAAGATCCCCCGGGCCGGATTCACGTTGAAGGAGGGGGTCTTCTCGCCGTGGAACGGACAGAGTCCCTGGTAATTGGCACCCGATTTCCGGAGGCTCACATAATCCGAGACCACCTCAAGAATCGGCGCTCGCTCGCGGATCTCCCTGATCTTATCGTCGGGGATGTTTGACATCTTTAGCCCGTAGTTGCGGGGTCTGAGCTTCCGATCCGCGGCTTCCGCGCCACCCCTCGGCCATCCCTTTGCCGGCATCGATGAAGCCCGCGCCGTCACCGACCGGGCAAGCCATGCCCGGAGCCCCGCCGGCACAGGCGGCGCGCTGGCCAGGTAGAGAATGATACAGATGAGAAATGCACCTTCAAGCAGGCCAAACACGGCACCGCCAACCCGGTTCACCCCTCCGAGCAGCGTAATCGACATAACCACGGTGAGAAAATGGCCAAGGAGGTAAAAGAGAAGGGCAGCCCCCAGAAAAATGACGACAAACGCCACGGCGGACGAGATGCGGACGGGCAGGTGAATCATTGTGGCAATAACCCCGCCGACGGCGGGGTGGAAGGAGAATGCCGCCCATCCTCCAACCACAAATCCGAGCAGGGAGCACACCTCGCGGACGAGCCCCTTGAGAACCCCCTTGACGGCAAATGCCAGTACTACGCCCCAGAGCAGGATGTCGAGAAGGCCCATGTCATGCACCTGATTGGAATCAAAAGAAGAAGGGGCAATTCAGAGAATCGCCCCCAGGGTCTGATCGCGGAACTCAGAGACCGGAAAACGTTCGTCTAGGCAAGTTGTTCCTTGACGATGGCACTGACCAGCGATCCGTCAGCCCTGCCGGCCACGTGGGGCATGAGTGCCTTCATTACCCGTCCCATGTCTTTGACACTCTGGGCGCCGGTCTCTGTAATGACCGAGGCCACCAGCCCCTTGATCTCTTCCCGGGTGAGCTGTTGGGGAAGAAAGCCGAGCAGTACCCGAAGCTCCCGCTCCTCTTTTTCCACCAGATCGGTACGTCCGGCCTCGCCGAACATGCGGATCGATTCCCGGCGTTGCTTGACGAGGGATGAAACGACTTCTGTCACTTCTTGTTCGGAGAGTTCGCGCCGCGCCTCGATCTCGCGGTTTTTCACCGAAGAGCGAACGAGACGGATGGCGGACAGGCGAACCTCGTCCCTGGCCTTCATGGCCTCCTTCATCTCCTCGTTCAGGCGGTCCCTCAACATGGCAACTCCCCGGCTCACAACTCCATATCCGGCGCTGAAAGCGGCAAACGGACGCCCCACAATCCGGAGGCGTCCGTAACATCGCTCCATGCCGCATGGGCATACACGTAACGGCCTCAGCGCTAGTCCATCATCTTGCGCTGTTTTTTCATCGCACGCTTGCGCGCGGCAATGGCCTTTTTCTTTCTCTTGATACTCGGCTTCTCATAGTGCTCGCGCTTGCGGACCTCGGAGAGGATTCCCGCCTTTTCGCACTGCTTCTTGAACTTCTTCAGCGCGAGCTCGAATGATTCAGTTTCCTTGACCTTTACTCCCGGCATCCATGTTCCCCTCCCTCCTCTATGTAAATTCGCTGCAAATCTGAGCTGATAGAGTCAGACGACGAGCCGGTGAAATTTTTGCGAGAAGAGACATAATAACAGCGGAAGCGTCAATGTCAAGTTTTTATTCGAAGATCAAAGCACTATCGCCCGTTTCTGTTCGCCTTTTCAACGTGCCCGGAGGTGCCGAAACGGCGGCGGAGCTCATCGTACACATCCCTCGGGGCTATGTCGTAGTGGCCGAGAAGAATCAGGGTGTGAAAGAACAGATCGGCGGTCTCGTAAATGATTTCCTCCCGAATCCCCCCCTTGCCGGCAATAATGACTTCCGTCGCCTCTTCACCGATCTTCTTGAGGATCTTATCGATCCCCTTGTGAAGGAGTGACGCCGTATAGGAGCTCTCGGGCAAGGCGCCTTTCCGGTCGAGAATCACCTCGTAGACTGCCTGCAGGATGTCGTCGCGCTCGCTCATGGCCGGATTGGAACCCCCCGTTGGCGGAGATACTCCTTGGCCTCGCCAATGGTGTACTCCTTGTAGTGAAAGATGGATGCGGCAAGACAGGCACTGGCCCCTGCCTTGACGAAGCCGTCGTACAGATGCTCCAGGTTTCCCACCCCGCCGGAGGCGATGACCGGAATGGAGACCGCATCGACGATGGTGCGGGTCAGGGGGATATCGTAGCCGTCCTTGGTGCCGTCCCGGTCCATGCTGGTGAGGAGGATCTCGCCGGCACCGTACCCTTCCATCCGCCGGGCCCACTCCGACGCGTCGATGCCGGTGGGGTTGCGGCCACCGTGGGTGTAGACCTCCCAACGATTCTCGCCGGGAACCTGTCGGGCGTCGATGGCAACCACGGTGCACTGGGAACCGAAGCGCTCCGCAGCCTCTCGCACGAATTCTGGCCGGTGGACCGCGGCCGTGTTGATGGAGACCTTGTCGGCTCCGGCGTTGAGGAGATTGCGGATATCGTCCACAGTCCGCACTCCGCCCCCCACGGTGAGGGGCATGAAGACCCGCTCGGCGGTGCGGCGCACTACGTCGATGATGATGCTTCGCTCGTCGGATGAGGCGGTGATGTCGAGGAACGTGAGTTCATCGGCACCCTGGCGGTCATAGGCCTCCGCGATCTCCACCGGGTCGCCCGCGTCCCGCAGTTCCAGGAACTGGACCCCCTTGACGACCCGGCCGCCCTTCACGTCCAGGCACGGGATGATCCGCTTGGTCAGCATCTCAGGCGCCTCCCCGCTTCGTGAGCGCCACCGCCTCGGCCAGATTGATGGCCCCGGTGTAGACCGCCTTGCCGGTGATGACTCCGGCGATACCGCTCGCCTCGATGGCCATCAGGTTCTCGATATCCTTCAGGGACGACACCCCTCCGGAGGCGATGACCGGGATCGAGACCGCCTCGGCCAGAGCCCTGGTTGCCTCGATGTTCGGCCCCTGCATCATACCGTCCCGGGCGATGTCGGTGTAGATGATGGCGGCCACGCCGTAGCCCTCGAACCGCTGGGCCAGATCCACCGCCGTGACGCCGGTGACCTCGGCCCACCCCTGGACCGCGACCATGCCGTTTTTGGCATCGATCCCCACCACGATCCGACCGGGGAAGAGACGGCAGGCATCCTCCACCAGTTCGGGGTTCCGCTGGGCCGCAGTGCCGAGGATCACCCGGCCGATGCCGAGGGAAAGGTATGCCTCGATGGTGGGGATGTCCCGGATGCCGCCCCCCAACTGGGTGGGGATGGCAATGGCCTTGGCAATGGCCTCGATGGAGGCGCGGTTCTTGGGTTCGCCGGCAAAGGCGCCGTCCAGGTCGACAATGTGGAGCAACTCCGCCCCCTGGCGCACCCACTCCCGGGCCTGGTCGGCGGGGCTGTCGCAGAAAACGGTATCCTTCTCCATGAGCCCCTGTTCGAGGCGGACGCACTTTCCTTCCTTAAGGTCGATGGCGGGGATGACGATCATTCACTGAACCTTTCACCGTAGAGGCACGGAGACACGAAAAAAGGCCTATCAGGAGAATTACTCCGCTCCTCCGTGTCTCCGTGGTGGACTTTATGCTTTTGAACGCGCGAAATTTTCCAAAATGTGCACACCCACCGTCTGGGACTTCTCGGGGTGGAACTGGGTGGCGACGATGTTGTCCTTCCAGACGGCGGCGCAGAACTCGACGCCATAGGTACAGGTGGCGGCGATCACGCTCGTGTCGTCGGGCAGTACATAGTAGGAGTGAACGAAATAGACGTTGGCCCCGTCCTCCACCTCGGCAAAGGCCGGTGGACGGCGTTTGATGGAGAGCTGGTTCCATCCCATGTGGGGGACCTTGAGCTCCTCGCCTCCTTCGCGCATCCCTTCGGGAAAGCGGAGCACGTGCCCCGGAACGACGTTCAGCCCTTGGCAGAGGCCGAATTCCACGCTGTCGCTGAAGAGGAGTTGCATCCCGACACAGATGCCGAGGAAGGGGCGCCCGTCCCGAACCACCTTGAGGATCGGCTCCACGAACCCACCCTGCTCCAGATTGCGCATGCAGTCCCGGAAGGCGCCCACGCCGGGCAGGACGATCCTTTCCGCCTCCAGGACCACCTTCGGGTCGGCAGTAACAACCGCCTCGAAGCCCACCTTCTCGAACCCCTTCTGGACCGACCGGAGGTTTCCCATGCCGTAATCGATGATTGCGATCTTAGTCATAAAGGCCCTTTGCCATAAAGGTCACAGAGAAAACGCCGTACCGATCGGTACCTGGAGTTTTGTTCCGCCACTTAGATGAATTAGATAGATAGGGCGCTTCCCTGTGCCCCCTGTGGCAGAACGATCTAAAGCTTGCCCTTCGTTGACATGACCCCCTGAATCCGGGAGTCCACCTGGGTCGCCTGGTCCATGGCCCGGGCAAAGGCCTTGAAACACGCCTCGACGATGTGGTGGACATTGTCGCCGTACATGACGTTCAGATGGATCGTGGCACCCAGGTTATTAACCACGGCCTGGAAAAATTCCCGCACCAGTTCCACGTCGAACTCGCCAATCTTCACTTTGGGAAGTGACACGTGGTAGACGAGGTAGGGACGCCCCGAGATGTCCACCGTCACGCTGGCAAGGGTTTCGTCCATGGGGACCGTGGCCTGGCCGTAGCGCCGGACTCCTTTTTTATCGCCCAGAGACTCTTTCAACGCTTGGCCGAGGACGATACCGATATCCTCCACCGTATGGTGAAAGTCGATATCGATGTCCCCCGTGGCGTCCACCTGAAGGTTGAAGAATCCGTGACGGGCAAAGAGGTCGAGCATGTGATCGAGAAACGGCACCGAGGTGCAGACCTTCGCCTCGCCCGTGCCGTCTACATCAAGGGAGAGCTTGATCTGGGTTTCCTTGGTGACTCGTTCGATGGCAGCTTTCCGGGACATGAAACCCTCCTTGTGGGATCGAAGTTAGCCAATCTCTTTCAGAGCGGCGAGGGTCGCCTCCATCTCCTCCCGCGTGCCGATGGAAATCCTCATGCCATGGGCCAGGAGCGGGTCGGAGAAGTGGCGGACCAGGATCTTGCGGGCATAGAGGCCGTCGTAGACCCGTTTGCCGTTGCGGTCCGGCGGTGCGGCAAACACGAAGTTCCCCTGGGAGGGGATCACACCGTAGCCGAGCGCCCGGAGTTCAGCGGAAAACCACTCGCGGGTCTCGCGGATCAGGCGGGTGCACCCGGCAAAGTATGCCCGGTCCCGCAGGGAGGCCACGCAGGCGGCCTGGGCGAGACGGTCCAGGTTATAGTGATCGCGGATCTTGTCCAGGGCAGCAATCACCGCCGGACGGGCCACGGCGAAGCCGAGCCGCATGCCGGCCAGGGAGTAGCTCTTGGACAGGGTGCGGGTCACGACCACGTTCTCGTGCCGCCGAACCAGATCCAGGGCATCGCCGTCGGCAAAATCGGCATAGGCCTCGTCCACCACCAGGACCCCGGTGCAGCGGGTCGCCAGCTCCTCGACGTAAGCAAGGGGAAAGGCGAAGCCCAGCGGCGAATTGGGGGTGGTCAGGAAGAAGAGCCTTCCCTCGTAGCGGCCGGGAAAACCGGCAATGCGAAGGTCATCCGTGAGGCCGAAGGTCCGTACCCGTGCCCCCTGGATTTCGGCCAGGGTCGCGTAGTAGGAGTAGGAGGGATGCACGTAGCCGACCTCCTCCCCCTCGCCGGCAAAGGCCCGGATCAGGTTGTTGAGAACCTCGTCGGAGCCGTTGGCCATGATGACCCAGGCGGGATCGAAGCCGAACAGCTCGCCCACGGTCTCCCGCAGCACCTGGCTCGACGCGCTGGGATAGGTGCGCAGGAGCGCCCCGTCGTCCCCCAGCTCCGCCAGAATCGCCTTCACCACCTCGGGCGACGGCGGATAGGGGTTCTCGTTGGTGTTCAGCTTGATCCACGACGCCACGTCCGGGGGCTGATAGCCGGGCACGTAGCCTGCCATTGCGGCGATATTTGAGCGAAAGGGAAGCATGGCGTGCTCCTGTCGTTTCTCGTTATTTCAGGCGGATGCTCACTGACCTGCCGTGGGCCTCCAGACCTTCCAGTTCGGCGATCCTGACGATGTCGCGGCCCAGACGGTTCAACCCCGCCTCGCTGAAGTAGACGATGGAGGATTTCTTCACGAAATCGTCCACCGACAGGGGGGAGAAGAAACGAGCCGTGCCTCCGGTGGGCAGCGTATGGTTCGGGCCGGCCAGATAGTCGCCGGCCGCCTCGGGGGTGAAGTGGCCGAGGAAGATGGCACCGGCGTTTTTGATCCGCGGCAGGATCTCGAAGGGATTTGCCACGGCCAGTTCCAGGTGCTCCGGGGCGATCCGGTTCGAGAAGGCGATGGCCTCGTCCAGGCTCCCGGCCACGATGACGGCGCCGTAGGTCTCCCACGACGTGCGGGCGATGGTCTCCCGGGAGAGTTGCGCCACCTGCCGTTCCACCTCCGCCGCCACCTGCTCGCCGAAACCGCGGTCGGTGGTAATGAGGATGGATGAGGCGAGTTCGTCGTGCTCCGCCTGGGAAAGGAGGTCGGCGGCGATGTGGGCCGGGGTGCCGCTCCCGTCGTTGATGACGAGGATCTCGCTGGGGCCGGCGATCATATCGATCCCCGCCTGGCCGAAGACCAGTTTCTTGGCCGTGGCCACGTAGATGTTTCCCGGGCCGGTGATCTTGTCCACCCGGGGCACCGTGGCGGTGCCGTAAGCCAGAGCGGCCACCGCCTGGGCACCGCCCAGCCGGAAGATCCGGTCAACGCCGGAGAGCCGCGCCGCCACCAGAACGTGTGGGTTGATCTCTCCGCCGGGGGTCGGGGCCACCATGACGATCTCGCCGACGCCGGCCACCCGGGCCGGAACCGCATTCATGATGACGCTGGAAGGATAGCTCGCCTTGCCGCCGGGAACGTAGATCCCGACCCGCTCCAGGGGCGTCACCATCTGGCCGAGAAGGATGTCGGGCTCGGCGGTGGAGAGCCAGGTTTCCTGCTTCTGCTTCTCGTGGAAGCGGGCCACCCGCTCAACCGCCAGCTTGAGGGCGGCAACCTCCTCGTCCTTCACCTTGGCAAAGGCGTACTCGATCTCGTCCTCGGTCACCTGGAGAGCCGCAACGGAAGCGACCTCCAGCCGGTCGAAGCGCCGGGTGTA
The DNA here is from genome assembly GCA_001628815.1 of Geobacter anodireducens. Classification (NCBI taxonomy): domain Bacteria; kingdom Pseudomonadati; phylum Thermodesulfobacteriota; class Desulfuromonadia; order Geobacterales; family Geobacteraceae; genus Geobacter; species Geobacter anodireducens. The sequence goes on from CP014963.1 coordinate 3,172,641, forward strand.
CTCCAGGAGCGCCTCGTCTCCCCGTGCGCGGACATCGGCGATGATGTCGAGAACCACCTGCTCCACCTCGCGGCCGGTCTCCTCCCCCCGGGCGAGGATGGCGGCGAATTCCGCGTCAAAGTTCGTATCCCTGATGTCGAGGAATTTCATACGTGCTTCTCCAGCCCTTCGATGATCCCGGTAATCCGGGGATGCTTGGTCTTGAGGCTCGCCCGGTTGACGATGAGGCGCGTGGTGATCTCGGCGATGGTCTCAACCTCCACCAGGCCGTTCTGGCGCAGGGTCTCGCCGGTGGACACCAGGTCCACGATCCGCTCGGAAAGCCCGACCAGCGGAGCCAGCTCGATGGACCCGTAGAGCTTGATGATCTCCACCTGAACCCCCTTGCGGGCGAAATACTTCTCCGTCACGTTGGGATACTTGGTGGCGATCCGGATGTTGGTCCAACTGGAGGGGTCGTCGTCCAGGGCAAGTCCCGCCGGTTCGGCCACCATCATCCGGCAGTAGCCGAACTTCAGGTCCAGGGGCTCATAGAGGTCCTTTTCCTGCTCCATGAGAGTGTCCTTGCCGACGATGCCGAGGTCGGCGCAGCCGTACTCCACATACGTGGGGACATCGGTGGCCCGGACGATCATGTACCGCATCCGCTGCTCGTGATTTTCGAAGATGAGCTTTCGGGTGTTGGAGAGGAGCTCGTCGCAGTGGATTCCGATCTTGCCGAAGAGGGCTACCGAATCTTCCAGAATCCGCCCTTTGGGGATGGCGATGGTTATGTAGTCGGTCATAGCACGTCAGGGACCGGGGACCAGGGACCGGGGACCAGAAACGGCACCCTCTCCCCCTGCCGCCGGGTCACTCCTTTACACGTTGGATATCGGCACCGAGGCCGGCCAGTTTCTTTTCGATGGACTCGTATCCCCGGTCCAGGTGGTAGATACGGGAGATCTCGGTGGTATTGTCGGATGCCAGACCGGCAAGGATGAGCGATGCCGAGGCCCGGAGGTCCGTGGCCATGACCGGCGCGCCGGACAGCTTCTTCACCCCTTTCACGGTGGCGGTGTTCCCCTCAACCGTGATGTCGGCGCCGAAGCGCAGCAGCTCCGAGACGTGCATGAAGCGGTTCTCGAAGATGTTCTCGCTGATGACGCTCGCTCCGTCGGCCACGCACATGAGGGCCATGAACTGGGCCTGCATGTCGGTGGGGAAACCGGGATAGGGGCGGGTCTTGATGTTCACGGCCTTGGGACGGCGTGGCCCCTTCACCCGCACCACGTTATCACGATTGGTGATCTCCACGCCGGCATCCTGAAGTTTGAACACGAGCGCATCCAGGTGCTCCAGCTTCATGTTGCGGATCTTGATGTCGCCACCGGTGATGGCCGCCGCCACCATGAACGTGCCCGCTTCGATCCGGTCGGGCATGACGTCGTGGGCAACCGGCGCCAGCTCCTTCACCCCGGTGATCCGAACGGTGTCGGTGCCGGCACCGTCGATCCTTGCCCCCATCTTGATCAGGATCTCGGCCAGATCGATGATCTCGGGCTCCCGGGCGGCGTTTTCCAGAACCGTCTCTCCTGTGGCCAGGGCCGCCGCCATCATCAACTGCTCAGTGCCGCCCACGGTGGAAATGTCGAAGTTGATGCGGGCACCCTTGAGCTTTTTCGCCTTGGCCTCCACGTAGCCGTGCTCCAGCCGGATGTCGGCACCCAGGGCGGCAAGCCCCTTGAGGTGGAGGTTGATGGGACGGGCGCCGATGGCGCAGCCCCCGGGAAGGGAGACCCGTGCCCGGCCATGGCGAGCCAGCAGCGGCCCCAATACCAGTACCGACGCCCGCATGGTCTTCACGAGATCATAGGTGGCCTCCACGTTGTTCACGTGGGTCGTGTCGATCCGGACGATGTTGCCGTTTCCTTCCACCACGGCGCCCAGGGACTCCAGGACCTTGATGGTGGTATTGATGTCGCGCAGGAAAGGAACGTTACGGATCTCGTTGAGACCGGGGGCGAGGATGGTGGAGACGAAAATGGGGAGAGCCGCGTTCTTGGAGCCACTGACCGAGACCTCTCCGGTCAGTTTCTTTCCCCCTTTGATGATCAGCTTGTCCAATGGAATGCCTCTGTCGTGATAGTGTGTCGTGGCCGGGTCTGGCGCGAAAACCGGCCTACCCGATCCTTCCGCCGACCACCCGGTCGATGCCGGCGGGGTCTTGAGCGGTAAAACAGTCGCTGAAGCCGGCACGGGCGAACATGCCGAGCACTGCCTCCGCCTGGCCGATGCCCAGTTCGACCATGAGCCAGCCACCGGGATTCAGGTGCGCCGGGGCGGCCGGTACGATGAGCCGGTAGAAATCGAGGCCGTCGGCTCCTCCATCCAGTGCGGCACGGGGTTCGTACTCCCGAACCTCCGGCTGAAGCGCCTCCAGGTCGGCGGTGGGAATATAGGGGGGATTGGAGACGATCAGATCGAACCGCTGGTCCCCAAAGGGCTCGAACAGGGAGCCCTCGAAGAGGGTCACCCGCGCGCCGTGCCGTTCCACGTTCCGTTGGGCCAGGGCGAGGGCGCCGGGAGACTGCTCGACCCCCCACACCTGGGCGTGGGGAAGGTGCCTGGCCAGGGCCACGGCAATGCAGCCGCTGCCCACACCGATATCGAGCACCGTCGCGACGTGGGGGGCACGGCGGTGCGCCTCCTCCACGATCACCTCGGTGTCGTGCCGGGGGATGAGAACCGCCGGCGTCACGGCGAAATCGAGGCCGCAGAACTCCTGGGTGCCGAGGATGTACTGGAGCGGCTCCCGCTTGGCCCGGCGCGCCACGAGCCCGCGGCAGGCGGCAAGCTCCTCCGGGTTCAGGGGTTTGTCGAAATTGACGTAGAGCCCCACCCGATCGAGCCCCAGGGCGGCACTCAGGAGCCATTCGGTTTCCAGGCGAGCATTCTCGACCCCCTTTTCAGCCAGGTAGCCCCTGGTCCAGTCGAGAACCTTGCGAATCGTCCAGATTTCAGGCTTTTCCGCCATCTGCCGCCTCCGCTGTCCGGGCGGATCAGGCCGCTTCGGCCTGGGCCTTCAGGGCCTCCATCTGATAATGAGTCCGGAGCGCATCCACCACCTCGGCGATGTCTCCTTCCATGAGAGAGTCGAGGCGGTAGAGGGTGAGACCGATCCGGTGATCGGTCATCCGGCCCTGGGGGAAGTTGTAGGTACGGATCCGCTCGCTCCGGTCGCCGCTTCCCACCTGCTGTTTCCGGTCCGCGGCGATCCGTGCGTTCTGCTCCTGATGGAGACCGTCGAGGATCTTGGTCTTCAGTACCTTCATAGCCTTGGCCCGGTTCTTGATCTGGCTCCGTTCGTCCTGGCACTCCACCACGATCCCGGTGGGGATGTGGGTGATCCGGACCGCTGATTCGGTCTTGTTGACGTGCTGCCCGCCGGCCCCGGAGGCCCGGTAGACGTCGATCTTGAGATCGGCCGGGTTGATGTCCACCTCGATATCTTCGGCCTCGGGCAGAACCGCAACGGTGCAGGCGCTCGTGTGGATGCGCCCCTGAGCCTCGGTCTCCGGCACCCGTTGTACCCGGTGGGTCCCCGATTCGTACTTGAGCTTGGCAAATACCCCCTGCCCCTCGATGAGGGCCACGATCTCCTTGAAGCCCCCCCGCTCCGACTCCGAGGCGGACATGACCTCTACCTTCCAGCGGTTGCGCTCGGCAAAGCGGGAATACATCCGGAACAGGTCGCCCGCAAAGAGGGCCGATTCGTCACCGCCGGTGCCGGCGCGGATTTCCAGGATGACGTTGCGGTCGTCGTTTGGGTCCCTGGGCAGGAGAAGGAGCTTGATTTCCCCTTCAAGCTCCTCCTGCCGCCGCTCCAGCTCCTCCAGCTCGGCCTGGGCCATTTCCTTCATCTCAGGATCGGTCAGCAGCTCCCGGTTTCCCTCCATCTCCTCCAGCACCTTTTTGTACGTGCGATAGGACTCGATGAGCGGCGTCAGGTCGTTATGCTCCCGGGACAGCCTCCGGAATTCGGGCTGATTGCCGAGCACCGCGGGGTCGGCCAGCAACGATTCGAGTTCATGGTAACGTACTTCCAGCTCTTCTATCTTGTCGAACATTCACTGCGTCCTTTGTCGATTACACCACCAGACGGTCATCCCGGTAGCCGTCGTTCACTTCCAGGGCCTCGGTCATAGAGCGGATCGCCACCTCAACCTGGCTGTCGTCGGGTTCGCGCGTGGTGAGTCGCTGAAGCGCGAGGCCCGGGGCGATAATGAGCTTCACCAGTGGGTTCTGGTCATTTTTTGCGCTCCACTTGAGAAACTCGTAGGAAACCCCGGCGATGACAGGCAGCAGCACCACCCGGGCGCCTGCCTTCATCCAGAAGGGCCAGAGTTTGGGAATGAGCGAGAAGATGACGATGCTCACCAGCATGACGATGAGCAGAAAGCTCGTTCCGCACCGGGGGTGGAGGCGGCTGTATTTCTGCACCGTAGCCGCCGTCAGCTCATCGCCGGCCTCGAAGGCGTAGATGGTTTTGTGCTCGGCCCCGTGATACTGAAACACTCGCTCGATATCGCTCATGCGGGAGATGGAGACGATATAGAGGAGAAACACCACAACCCGGATGACACCGTCCACCAGGTTGAAAACGATATTGGACGAGCCGATGACCGGCACCAGAAGCTTGGTGAGATAGAGGGGCAGCACGAAAAAGAGCAGGATGCCGAAGCCGAGGGCAACCGCCATGGTTCCCCCCAGGGCCCAGGACGAAATCTCCTCCTTCTCCCCCTCTTCCTCCGCAATGGCCTCGTTGGCCGAGAAATTGAGCGCCTTGAGCCCCATGGCCAGCGAGGTAAAGAGCGCCACCGCCCCTCGGAGGACCGGCAACTTGACAACGGGATACCGTTCAGAGAGAGGGGGGACCTCCTCCCGCTTGACGGCAATATCGCCGCCCGGCCGGCGCACGGCAATGGCCATGGACCGGGGAGCACGCATCATCACCCCTTCCAACACGGCCTGCCCACCCACGTTGATCCGCTCGGCAACCAGGAGCATCTGCACCAGAAGCATTCTCAGCCGTTGCGTCATATGGACATCTCCCTGAAAAACCGTTTCACCTCCGCTGCTTTCCCGCAAGTCATGCTTCCTTCGGGGCAGGGGCCGGTCAGGCAGCCGGGACCGGCATCCCGGAAAATGGTGGGGGCAACGCCCTTCACGAGCCGCAGCATCTCCACCGCCAGCGCCCGGATCTCCCACTGGGCCCGCTCACAGCAGCGGAGGCAGAAAAAGTGAATGAGCTCACGGGCATTCATGGTCACTATGATCTTCGTCTCCGCGGCGTTGGGAAGGACGAACCGGGCATCCTCGGCGGGAACCCCGTCGTCCACCAGCGCCCGGTAGGCCTCGGCACAGGCCTGCATGGCCGTCTCGAACACCTGCCGGCGATTCTCCGTGGCGGACACGCTCCCGGGCACGACCCGGGGGAAGCCGTCACCGCGGAAGGTCACGTAGCGCTGGGACTGCTGGGAATAAGAGGCGATGCGGTGGCGCACGAGCTGATGGCTGGCGGCCCGGGAAATCCCCTCGATGCCGAAGGTGAACGATGCGTGCTCCAGCACCGACTGGTGCCCGAGCGACATGATCTTGTCGAGGAACGCCGTCACGTCCGAGGCGGAAAGCTTTTCCCGCAACTCATCGATGCCGACGGAGGCGTAGCAGAGCCGCGCCGCGAGCGCCACGGCGGCTTCAGGATCGGGAGTATGCCGGAGGAGGGCAATTTTCATACAATCGTCGCCAACCAGAGACTAAAAACAAAGGGGATTTCGCCCTGGACAAAATCCCCTTCCACTGGAACCGCATGGCCGGAGGCCATGTCACATGCCGTACTTCTTCCTGAAGCGCTCGACGCGACCGGCAGTGTCAACGAGCTTTTGCTTGCCGGTGAAGAATGGATGGCAGGCGGAGCAGATTTCAGTCGAAATCTCGGTTTTGGTGGAACGGGTCTGGAACGAGTTGCCACAGGCGCACTTGACCATCACGTCATTGTACTTCGGATGAATCCCTTCTTTCATATGGTCCTCCTTGCGGGGCATCGGCCCCGGCGTCATGAACACGTTTTATGTGCTGGAAAGATATGAATTTAGCACCCTGGTTTTATTTTTTCAAGGCTTTTTTGCCGACGCGGTCCGGGCTTGCGGTTGGCCGGCACCCGTGTCGCTACCTGCTCATGGAATCGAGAAACGCTTGGTTATCCTTGGTTTCGGAGAGCTTTTCCAGGAGGAACTCCATGCTGTCGACCACGTTCATGGGGTGGAGGACCTTGCGCAGGATCCAGATGCGATTGAGCGAGCTCTTCTCCACCAGCAACTCTTCCTTGCGGGTGCCGGACTTGTTGATGTCAATGGCCGGGAAGGTCCGCTTCTCCACCAGCTTGCGGTCCAGATGGACCTCCATGTTGCCGGTTCCCTTGAACTCTTCGAAGATGACCTCGTCCATCTTGCTGCCGGTATCCACCAGTGCCGACGCGATGATGGTCAGGGAGCCTCCCTCTTCGATATTGCGGGCCGCGCCGAAGAAGCGCTTGGGCTTCTGGAGGGCGTTGGCGTCCACCCCGCCGGTGAGAATCTTGCCGGAAGGCGGAAGCACCGTATTGTAAGCCCGGGCAAGACGGGTTATGGAGTCCAGGAGAATCACCACGTCGCGCTTGTGCTCCACAAGGCGCTTGGCCTTTTCGATGACCATCTCCGCCACCTGCACGTGGCGGGTGGCCGGTTCGTCAAAGGTGGAGGAGACCACCTCGCCCTTGACCGATCGCTGCATGTCGGTCACCTCTTCAGGCCGTTCGTCGATGAGCAGTACGATCAGATAGACTTCGGGATGATTTTCGGCAATGGAATTGGCGATGTTCTGGATGAGCATCGTCTTGCCGGTGCGCGGCGGCGCCACGATAAGCCCCCGCTGCCCCTTGCCGATGGGGGAGACGAGCTCCATGACGCGCATCGACATATTGTCCGGCGCGGTTTCGAGCTTGAGTTTTTTGTCGGGATACAGAGGCGTCAGGTTGTCGAACAGGATCTTGTCGCGAGCGACCTCGGGGGGCTCGAAGTTGACCGTTTCCACCTTGAGAAGGGCGAAATAACGCTCGCCTTCCTTGGGAGGACGGATCTGACCCGAAACGGTGTCGCCCGTATGGAGGTTGAAGCGGCGGATCTGCGACGGCGACACATAGATGTCATCGGGCCCCGGCAGGTAGTTGTAGTCGGGCGCCCTCAGGAAACCAAAGCCGTCGGGAAGGCATTCAAGAACTCCTTCGCCGAAGATCATGCCGTTCTTTTCGGTCTGGGCGTTGAGAATGGCGAAGATCAGGTCCTGCTTGCGCAGACTGGATGCGCCTTCAATGTTCAACCCCTTGGCAATGGCAGCCAGTTCGTTGATCTTCTTACCTTTAAGCTCCTGCAGGTTCATCGGCTCTCCTGTGCACGCGCATGAATCCGGGCGCATGCGAACGCTTTGCTGGACATGAGTATCAAAAGTGGGTATGTGGGCGCAATAAATGTGGGGAGGCGTTCCCTGGACGTTACTCTTTGTGAAGTATAGTGCGTATGCTGAAGTTCAGTATGAAACGTGAGACCGGCTGAGTGGTCCTGTCTCGAAATGAATTGCTGTGGGTATCTGCTGGGTCAATCGGCGGAGCGTGGTCGTACGGAATTCAATTAAACCGATTCCGTGGCATTTGTCAATAGCATTTATGCGCTCAATTACCTGTTGACGTAGACAGGACAGAGTCCTATAGTCCGAAGAATCAACGGTTTGGCACGGGCTCTCTCCCGCGCCCCTCCCCGGCCTCCGTGCCCGCAGGGAGGAATAATCCAACCAGAGGCGATCCACCGTGCAGAAAAAAGACAAGTCAGACTACATGATCCTGGCCGTTTCCCATGCGTTGGACCTGCTTGAGCAGTTTCATGCCGAGGACGCGGTCGAGTTGGGCGTCACGGAGATATCAAGAAGGCTCAAGCTTCATAAAAACAACGTATTCAGACTGCTGGCGACCCTCGAATCGCGCGGCTACGTGGAGCAGAACCCCTTAACCGGCAATTACCGCCTCGGCCTCAGGACTCTTGAGCTGCGCCAGTCAATGATCCGTCAGATGGCGCTGCTCCCCTACGCCAAGCCGGCCCTCGAAGAACTCGTGAAGGAATGCGACGAAACGGCTTATGTGGCCGTTCTCAAGGAGAATCTGAGCGTCTACCTCTACGGTGTGGAGAGCCACGCCACGGTCCGGGTCGTTTCGCGCCTCGGCTCGCGCCTGCCCGCCTACTGCACCGCCGCAGGCAAGGTCATGCTCGCGGGGCTTCCCGAAAACGACCTTGAGCGGTACCTCTCCCGGACGGAACTGGCCCCCTTCACCCCCAACACCATCATTGAGCGGGACAAGCTGCGGAACCACCTGAAAAAGGTGGCCGCCCAGGGGCATGCCATTGACAATGAAGAGTTGGAAATCGGCGTCCGCGGCGTAGCCGCCCCCATCCATGACTACCGGTCTGTGGTGGTCGGCGCGGTGATCATCTCGGGCCCTGCCATGCGCTTCACCGATGACCGGGTCCGCGACGAACTGACCCCCCTGGCGTGCCGGACATCCGAGGCCATCTCGGTCAAACTCGGGTATGCCGTGCCGGTGGGCCAGTGACGCCGCACCGTACCGCACCCAGTCCCCGTCACTCCCCGCTCCGTTGACCGACCCGCTTCCTGAGCACTATCTGGGCGACCATGTCGGCCAGGATCACGCCGGCAACCACGAGAAGCATCACACCGCTCCCCCGGTAATAGCCGTAACAGTTGAAAAACATGTACAGCGCGACCACCAGGCCGAGCATGCCGCGCATGCCGGCCGTGGAGTGCTCGGCGGCTTCCTCGTCGGGAGTGAAGTGACGCATGAGCGCCGGCGCCGCGTGGTAGCCCACGGCGGCGTCGGTGATGGTGAGCAGCAGGTTGATTACAAAAAGGGGCAGCAGGAATTTGTCCATGGAAGCAACGGCGCTCAGTCCGTATTGTGATAGAGGAGACGGTCAAGAAGCTGTTCATACTCGTCGAGCATCTTCCGGAGGGTACGCAACTCCTCGGGCGTGTAGACTGCGGGACCTTTGGCAATTTCCCGTTTGAGGCGCGCTATCCGCTGGTAAATGTCGTCCTTCCGGTCAGGGCAATTGTCCTGATAGAGAAGACAGGTGTCTTTCTCTTGTGCCGGGGCCGGTCCGTCAGCCGGCACGGCGGGAGCGGCGGACATCAGAAGCAGCAGGGCCAACCCGACGACCGTTCTGTAGCTCATGGGACACCTCCTTTTTCCGTCCGGCGAGTTCCGGGCACCTGCCGCGAAAACGGCTGCCGGCGGTTCCTGCCCGTTACAGCTTGTTGATGAACACTTCCCGCGGCTTGCTCGTGCCGTCCGAGGGGCCGACGATCCCTTCCTGCTCCATCCGCTCGATGATGCGGGCGGCGCGGTTATACCCGATCCGCAGCCGGCGCTGGACCATGGAAATTGATGCCTGGCGCGTTTCCGCCACGAGCCGCACGGCATCGTCGTAACGCTCGTCCACCAGATCCTCGCCGTCTTCGCCGTCCCCCTTGCCGCTGTCATCCTTCATCTCCAGAATCGACTTGTCGTAGACCGGCTTGCCCTGCTTCTTGAGGAAGTCGACCACCCGCTGGACCTCGGCGTCGGAGACGAAGGCGCCGTGAACCCGCTGCATCTTGGCGGTTCCGGGCGGCAGGAAGAGCATGTCGCCCATTCCCAGGAGGGCCTCGGCGCCAATGGTGTCGAGGATGGTGCGCGAGTCGATCTTGGAGGATACCTGGAACGATATCCGGGCCGGGAAGTTGGCCTTGATGAGGCCGGTGATGACGTCCACGGACGGCCGCTGGGTGGCGAGAATCAGGTGGATGCCCGCGGCCCGCGCCATCTGGGCGAGCCGCGCGATGGACTCCTCGATCTCCCTGCCGGCCACCATCATGAGGTCGGCCAGCTCATCCACGATGACGACGATATACGGCAGGTGACCGTGCTCCAGCTCGTCGTCCCTTGCCAGGAACTCCTCGATGGCGGCGGCCTCGTCGTCCGGGAGCTCCTCGGGCACCTCCTCCACAACCACGGTTTCCTGGGCCTTGAGCTCCTCGGCCTCCTTTTCCAGCTTCTCGATGGTCCGGTTGTAGGAATCGATATTGCGGACCCCCTTGTCGGCCATGAGGCGGTAACGGCGCCCCATCTCCTCCACGGCCCACTTGAGGGCGAGGGCGGCCTTCTTGGGGTTGGTGACCACCGGCAGGAGCAGGTGCGGAATTCCCTCGTAAATGGAGAGTTCCAGCATCTTGGGGTCCACCATGATGATCCGCACGTCCCGGGGGGTGGCGGTGTAGAGGAGCGACAGGATCATGGTGTTAACCGACACCGACTTGCCGCTGCCGGTGGCGCCGGCCACCAGCAGGTGCGGCATGCGGGCCAGATCGGCCACCACCGGCGCGCCGGCGATGTCCTTGCCGAGGGCCAGGGGCAGCTTGCACTTGCTGGCATGGAACTCTTCGCCGCTGAAGATCTCCCTGAGAAAGACCGTTTCCCGCTCCCGGTTCGGGATCTCGATCCCCACGACCCCCTTGCCGGGGATGGGGGCAACGATCCGGATGGAGAGCGACTGGAGCGCCATGGAGAGATCGTCGGACAGGGAGGCGATCCGGCTCACCTTGATGCCCGGGCCGGGCGCGAATTCATACATGGTGATGACCGGCCCCGGGCAGATCTCCACCACTTCGCCGTCGATGCCGAAGTCCTTGAGCTTCTTCTCCAGAAGCCGGGCGTTCATGGTGAGGATGTCCCGGTCGACCCTGCGCTCGGCCGCGGGCGGCGAATCGAGCAACGACAGGGGCGGAGTCCGGTGCTCACCCTCCATCTTGACAAAGTCGAAGGTCTCCTGGAGTGGTGCCTGCTTGGCGTCGTCCTTCTTTTTTTCCTTCTTGCGCACCGGTTCAGGCGGCGGCAGCGCAACATGGACGGGCTTGATCTCCGGCGCCTTTTTCTTCTCGGGCTTGTCCCCCGTGCCCATCAGTTGCCGGTTCAGCTCCTTCCGCTCCCGATGGCGCGTCCAGCGCTCCCTCAGGCTCCCTACCCACCAGTCGGCGAACAGGACGAAGGAGAACCGCGACAGCACCATGGCCGAGGCGGCCAGAAGCGGCAGGATGATCAGCAGTGCGCCGGTGATCCCGAAATAGGTCTTGAGGAACGAGGCGGTCTTGTACCCCACGGCGCCGCCCGTGAGAACCGGCTGGCCCAGGAACTCGGTCTTTGCCAGATTGAAGGCGAAGAGGGCCGCCAGCGATACCACGAGGGTGCCGAAGGCGACTCCCTTGTAGGCTTTCCAGCGAAGCTCCTTGAAACGCAGCAGCTTGTAGGAGAGAAAGAGGAGCCTGCCGGGATGGCGTAGGAGGCAAGGCCGAGCACCTGGAGCAGCAGGTCCGACAGATCCGCTCCCAGCCTGCCCCCGAAGTTGTGGAGCTGGCCTTCCGACGAGTAGGTGTTGAAGGACTGGTCCCCGGCGTTGAACGACAGGAGCGCGATGAGGATGAAAACTCCCAGGGCGCCCAGGGCCATGCCCTGGATCTCCTTTTTCAGTTTGTCCTTTTTATCGATCTGTTCGTCCATGCCTACATTTCCAGAATGACCGGCAGGATCACCGGTCGCCGTTCTATCGTTTTATTGAAGAAGCGTCTCAGAATACGTCGCACCTCCTGCTTGACCTCGCCCCACTCGCCCAGGGTTTCGATGTTCATGCCGGCCAGGAGGTCCAGGACGATCTTTTTCGTTTCGTCCAGATACTGCTGGCTTTCGTCCTCGAACACGAAGCCGCGGGAAACGATGTCCGGTCCGTAGATGACCTCGCCGGAAGCCTGGTTGATGGCGATGATCACCACCACCATGCCGTCCTCGGACAGGTGCTTGCGATCCTTGAGAACCACCTCGCCCACATCGCCGATCCCCTTGCCGTCGATGTAGACCCGTCCGCTCTCCACGGTGCCGGCGATCTCACCCCGGCCGTCGGCGAAGCGGATCACGTCGCCGTTCACCGCCACCAGACAGCGCTCCGCAGGCACGCCGACCCGCTGTGCCAGCCGGGCATGCTTGACCAGATGGCGGTATTCTCCGTGGACCGGCACGAAGTGGCGGGGCCGCGTGAGGTTGAGCATCAGCTTCAGCTCTTCCTGCGACGCATGGCCCGAGACATGGACCTCCGAGACCTTTTCGTGGAAGACCTCGGCCCCCCGGCGATAGAGATGGTTGATGAGGTCGGAGATGGTCTTTTCGTTGCCCGGGATGAACCGGGACGAAAGGATAACCGTGTCGCCGGCCTCCAGCTTGATCTGCTTGTGATCGTCCATGGCGATGCGTGCCAGCGAACTCATGGGTTCGCCCTGGGAGCCGGTGGTGATCATGCAGACCTGCTCCTTGGGAAGGTGCTGGAGTTCCTTCAGGTCGGTCAGGACCCCCTCCGGCATCCGCAGGTAGCCCAACTGCCGCGCGATGGCCACGTTCGCCACCATGGAACGCCCGTTGAGCAGCACCTTGCGGCCGCAGCGGACCGCCGCGTCCACCGCCTGCTGGACCCGGTGGATGTTGCTGGAGAAGGCGGCCACGATGATCCGCCCCTCGCAGCGGGGGAAAATTTCGTCAAAGGCCTCCCCCACCACCCGCTCGGAAAGGGTGTACCCCTCGCGCTCCACGTTGGTGGAGTCGGCCAGGAGCGCCAAAACCCCCTCGTCCCCGTAGCGGGAGAAGGTGGCCAGGTCGGTCAGTTCGCCGTCCACCGGGGTCTGATCGATCTTGAAGTCACCCGTATGGATCACCACCCCTTCCGGGGTCCGAATGGCCAGGGCGCAGCCGTCCACGATGGAGTGGGACACCCTGATGAACTCCACGGAGAAGCAGCCGAGCGTCACCACGTCGCGGGGTTTGACGACGTTCAGCTCCACCTCCCCCTCCAGGTCGAACTCCTTCAGTTTTTCCCGAATGAAGCCAAGGGTGAGGGCCGTGCCGTAGAGAGGGAGCGAGAGCTCCTGAAGAACGTAGGGAAGGGCGCCGATGTGGTCCTCGTGGCCGTGGGTGAGCAGAATGCCGCGCACCCGGCCGGCCCGTTCCCGCAGGTAGGCGATATCCGGGATGACCAGGTCGATGCCCAGCATCTGCGGCTCCGGGAACATGAGGCCGCAGTCGGCGACGATGATGTCTTCGCCGTGCTCGTAGGCCATCATGTTGAGGCCGATTTCGCCCAGCCCCCCCAGGGGGATGATGCGCAGCCCCCCATTATCCGTAATGTCAGCGGGTGCCGTGTCCATGGAGTCTCATCTCGGCCCGCCGCGTCCGGCGAGCATCGCAATCTTCATATCGCACCGGGCAATCCATTCGCGGCCCGGCTGAACGAGCCACGCGGCCGCGTAAAAGGAGCTGCGCAGTGCCCGGTAGGCAATGAGCGCCCGCTCCGTGTCGCCGACCTGCTCGAACCCGGCCCCGATCTCCCAGAGCCGGCGGGCCGATCTTTCCACATGGGGTCCCAGGGGGGTGTACATGTGGAGCGCCGCCTCATAGGCCGATACGGCAGCCATGACATCTCCCCGGCCCATGGCCTCTTCGCCTCGCAGAAACTGGGTGCGCTGCCGCCACAGGGTATTCCCGCCGATGAGCAGGAGCGAGATGAGGGCTATCGCTGTCACATTGGCAAGGACTGTTTTGATCTGTTCAGTCATGGCAGCCTATCCGAAAAAGTGCGGCACCACGGCCAGCAGAACGCCCATAAGGGCGGACACCACGCCGCCGAGCGCGGCAAGGGCAGCCGCCGCATCCCAGGGCCGCCGGAGCCGGTGGGCCGCCGGGAGCCCCCACGCCGTCGCCAGGAGGCCGCCACCGATGAGAACAAGGGACAAGGCGAACATCCTACCCCTCCAGCCCCGACTGAATGGCGGACCGCACCTGTTCCATGAGGGGCGTCCCCTTGAGGCGCCGGCACCGGAGGTCGGAATCGGGGTCCCGAACCGGACGGCGATCCTGGCACCCCGCACAAGCTTCACGGTATTGCGCGGGTTCACCTGCATGCTCCCGTTGATGGTGAACGGAACAATGGGCACCCCGGCCCGCTCGGCCAGGACAAATCCCCCCTTTTTGAACGGAAGGAGCGACCCGTCGGCGGTGCGGGTCCCTCGGGGAAGACGATGACGCTGGCCCCTGCCCTGATCCGTTTTGCCGCGGCATCGAGACTCCGCAGAGCCTTGCGGCCGTCGCTGCGGTCAATGGGGATGTAGCCCGCCCGTTGCATGGCCGCGCCGAACAGGGGGATACGGAAGAGCTCCTCCTTGGCGAGCCATGAGAAACGGCGCGGGATGGCCCGCGACAGGACGAGGATATCGAAGTTCCCCTGGTGGTTCCCCATGAAGATGACCGGTTCTCCCTGCGGGACATTCTCGGTTCCGCTCACTTCGAGGCGCACCCCGGCCATCATGAGGCCGATCCGGCTCCAGGCGAGGGCACAGCGGTGGGCAAAGCCGCCACTGGCATCCACCAGGCTCCCCACAAGGGCCGCAAAGCTGAAGACACCGGAGAGCGGAATAAAAAAGGCGAGGTAAATCAGTCCGTTAAGCATTGGTGGCTCCGGAAAAATATCCGGATAACCTTACTGTTTTTTGGCAGGGGAGTCAAACCAATATACGACCGGCGGAACCGGTCGAAAGCCCTTTGAACCTTCACCGGCGCAAATCCCCGGCCCGCGGGTACGGGGCCGCCACCCGCGAATTCCGCTACAGCGGCCTTCTGCCGGTCGCCCCAACAATCCATTGAACAAAGCGGGTGTTAGTGGTAGGGTACCCTCGTTCTTTCCACGCCTTGATCACCATCTTCATTTCCATATCAGGAGGTCGCATATGGCCAGTCTCAACAAAGTGATGCTCATCGGCAATCTCGGCAAGGACCCCGAGGTTCGCTACACGCCTGCCGGCACGGCAGTTGCCAGCTTCTCCCTCGCCACCAGCGAGAAATTCAAGAACAGGAACGGCGAATTCGAGGAAAAGACCGAATGGCACAACGTGGTCCTCTGGGGCCGCCAGGCCGAAATCGCCGGCGAATACCTGGCCAAGGGGCGGACCGTTTTCATCGAGGGGCGGCTCCAGACCCGCAAGTGGCAGGACAAGGACGGCCGCGACCGCTGGACCACCGAGGTGGTGGGCGAGCGGATGCAGATGCTCGGCGGCAAGGGCGAGGGGGGCGGCGGACGCGCAGGCGGACGCGGCGGCCAGGAGAGCGGCTTCGGCGGGGGCCCTGCCTATGACGAACCGGCCTTCAATCCGGATGATGACATTCCGTTCTGATGATCCCTGACAACAATTCGTGCAACAGAGCGAAAAGAGGCTGCAAGCATGACACCTTGCAGCCTCTTTTCACGTGATCCGGAAGAGGCGGCACGCCCCCTTAAAGCAGATCAAACACCTTGGTCAACCGGAGCTCGAAACGGAATCCGTCGGACGGGGCAGTCCCTTCGTACCAGCGGGCAAACGGAAACGTTGCCAACATCCCCACATTGATCCCCGCAGGCTTGTATTTGAACGCCATCTTCGGGCCGGCGTACCACTCATTTTTTGAATCCTTCTGCTTCACTCCACTTTTTTCGCTTTCGCCGTTCCACTCAAAGAGGGACTCGGCGCCAATATCGAAATAGTTGTTTACGGCATGGCTCCAGGAGGTGTTGCTGCGGAACCGGAGGGGCTTTCGATAATCATGGGAGCCCTCCGTAAAGGTGGCGATGGCGAGCTCCTGATCGAGGCGATGGGAGCCCAGGGCATAAGTGACCCCCACGCCGGCGGTGGCGCCCCATGCGTTATTGCCAATGCTGTCCAGGCTCTTGCTGCTGGCGTCCGTGGTCGGAACGACAAGTCCCACGTCGACAGCCACGCTGAGAGCGTCATTCCTGGATTGGTTCAGAAGCACCTTGTGCAGGGTCAGCGTGGTATCGCCGATCCAGTGCAACTCATCGGTTTTGCCCGTTGTCTTGTAATCTTTCTCGATGTAGTAGAGCGGCGTCGCCGTACGGATGTCGAGATCGGGCATGATGCCGTAGCGAAACTTCACGGTACCGAGGTTTTTGGTAAGCTTCACCTTCTCGTTGGCCTCACTGGCGCGATGACGCACACCATCACTCTCGGCGTACTGGTAGTTTAATACGGCGGCCAGCTTGCCCACCGGGAAATCAGAACCGGCCGGCCCGAAAACCGCCGCAGTCGGCCCAACGGGCTTGGGGACTGACACATCCGCGCCGGCAGGGTTGGCAACTGAACAGAACATCAACAGGCACATCGGGACAAGACGTTTCGCTCTCTTCACGCTACTCTCCTTTAACAGATCGTTGTGGCCCGATTCGGGGCTCGGGCGGTAATCACCGGCAACGGCAGTGCGGACCATCCGGCAGGTGCCGCTGGGAAGAGGCCGCGCAACCTTCTGCAAAGTCACCCGTGAAGAGACCCGTGGCCGGATATGCGTGCAGTTTCCACGCACAGGGCCACAAGGGCTTCCACGGCCAGCCGCATGGAGCTCCGGGGAGCGTGCGGCCCCACCGCTGCCTGATCAATCACAGTGGTGGCCGCACCCATCGTTGCTGGTTGTCTCTGGCGGGGGAATTTCCTCCCGGGCCGGCAGGCCGACCCGGGGGGATGGAGCCGCGATGACATCAGTCATCGTGCTTGGGTTGAATAGTTATGCGGCGATACTTCGTGGGTCTTGTGCTTGCGCCACAGGGTAAGCAGCCAGCATGCAGCGGCAACGGCGAGCACCAGCAGGCAGATGCCGAAGGTGATCAGGCAGGCCTGCGCCATGTTCATGAAATGCGAGGGCGGCCACAGGTACCAGCCATCCTGGTAGAAGTCGGTGATTGTTTTCTGCAGGTTGCTCAGCACAACGCCGTCAGGGATGATCGGGTTGTCGTAGCCGCAGTCGCCGGTCGGCTTGAACCATTCGGGGAACCACTTGTCCAGCGGCAGGTGAAACGGGAAGGTCGGCTCGGGATTGCATCCCTGCACGCCAAAGGGGTTGTCGCTGTGGGCTGCCTCGTGGATCTTGTTGAGCTTGAGGCTGTAGCCGATCCCCTGGATGGTCCCCCAGAAGGCCAGCGCGTATCCCACCAGCTTGAGGCCGATGTTTTTGGGGTAGATCGCCGCGATGATCCCGCCGAATGCCATGCAGAAGAAGGCGAACCGGATGTACACGCACTGCTCGCACGGCCTCATGTAGAGCCAGATCTGAAACACCGAGTGGGCCAGAATGACCATGAACAGACTCACTGCGGCCATCAGGATCCACAGAAACCGCTTGTCCTGCCAGCCGGCTATCGTTTGTATCGGGGCGGCCTTGAATGTGTTAAACATTTCCGTGGGCTTCACAACGCATCTCCTTATTTGCTCTTGAGTTCGTTGATGAGCTGCAGCATGGAATCGACGGAGGTGATCGATTTGGTCATGATCAGATACTTGCCGTTGACGACGAATGCGGGCACACCCTGGATCTTGGCGACTTCATAGGAGGCGTCCCACTCCTTCAGCAGCGCCTTGACCTTGGGGTCGTTCTTCTCTTTGTCGAATTCGGCTCTGGTCATGCCCACCGCATTGAGGCCCGTCTGCAGGTAGGCGTCAGGCCCCGCGTCCCAGCGCTCCTTCTTGTCATGGTAGGCGTTGTAGTAGGCCATCTTGGCCTTTTTCAGGAGCGACTTCTCGCTGTAAAGGTCTTTGTCCTTCAGCCCGTTCTTCTGATCCCTGACCAGCAGGACGGCAAACAGTTCGCTTCCTTGCGGGCCATACTTGCCCTTTGTCTTAAGGTGAAACGGCCTGAATTGAAGATCAGCCGGCAACCGGGGCACCACCTTGGGGGTCACCTGCTTGTCATACTTGTAGCAGAAGGGGCAGTCGTAGCTGAAAACCTTGATCAGGGTGTTCTTCGCGTTGGGAATCGGCTTTTTCAGCGTGACGTAGTCGCTCCCTTCGCTGAAGGCAAAACAGGTGCTGGCCATAAACGCAACGAGAGCGAGACTTTTGACCAGTTTTTTCGCTATGTTCCCGTACATTTGATTTCTCCTTGTGATTCCGCTTCGTTAGTGGGATTAACTTTCCATACAGGCTGCCCGCGAAGGAGCGGCCAGCTCCGTTGCGGGCAGCCTGTATGCTGTCTTAGTACTGGAAGAGAGTTTCAGGCTTTACCAGGTGGCTGCGGTAGTAGACCGCGGGCTTTTTGTCGTTGGACAGGACGAGTTCCACCTTCACCTCACCGGTCTTCGGATCGACTTCGTTGATAATCCCCTTGGTGCGCTCCGGGGACAACAGGTGGACGTTGCCGCTCAGCATCCAGTAGGTACCTTCTCGGGGTCATACTTGACGTTGGAAGTCACCGCGCTGTACCAGTCCCACCCGCGATCCTTGCCGAACTGCCATGTCTGCTGGACGGTCATATTTTTCTCGTCGATCTTGTACTCAACGGCCCTGGACCATTTGTCGCGGGGAATGGCCGGCTGCTCATGGCCGCGGCCATCGCCGTTATCGAACACGCTGATGGTGGCGTACTGCGCGTTGTTCTCACCCCGCTCGCTCAGCCACGCGGTGTGCTGGGTAAATGACCAGTCGAATTCCGTGTTGTTGCAGGTGGCACCCGAGCAGTCGAGCTTGTTCCCTTTGCTGTCGACCGGGGTCAGCACCTTGGCCGACATATCCTTTGTCCAGCCGACATTGGGGGCCAGAATCCATTTGACCTGCTTGTCGCGCCCGACCTTGACGATGCCCTGGTGGCGCATGGAGAGAATGATCGAGTCGTCCTTCTTGTCGTAGCTGATACTGTTGATGTGCGCCCAGTTGCGGCCGG
Organism: Geobacter anodireducens; assembly: GCA_001628815.1. NCBI lineage: Bacteria > Pseudomonadati > Thermodesulfobacteriota > Desulfuromonadia > Geobacterales > Geobacteraceae > Geobacter > Geobacter anodireducens. The sequence goes on from CP014963.1 coordinate 3,191,554, forward strand.
CACCGGTGGATGTGTTGTCGCCGAACGGTATGTCCTCTTTCACCTCGACCGGGTGTTCGGCGCTCATGTCGATGTTCAGGCAGACGGCCCGGGCATCAAGACCGACGATCAGGTCCTTGCGGAACTGGTTCTTACCCATGATTGCGATCAGGTCCCACTCTTCCACCACGCGCCCCCCGTCATCCACTTCAATGACGTGGTCCCGGACGGTATGCGCCACCTCCTTGGTGCCGGGAATACTGTAGTTGGTCTTGGCCACGCGGAGCAGCATGTGGCCGTTGGGCATGGGGAGCACTTCGTGGCTCAGGTCGATGTAGCCGCGCGGAAGCTTGCGGACATAGGCCTGCTCGCCCATGAGGGTGTAACGGAAGTACTTCTGGGCCATGCCGAACACCAAGTCGCCGTTGGGCATCTGGTGCATGCTCATGATGCGCCCCTGATCGTCGATGGAGCGGCCATACTTGTCGTAGAACTGCTCACTGTCGAAGAACCACCGGATCTCGCCCTTTGTGTCAACCATGTAGAGCTCTGCCGGTTCCAGCCATTCGCCCGCGCCGTGCACTTTATGGTCGGGACGTGCCCAGGCCCATTCCTTGCTGTCCGCGTTTCCCATCATGGTCAGCATGTAGAGGCGACCCTCAAAGCCTTTGACCGCCTTTGCCGAGTCGACTTTCGGCTTGACCTCGTAGCGCCCCTCCTGCATGCGTGCGGTGAAGGGGTTGGTTCTTATCTTGTAGATAGTGCTTACCTTTTTGCCGTCCAGGGTGTAGTCGACCTTGACCTGATTGACATAATCGTCATAGAGGCCGAATACGGGAATGCCGTCGTGGTTCAGCAACGCCCCCTCCGACACCGGATAGGAGATGTCGACCCCCCCACCCGGTTTTCCCAGAACCGTGACCGTGATGTTTTTGGGATCCTTCCCTTCCCGCTCGATGATAGCGGTCAGTGGTGCGACCTTGTACGGGTTGACGATAACCTTGCCAAGCTCCCCCTGGGTTTCTTTCTTGCGTTCGAAGACGGCCGCGTGCCCCTCGGGAACATAGACCGCTGAAATCCCCGTGAGCAAGACTGCGCCCAATGCGGCAGAAGAAACCACTCCTCGCAAAACGTTCTTGACCATGTGAACCTCCGTGCCCTTTCGTTTTTGCCTACCAACCACAAGCTTATCCGTTCACCACACGCACCTTTGTAGTTTATTTAACTAAACCGTAGACAACATGTCAAGCCATTTTTTTACTTATTTATTTTATTGCCGACCAAACTAAACTTACATTAAAACGGCACGACATGGGACAGGGACAGAGTACGCCCCTTTTACTGAATCGGGCAGCGCTCGGCTCCCAGGGGGATAAACGAAATACGCGATTGACGGGGGAGGCTGTCGGCAATCTGCCGGGAGAATTTCCTTGGCGTGGTGTTTACATCCAACAGGTAATGGAGTAAACTTTTTAGTTGGATTTTAGCGTGAAACAAATTCCCTGGTTTACTCTATTGCCACGGAATCGGTCGCTGAAACGGCATTACGTTGCAACAGCAACCGGAAACGAGACACCAGCGAGGCTGGGAATCGGGGGAGGAGGAGCCCTTGCCCGACGGGGACGCCAAACACATGATCAAAACCATCGAAGGCAACAAAAACAGGATCATCACCGTCACGTTCATCCTGCTGTTCGGGATGTTCTGCTTCTTTTCCCTGGCAGACCTGCATAAACGCATGTCGGACTACCGCTTTTTCGCCACCAAGATAAACGCCATCATCCAGAAGACCTATGTCAGCGAGACGTCCTACCTTAACCTGCGCATGATCAATTACGTCACCGCGATCATAGATGAACGTGGCGTGACCAATCTCATCAAAGACAGGGACAGATCAGGGCTCAAAAAGATATTCGACCCGGTGTACTGGGATTTTGCCAAAAGATTCGTGCCTGTCATATCGCTGGTCATTGTCGATTCGGAGCAACATATTCTGTACCAGAAGCTGGACACGGCCCTGAAGATGCACGCAACCGGGCTCAAGTCCACTACCCTGGAAGCCGCCATAAAAGACAGAAAGCCCGCTTACGGATTTGAGACGGATGCCTTCCCCCTGCACTACAGCATATCGGTGCCCGTGCTGGACAAGACGACAAACAGGGTGGCGGGAGCGATCGAGGTGGGGATAAATCCAGCCTGGTTCCACTTCAAGTTGCGCTGGTTCCTGGACAACATAAAAACCGCCATAGTCGTTAAAAACAAATCTCTTGACCAGGAGACAGCCTATTCATCCCTTCCCGACGAATATGCCTTCATCGTCAACCAGGACCTGCGCAAGAACGACATCAGATTTTTCGAGTCAATACTGCGAAGAATAATCATGTCGAAGGATATCCTCGACTTGAAGGTCGGGGATCGCTACTACATCATCAGCACATCCCCCCTCCTTCTTACCCATCACAAGGAGGAAGCCGGCAGGCTCCTGGTCGCCTACGACATGACCGAGTTCAGAAACCGGCAATGGGGCTATATTTATGTCTGGCTCATCTTCTTTGCCAGCACCGCCTGCCTGATGCTCCTCGTGAGCTTCATCGGCTTCCGGAAGTATGAGCGGATCATCACCGACCAGGGCAAAAAGCTGGCCCATCGCTCCAAGCAGTGCGCCCTGGGAGAGATGCTCAGCTATATCGGCCATCAATGGCGGCAACCCCTCAACACACTGTCGCTCACGGTTCAGAACATCGAACTGCAGAACCGGCTCGGAAAGCTCGACGGCCCCATGCTCGAGAAGCAGGTCGCTCTGGCCAACAGGAACATCGAATACCTGACCCAGGTCATCGAGGACTGGCGGTCGCTCCTTATATCGGGAACTACCCGCCAGGTCATAGATCTGGCAGATTCGGTCAATCGCGCAATCGGCATTGTTGCGCCGGCCCTCGAGAGCTGCCGGATCCACGTGGACAATCGCATCACCGGCTCCACAAAAACTCTGGGCTTCGTCAATGACTTGGTACAGCTCACCGTAAACATTCTTCTGAACGCAAAGGACGCCTTGGCCACCCGTGAGGGAGCGCGGATCATTCAACTCTCCACCAGCGAAGAAGGCGACATCGTCACCGTCACGTTCCAGGACAGCGGGGGGGGAATCCCGGAGAGATTGCTTGAAAAGGTTTTCGAAGCCTACCTAACCACCAAGGATGATCTTGCCGGCACGGGCCTGGGGCTGTACCTCTGCCGGCAAATCGCCGAAAACCTTGACAGCGGGAAGGTCTGGGCGGAGAATCGCGAATTCGAAGTGGACGGCACCCGCCTTTTCGGCGCCTGCATCTCTCTGCAGTTCAAAAAATTATCCGAAGGAGTACCGGTTTGAACGTTGACGCGCTGAAAACCATGCAGGTAGTCTGTGTTGATGATGAGCAGGAAGCCCTTGAGCAGATGCACCTGGCACTGAACAGTTTCTGCAAGACCACCGTCTGCGTCAGCAGCACGGAGAAGGCCCTCCTGGCAATCGACGAACTCCGGCCGGACATTGTGCTCACCGACGTACGGATGCCCGGGGCCTCTGGTCTCGATCTGCTGGAGTCCGTGAAAAAGAAACATCCTTCCATTGCCGTCATCATCGTCTCGGCCCATTCCGAATCGGAATACCTGCTGGATGCCATCCGGCTCAAGGCTGACGGCTATCTGCTGAAGCCCCTCAATCTCTACGAGATGCTCGAGCTCCTCTCGAGCATAGCCACTCAAAAAACGATGAAAAAGGAACTGGACCACAAGAACTTCCTGCTGAGCCTCCTCAACTCCATCGGCGGCAAGCGGGTTCAGATCATCGAGTACATAATCAGCCACCTGGATGACGACCTCATGTTCCACGGCACCTATGACGAGGTGGCGGAAGCCTCAGCGCCAGCAAGCCGACAGTGGTCAACGCATTCCAGATCCTCATGGAGAATAATGTACTGACCCGCGTGAAAAACGGTGTCTACAAGATGAACACGAGCATCATCGGGAACAATGGCCACTAGCCCTCTACCCGTGCAGGACTCCATGCGGGAAGTGAAGTCCGCTGCCGTTCCTGCCGGCAGCTCCTGGGGTTCCTCTTGGGCTAGTGGCGGGTTCCCGGTCTTTTCGGCGTGTAGCGTCGAACTTCACGCCGGCCGAGTCCCCGCAGACGTACACGACTGGCCGGCCATCTTCGGGCTTAGAGAAGCAAAAGTCCCGGCATAGTCTTGCCGTATAGTTCTCCCTCGCCGCCCCCGGAACTACCCTCCGACCATTGCCCCGAAATCCCTCTCCACCTGCCGGGGATCCTTCTCAAGCATGGCATGGACATGCCGAGACATGGGATCGGGAAAGATGTACTCGTCCCCCATCTCCACACCTGCGAGAATAGCGGCGGCAACCTCGTCCGGTGTCGCCTTGGGCATCTCCTGCCCTGCTGTCATTTTGGTGTCGACCGGACCGGGGTAGACGCCGATCACCCGGATGCCCCGGGGCGCCAGCTCGGCACGGAGCCCCTGCAGCAACGAGTGCCCCGCGGCCTTTGATGCGCAGTAAGTCCCGTTGACAGGGAGATTGACCAGGCCGATGATGGAACAGACGTTCACGATGGCTCCTCCGCCTCTGGAGGCCAGCACTGGCGCAAACTCCCGGCACATGGCCAAGGTGCCGAAATAGTTGACCTCCATCTCCAGACGGGCGTCCTCCATGGCGCTGGAGCCCATGAACCCCACACAGCGGTTTATGCCGGCGTTATTCATGACCAGGTCCACGTCACGACACTGCTCCGCCGCCCCACGTACGCTGGCGGACTGGGTCACGTCCAGCTGGAGCGCCACCACCCTGCCATCTCCGCCCTGGACCAGGTCTGCCACCGTGTCGGTGCTTCGGGCAGCGGCGTAGACCTTGGCAACACCCTCGCCCAGCAATGCCCTGACCAGAGCTCCGCCGATGCCGCCGTTGGCACCGGTAACCATAACCGTTTTACCTTTGATATCCATAATGACTCCTTTCGTGGTGCGCAGTAACAATGCCTCCAAGGCATGCTTTCATCAGGGACCCCAACTGCCAGAGAAAGTCCTCGTCGAACCCCTTGAACCTCAGACAGGGCATCGAACGCTCAGATCTTCCCAACAGGTTCCATTAATCCGGTGACGAACCGATTCACCGTGCTGACCTTCGGCATGGCCCCCTTCTGAGAAACCCTGCCAAAGGGCCGCGTAGAGGGGAGTGGAAGCCGTTGTCAGTGCCAGTGCGATGTTTTCTCCCCGTCGGGCGGAATCTGCCAGTGCATGGAGCGCCTCGCGGATGACGCCGGCGACCGGCGTCCGGCCACCTTGTTCCCGCGACGCCTGGAGCCGCACGATGCACTTCCCCATGGCCAGGGCCGCGAGCCCCCCCTCCACAACCGCAAGGTGGTCGGCATCATATCTCGTGGCCATGGAAGCCATCCGCATCACCCGGTGATGCATGCGCGCCCGCAACCGTTCCTTCGCCACAGGGGCCTCCGCCGCCGCCAGGAGCCGCAAGTCATCCACGATGGCCTTCAACAGGGAACGGAGCCGAATCGCGGGATTGATCGGGACCAGGTACCGGTAGGCAATCCAGGCGCTCCCCACTCCCATTATCATCGCCACCGCGCCGAGGGCGAGGTCGGCGGGGAGAACGGCAATGGGGACTCCCGGCTGGGTGACGAAGATGAAAAAGAGCGTGGCGTCGGTGGCGCCGATGGCTGTTCGCCGGTACGACATGGCAAGGACGCCAAGCAGGACGAAGGGGGCGATGGCTGCGCCCATGACCAGCGGATCGGTTACCCCGGCAAGGAGTGCCACCCGGCAGACAACGGCGGCTGCCGAACCGATGGCCGCTCCGCAGAAAATCTGTCCCACAAAGTGGGCGGGATGCTCCTTGGTGGAAAAGATGCTGATCATGATCCCTATGGCCATGAGCATCAGGGGTCCCTTTGCCCAGCCGGTGAGTGCCCAGGTGCCCCCCACCACCCAGATGGTCCCGAAGGCGCGAAGCGCCGCCCGGCGGGCCTCCCGCCAATCCCGATGATGAATGAACAGGTTCGCTGGCTGCGGGGCGAAGGGGCCGGCCATGGTGCCGTCGCCGGCCAAAACGGGCCGGAGCGAGGCGACAATGTCGTTCAGGGATTCCCCCAACAGGGGGAGGTGCGTTTGTACCTCGGCCGCTGCCGCCGCCATTTCGGCGGTGCAGTTTACCGTTGTCGGGCTTTCCAGCCCGCGGGCGGCCTCATCCAGGCGCCGACCGAGCTGATCCCGCCAGCAGTCCTGGCGGCGGTCTCCATCATCGTGCCGGGAAAGCCCTTCCCCTGCCAGCCGCCCTACTGCCAGGAGGGAGAGAAGCGCCGCGATGAGTCCCTGGGCGTGGCGCTTCTGCTTCTTGAGCCGCAACGATCCGGCCCCGGCCGCGTCCAGGAGTTCCTCGACCTCCGCAATTCCGATGAGGATATCCTGCTCCCGCCGTGCCAACGCATACACCCGCCCCTGGCGCAGCAGCAGCGCCAGCCACGCGATGCTGTCCGCCGCAATCCGACGCAGGCGGCTTTCAAGACCGTCGCCGGACTGGCGGGGGGTGAAGAGGGCGGTCACCGCCGTTGACACGATGATGCCGACAACGATGCAGGCGACCCTCCCGAAGGCGATGCCCACGAGGTGGGGAGGGTTCTGGTAGGCGCTCATGGCCACCACCACGCAGGTACACGCCGCCATCATGAAGGCGTAGGAGCGCAGGCCGTACAGGAGGTTACCGACCCCCACGCACGCGGCGACCCAGAAGGAAAGCGCCATGGCAAGCACTAGGGGGGAATCCGTGGAGAGAAGGAGCAGGAGCCCCGCCGCGGAGCCGATGACCGTCCCGACCAAGCGGTAAAAGCTCTTCTCGAACAGGAGGCCCCGGGTCGGCTGGATAACGATGAGGGCCGTCATGGCTGCCCAGTAGGGGTTCTCCAGCTTCAGGTGCACGGCGACCGCCAGCGCCGCGAGGGCAGCAGCCGTTCCCCGGCCGGCACTGACCAGATGGGGCCAGTGTTGGTCGATGAAGCGGCGGATGACGCCTGACATCACCGTTTTCCCCTCCGCCGGGCATCACCCACCGTGGACTCCAGGCGCCCGATGACCTCCGCCACCCGGGCGATATCATCATCACTGAAGGGACTGAGGAGATCGTCTTCAAGGGTCGTCACCGTTGCCCGGATCCGGGTCACGACCTCTCGCCCCTCGGGGGTCAGGCGCAGGAGCTTTGCCCGGCGATCCGCAGCATCCTCCGACCGCTCGACAAACCCCTTGGCGACAAGGGTGTCGAGGAGCCGAACGAGGGAGGGGCCCTCGATACCGACGGCTGCCGCCAGATCCTTCTGGCGGCAGCCGTCACCGAGGAAATCGAGATGCAAGAGGGGGCGCCACGTGGCGTCGGTCAGCCCCGCAGACTGGAACTGGGCGTCGAGGATCTGACGCCACCGCCGCGTCAGGAGCCCGAGGCGGTACATGAGGGTGCTGCGGTCGATTGTCGCGTCAAATATGGTCATACACAATTAATAGCATACTATTTATTTGTCTGCGATTTATTTTCGGTATTCTCGCACTACCCTGTAATCACCCCCGGCGATTCCCTGTCGGGACAATACCCCTCTTTTCCAAAAAGCGCTTGCAAATCACCGGGTAGAACCGCATAGTTCCCATGCTCGGACATGAAGGTTCACGGAAAAGGAGCGATGGCCATGAAGATTCGCAAAAAGATTCTCGATTTCGAGTACGAAGAGGTTCTCGATGCCCGGACCCGGGAGTTGATCCGGGTCGGCTGCGCCGTGGCGGTGGGGTGCCCCACCTGACTGAAGAAACACTTCGCGGCCGCGAAGGAAGCCGGCGCCACGGACGCCGAACTGAAGGAGGCCCTGGCCTACGGGATCATCGCACCATCGGGGCGGGCCAAGAATTTCGTGCTGAACATGGCCGGGGAACTGGAACTCGGCGACTGACGGCGAGGGAAAAGAATGACGAGGAGAGGGTTCAGGGCACGGTACGCAAGGGAACGGAGCAAACGCGTCTCCATCCGCCGCAACGTAATGAACCTGTCGCTGCCGGTGCTCCTTTCCTCGCTCTTCCAGCGGCTCGTGGCCATCGTCGACATCTTTCTCGTGGGCGGGTTGGGAGCCGCGGCCATTGCCGCCACGGGGCTCGGCCAGCTCCTGGTCTTCGTGACAATGACCGTGTTCTGGGGGCTTGCCACCGGCACCACGGTAGTGATCGCCCACCTGCGAGGAGCGGGACAGCGCCGGGAAGCGCGGCGGGCAGCCTTTGCGGCGTGTCTCGCCTGCGCCGGCATGACGGCGGCGGCCTCCGCGCTCGGCTGGTGCTTCAGCGACGACCTGGCCGCGTTCCTCGGTGCCCGGGACGACGTGCTCCACCTGGCAGCCGGCTATACCCGGCTGGTCTTCCTCTATCTGGCCTTTACCACGGGCCTCAACATCCTTTCGGCCATCATGCACGGCATCGGCAACACCCGCACGCCCATGCAGGCCATTATCCTGGTCAACATTCTCCACGTGCTCATCGCCTGGCCCCTCATCTACGGCAAGCTCGGCCTCCCCGCCCTGGGGGTCACCGGCGCGGCCATCGCCATCAACGCTTCCGAGGCCATCGGCTTTCTCTACCTGCTGGTGCAAGCCCTGAGGCTGGATTACATCCGCATCGGCCGACCCGACACGGGACTCATGGGCCGCATCTGGCGGGTGGGGTGGCCCGTTGCCCTGGAGCGGATTGCCCAGCAGGGGGGGCAGCTCTTCTACTCCAAGTTCATCATCGGCTACGGCACTGCCGCCTACGCAGCCCACCAGATCGGGCTCTCCATCGAATCCCTGTCATTCATGCCGGGTGCGGGCATGGGAATCGCCGCCGCCACCCTCATGGGGCAGGCCCTGGGGGCAAAAAAATACCGCCGGGCGCGGATCAGCCATCGTGAGGCCCTGCGTCTGGCGGTCATTGTCATGGGGACCATGGCGGCCGTGTTCCTGACCGTGCCCGGACCGCTCATCGGGCTCTTCACCCGGGACCCGGCGGTCATCGAAAACGGCATTGTGTTCCTGCGGCTGGTGGCCTTCGCCCAGGTGCCGCTGGCCATCTCCTTCGTCTATGCCGGGAGCCTGCGCGGCACCGGCGACACCTTCTACGTCTTCCTGGTCACCCTCGGCGTCATGTGGGGGGTGCGGGTCTTTCTCTCATGGGTGGCGTCCGACTGGCTCCACCTTTCCCTCTACGCCGTCTGGGGCGTCTTCGTGATCGACTGGTACGTGCGGGCCGCCGCCTTCTGGTGGCGGTACCGCCGGCGGGACCTGCACGCGGTCATCATCTGACCTGAAACGGGCTCGGCACGGGATTGCGAAGAGCCGCCCGTTCCCTACTTCTGCACCCACCTGCCGTTCTGGAGCTTTATCCACCACCCCGGCCGGGCCTCCTCCCGCCTGGTGTCGGCATAGGTCGCCGCCGCCTTGGGGAGCACCTGGCCAAGGGCCTGCTTGGATTCCTTCTGCTTGTTGAGCCTGATGATCGCCCGGGCCATGCCGGTAATGACGGTCTTGCGGTTGTCGTTCTCGGCCTTGACCACCGCGTCGTCGCCGGGAGCCGCCTTTGCCGCGTCCCTCATGGTCACGAGCCCCTGATTGGTCTCGCCCACGACCCCCTGCGCCCGGAGCTGGTCGAGCTTGGGCAGGCGCGCCCGCATCTCGTCATAGGCCTTGAGCACCTCAGGCATGCTGGACAGCTCCACGGCCAACTGATCCGCATAATCGTCGGCTGCCCAGGCTTCGGTCACCAGCGACAGGGACGGCAGGCTGTTCCACAGGCGGCTCTGGGGCTTGTCCGCCGGCGGCTGCCCCTCGGCCGGCTTCCGGTCGGGCGCGGGCTTCTGCTCCCCCTCCCGTCCCAGGAGCATGTCGTCCAGCGACTTGTAGGCCTCCTTGACGGCCTTTTCGGGAAAATAGACATTCACGGTAATGATGGCGCAGGCGGCCAGAAGGCCGCAGAGCCCCAACAGGGTTCCGGTGAAAAGCTTCCTGATCATCGTGTCCTCCTTGCTGAGTAGCTATCGTGCACTATACCACATGAAGCCCCGATTGGAAGGCCTGCGCCGGCGAGTGGCATCAATCGCGCCACTGAAACTCCATCTCCGCCGGCTTTTCGGCCGGTGCCGGCTCCCCGGCCACCGCCTTGCCCCGGGTGGCCGCCTCCTTGATGGCGCCGAACAGGTGCGTCAGGGCAATCCGGTTCTGGACCGGGGCGACCGAAACGCTCAGGTCCTTGATGCCGAAGATATTCGTATGGGCCAGGTCCAGGGTCGTGAAGGTGAGATACCCGTTCTCCAGGTAGGCGCTGATTTCGCCCCGGTCATAGGGACGGTCGTCGCGGAAAAAGAACCCGCGCAGCTTTTTCCCGGCCAGGCGCTGGAGGAATTCACGGGAAAGAAGCATGCGCTCGCGCGTCGACTCCCAAGCCCAGAGGTCGGTGAAGCCGGTGAGCCCATCCATTCCGGCCCCTTGGCCGTGGAGGCTGAGCAGACCGTCGACCCGGCCGGAAACGTATCCGCGGATCTTGGGAACCGCATCGCAAAGCCGCGCAAGGCTCAGGTCATGGACCAGGATATCAGCTCCGTAGGCGATGCCTCCCCGGACCGTCACGAACCCTTTCCCCAGCAGTTGTCCCTCGTAGAGCCCCGACCGGAGCGAACCGATTTCCAGGGTGCCGTTGCCGGCCCGCAGCCCCAGGGCCGTCTGCCCCAACTCCAGGGGACCGAAGCGGATCTTACCCACGGTGAGGGTATGATCCCATGCCGCCTGCGGCCGAAGCATCTCCAGCAGGCGGGCAAAATTCTCCCGGCTGAAACTCAGCTCCTGGCGGGAACGCTTGGCGGCCTCGGCAGCCGTCCGGAGCGAAAAGGGAATCGTGCCGCCAACCCCGCTGACATCGAGTTTCTGGGACGGGAAATCGAAGCGGACGCCGGAGAGCGTCGCGGTCCCGTCCACGCTGCCGGCCTTTCCCGCCAGCGCCACCTCGGCGGAGACTGCCACGTCCCCCTCCAGGGTTGCCTCCTGAACCGGCCGAGGCAGAACATTGACCAGGGGGTCCACCAGGGCCGTGAGAGGGGTGCGCGGCAGCGTTACGGAGAATGTCCCTGTCCGCTCCGGCGAGCGGAACCGATCCATGCTGCCCGTAATGCGGACGGAGGCACCTTTCCCCAGAACGGCCACCGCCTCGCGCAGGTCGAGCCGCTCTCCGGCCACCCGGGCCGCCACCCGGGCCTCCGCGCCGGACAGGAGCCGCTTGCCCCCCGTCCCGTCCAGGGCCATGCCGGCTAGCCGTGCTTCGAGCCCGCAGCGCAGCCCTGAGCTCCCCGCGAAGCCGCCGTCAACACTGATGGTGGCCTCCCCCCCGGCCACTGCGGGAATCCGGCCGGTGGCGGGCACGAACGGGGCGATGGCAGCCAGCCTCGCCTGCCGAAGCGAACCGGAGAACCGGAGGTCTTCCAACGGGGCACGGGCGGGAAAATCGATCCGGGCGCTTAGTGCCCCGCCAAGCAGGTGCCCCGCCACCACCGCTTCCCCCTTCTCCCGGCCGAGCGCGAACCTGACCGAGGGCGCGCCGATGGGCTTCCCCTGCACCGTCAGGTGCGCCGCTGACCCGCTCCCTTCCACTTCCGGCCAGCCCGGCGTGCCCCCATGATAGGTTCCCCGGATGGATGCATTGATTCCTCCGGCACCTCCTGTGCCGTGAGTCACCGATCCCTCCGTCACCTCCAGGGTAAAGGGGTGGACCATCCCTGCCGGTGCGTCCGGCAGCCGGGCCACCACCAGCCGGGCCGTACCGGCGGTGGGGCCGAAGCGGAAGCGGGGGGCGTCAAGCACCAGTGAGCGGCCGTCAAGCCTGAACGGAGCCGCCACCTCTCCCTGGCGGCCGCCGTAGGAGGCACCGTCGAGCAGAAGTGTGCCGGCCACGGACGCGACGCCCCGGTGCCAGGCAAAACGGGCACGCAGGTCACCCTTTCCGAGAGTGGCCGGCTTCCCCTTGATCGACAGGGCTGCGCCGTTCACAGCCGCAGCGAGTTCGCCGGCAAAAGGACCGCGCACGCCGCCCGCCAGATCCAGGGAAAGCGCAGCGGTGCCGCGCTCGGGGCGCAGGCCATAGGGTTCCAGCCGGGTGGCGGCAAGCGTGAGGGATGAGGAAGGGATCCGCAGAGAGAGCTGGAGTGGCTGCGCCGCCGTCGGCCTGAACCACCCGCCCCCCTCCAGCGGGATTCCCATGAACCGGCAGGACATGCCGGCAACCCGTACCGCCGTCGGCTTGAAGCGCGAGGACACCTCCGCTTCGAATGGAATGCGGAGCCCATCGACCATGACGTCTCCTGCTGCCCGGGGCGAGAGCAGTTGGCCGGACACGCGCCACCCCCCGGCCGCAGGAGAAACGGAAACCGTGCCGCCCACGTCCCGGGCGACGATCTTCGTGCCCATTGCCAGGGTCCCGCCGCTCAGCGCCACGGCACCGTCAACGCCGGTTACCCCCCGGGCTCGGTCGCCGACAACCCGTAGTCCCCGCGTCCGGAGCATCCCCGCCGTGACGATGCGCGTGCCGGACGCCGGCAGGAAACGTCTCAACCGGGCCAGATCCACCTCGTCAAGGGCCAACCGGGCGTCAAAACGCCCCTCGCGCCGCGCCTGCTCCACGGTGCCGGTCAGCCGGGCCGTGAAGAAATCGCTCAGGGCCAGATCCAGGCGGTCGAGCACGGCGCGGTCCTCCCGCATGTCATAGGAGGCCGCTGCCTGGAGCTTGCCGGCCAGCGTGACCATCTGCCCCCGGACCCTGAGCGCGCCATTCTGCACCGTCCCGCCTCCATCGATGCGGATCACGCCTTCCCGCAATTGAGCCCGCACAGCCAGGGAACCGCGTGCTGCGGAGAGGTCCAGAACCCGGCCATTGAGCCGCGGCAAAAGGGGTGACAGGGCCATGGACGGGGCAGAGAGGGCAAGGTCGAAGGAAGGGTGGGGCCCATGCGGCCGCTTCCCGTCAGGCTGAACCGGTTTCCGGCGACGTCGGCAAAGGCGAGTTCAAGCCGGGACTCGGTCGTCCCCTGCGTCGACAGGTCGCGCAGACGCAGATCGATCCCTTCCATGCGATGGCCTTCGACGGCCAGGCTGCCCCGGCGCACCACGACTTCTCCGATGCGGGTATCCGGGGCAGGTTTTTTCCCCTTCATCCCCGTTGCCAGCCGCGCCAGATTCCAGGTACCGGACCGGTCTCGCACCAGGGTAAGGCGTACTCCGTCCAGAACGATGCGGTGCAGGGCCCGCTCCCCGCTGATGAGGGCTCCCCAATGGGGAACAACGGTAACGGCATCGGCTGATGCAAGGGTGCCGGCGGGAAATCCCGCAGGATTGCCGATGGCGATGCCGCGGGCGGCAATGCCCATGCCCGAGGTATGGAGCGCGGTAATGGTAACGGGACAGCCGAGGGTCCGGGAAAGCAGGCGGGACAGGTGGCGTGCGGCCAGGGGAGATGCCAGATAGAGCTCCGCCAGGAAGGGGAGCAGGAGGCAGAGGATGAGTACCGTGACCACCGCCATTGCCATGCGGCGGCCGCCCCGGCGCCGTGGTGTCTCCATCTGGTCGGAATGCGGCATTGGACTGTCTCCCTCCGAAGGAGACTGTACCCGGGAAGCGCCGCCCTGGCAAGGGGGTCAGGGAAAAGAGAGGATCAGGGACATTGGTGCGGCTGAGGTCCGGTCAACGATGGCGTGAAGACGGGAGCGATCTCCCGAACCATCCGTTGCGGAACTGTTCAAAAATGAAAAAGCCCCGCAATAAGGGGGCTTTTTCATCCTCTGTGAAGGGAGAACCCGTACCGTCTGGAATGACGGCGTGCCGCAGCTACTTCTTCTTGCCGGCAACCGCGTCCTTGAGGGCCTTGCCCGGACGGAACTTGGGAACCTTGGCGGCAGCGATCTTGATCTCCTTGCCGGTCTGGGGGTTACGGCCGGTGCGCGCCTTGCGGGTGGACACCTCGAAGCTGCCGAAACCGACCAAGGTCACTTTGTCACCCTTCTTAAGGGCGTCGCTGACGGCGCTGATAACGGCGCCAACGGCCTTGTCCGCGGCCGCCTTTGTCAGGTTGGCAGATTTCGCTACGGCATCCACAAGTTCAGCTTTGGTCATGGTCAACCCTCCTTTGTTGGTAATTCTGGCAGATACTATAGACAGAAATTTCCACTTTGCAAGGGATTTATTTTCGCAAACTTCATTTTTTTATCGGCGGAAACCCTTACCGTATCAGGTTTTTTGGCCCCATGGCACCCGCAACGCCAGCACTGGCGCGGACCCACTATACCAACATATTGATATTACTGCAATTTAGGCGAGACATCCTCAGAAGATTCACCATCGTAAGCGGTCGGCTCGGTGCCTGCAATGAAGCATTCCTGCACGGCCCCATCGCTGCCCTCGCGGACCAGCCGGCCGGTGCGGGGATTGATGGTGGCAAAGGTAACGTTGGGAGGCGTCTCGAAGGCGCGGGAAGGAATTCCGGCCACTGCCCGCCGCATGAATTCGGTCCAGATGGGGGCCGCAGCCTGTCCACCCGACCCGCCCGCCCCCAGGGAGCGCTCCTGGTCGTAACCGACCCAGACCCCGGTCACCAGTTGGGGAATATACCCCACGAACCATGCATCCTTCATGTCGTTGGTGGTTCCGGTCTTGCCGGCCACCGGGCGGCCGACGGCCCGGGCCCGCTGGCCGGTACCGCTCTGGACAACGCTTTCCATGAGATTCGTCATGATGTAGGCGGTTTCAGGCGCAATCACCGGTACCGCCGTTGTCGCCGAGCCCCCGGCCATGACCGGAGGAGCGGGCGGCACGTCGAGGGGGGACGACTCGGCCGACGTCATGACGGAGAATGTCGGAATGACCGGCGGCGCCGTTTCCTCAAGTGTCCGCCCCTCTGCATCCTCCACTTTGGTAATGAAGTAGGGAGTGGTCCGATAGCCGCCCGATGCGAACACCGCATAGGCAGAGGTCAGTTCCAGGGGGGTGAGGCTGGAAGAGCCCAGGGCCAAGGTCAGGTTGGCCGAAAGGGGAGACGTTATGCCCAGCTTCTTGGCGTACTCGATGGCATAGTCCACGCCGATCTGCTCCAGGATCTTGACGCTCACCACGTTGATGGAGTTGGTGAGGGCCTCCCGCATGGTCACGTTGCCCCGGTAGATGTTGTCGTAGTTTTTGGGTTTCCAGGCCTTTTCCTTGCCGCTTTCGTACTCCACCGGCGAGTCGTCGAAGATGGTGGCGGGGGTAATCCCCTTATCCAGGCAGCGGCATAGATGATCGGCTTGAACGCGGAGCCGGGATTCCGCTTTGCCTGCAATGCCCGGTTGAACTGGCTTTTGCGGAAGTCGTACCCCCCGACCATGGCCTTGACCGCACCGGAGAGAGGATCCAGCGCCACCACTGCCGCCTGGGCCTCGGGCTCCTGATCAAGGGCGAAGACGGCCCCTTTCCTGTCCGCGTCGGGGGTGACGACCGATACGAGGATCACGCTGCCGAGCGACAGGAATTTACCCTTCACCTCCTGCTTGCCCCAGGCGCTCACCAACTGCACCTTGCCGGCCCAGGCCATATTCTTGCGCGAGAGAGTGCCGGTCCGGTCGCCGACCCTCACGGTCACATCCCCCCGGGCAGAGTCCACGGCGGTGACCACCCCCTGGTAGGTGACGCCCTGCTTGAGGGAAACGGTATCGATGCCGTCTTCCACCTTATCGCAGAACGCAGCGACCGCGGACTCGGCCAGATAGGCCGTTGCACCGCGGAATCCCTGCCGTTTGTCCACGTTCTTGAGGCCGTTCACCACCGCTTCATAGGCCGCCTTCTGCATCTCGGCGTTCATGGTGGTGTAAACCCGCAGCCCTTCCTTGTAAAGCTGCTCCTCACCGTAGCGCTCTTCCAGGGCGATCCGGATATGTTCCAGGAAATAGGCGGACTGCTCGCTGTTGACCTTCTTCATGGACTGGATGACGATGGGAGTGGCCCGGGCATGATCAGCCTCGGCCTGGGTGATGTACCCTTCCTTTACCATCCGTTCAAGGACATAGGCCTGGCGCTCCCGCGCCCGGTCAAGATGCTTGATGGGGGAATAGGCGTTGGGGGCCTTGGGCAGGCCTGCGAGCATGGCCATTTCGGCCAGGTTCAGTTGCTCGACGTTCTTGCCGAAGTAGGTCTCCGCCGCCACCTGGACGCCGTACGAACCGGCACCCAGATAAATCTGGTTCAGATAGATATAGAGGATATCGTCCTTGGCAAGCCGCTCCTCCATCCGTTTGGCGAGAATCGCTCCTTGAGCTTGCGGGCATAGCTCTTCTCGGGGGTAAGGAGCATCGATTTTCCCCATGGAAATGAGGTTCTTCACCGCGGCACGGACAATGCCCAGGTAGTCCAGCCCCTTGTGCTGGTAGAAGTTGGAATCCTCGGCCGCCACAAAGGCCTGGACGAGCCGGCGAGGCAGCTTCTCCACCGGCACCACTGTCCGTCGCTCCAGGTAGAACTCTCCCACCAGACTCCCGCCGTCGCCGAACACCTGGGAAACGATGGGAGGCTTGTAATCGGCCAGCCGGTCCACCTTCGGGAGGGTCGCCATGAGAAAGAACAGATATCCCGCCAGCGCGAGCAGGGCCGTCACCGCAAGACATAGCGAAGTTATGACAACAATTTTCAATGGACTTTTGCCCCGTCGACGGTTTATGTTCCGGGGACCGGGATTCTGCCTGCCGACTGTCATTGAACGCCACCACATTCCCTGATTTGAAGATGTTGAACCCGTAACTTGTCACCTTAGCGCAGAGCCATCGGGCAGTTCAAGAAGATTATGGCAAAGGAGGATGAACAGGAGCCATGAACAGAAAACTCGCGTTTCAGCACTCCCTGGTCGTATGCATCGGCATCCTTGCAGGAGCCGCCGCCCTCTCCACAGCCCTCGGCGCCACGGCCCGCGCGGCGGAGATCGTTCCGTTCAGAACCATCAACATGAGCCCCCTGGCGCTCATCCATCCCGCCCCAGCGGCCGGAAGCGCCCGCCTGCTCGCGCCACGGGAGACAGAGGTAACGCTGATTGCCGATGCCGCCAACAACTTCGCCGTCGACAGTACCGCCAACGAATCGGTCCACCTGGACGGCGAAACCTACCGTGTGGCGCTGGACCTTCGCTACGGCGTGACCCCCTGGTTCGAAGCGGGCATCCAGGTTCCCTTCATCGGCACATCAGGCGGGGCTCTGGACAGCTTTGTGGAAGGATTTCACAAGGTGTTCGACTTCAACAACGGTGACCGGGACAAGTATCCGCAGGACGAACTGCTCTTCAGCTACCATCGTGACGGGACAGAACGGCTCCACTACGACGACGGCGGCTTCGGCATCGGCGACGTCAGGCTCAATGCGGCGGTACGGCTTCATGAGGGAACGGGTGAGTCGCGGACGTCGCTGGCCCTGCGCGGCTCGCTCAAGCTTCCCACGGGGGAGAGCGGCAGGCTGCGGGGAAGCGGCGGGACCGACTTTGCCCTCTGGCTCACGGGCAGCACCGATCTGCCGGTGGGGGAATGGGGGCACCTGACCTTTTTCGGTGCCGGCGGGGGCATGGTGATGGGGGATGGGGACGTCCTGGCCGACCAGCAGCGGAACGCGGCGGGATTCGGCACCCTCGGCTTCGGCTGGAGCCCCGCTTCCTGGATCGCCCTGAAGGTCCAGGGGGATTGGCACTCCGCCTTCTACCGCGCATCCGGCCTCCGGGAGCTGAGGACCGACACCATCACCATCACCAGCGGCGGCACCATCGCCTTCTCGGACCGGACCGCCCTTGATATCGGAGTGGTGGAGGATGCAAGCGTCAAGACGGCGCCGGACGTGGTGTTCCATCTGGCACTGTCGCACCGGTTCTGAGCCTCAGGGGGCCGTGCGCCGCTCCTCCCGGATCATGTCGATGGCAAGGAGCGCCACCCCCACGCAGATGGCCGAATCAGCCACGTTGAATGCGGGCCAGTGATACGTCTTCCAGTAGACGTCCAGGAAATCGATCACCTCGCCGAGCCTGACCCGGTCGATGAGGTTGCCGAGGCGCCCGAGAAGATGAGCGCGAGCGCGGCGGCCGCCAGGTGCTGGTCGTCCCGGAGCTTGCGGAAGGTAACAGCTATCACCCCTAGGGCCACCACCGACACCAGGATGAAGAAGGGGAGCCGGTAGGAAAAATCCGCCAGAAAGCTGAACGCGGCCCCCCGATTCCGCAGGTAGGTGATGCTGAACAATCCGTCGATCACAGGAATCGACTGGTAAAGATCCATGGTGCGGTCGACGAGGACCTTCGTCGCCTGATCGAGAACGAGGGAGCCCAGCACCACTGCATTGAAGATGCGACAGGTCGGCTTCATACAGTCTACTTGACCGCCGCCGCGCACTTCGGGCACAGGGTCGGATGCTCACTGTCGCCGCCGATCCCCTCGTCGTAGTGCCAGCAGCGCTCACACTTCTCACCAGGCGCGGCACCGACACCGATCCTGAGCCCGCTTACCCCTTCCGCTGCCGGGTAGTCGCCGGCCCCTTCCTCCACCAGATCCACCCGGGAAACGATGAAAATCGTGGCCAGTTCTCCGGCGTACTCCTGCAGGAACGACAGCAGCCCGGGCTCGGCCGCCAGCGTCACTGCCGCGTCCAGGGAGTGACCGATGGTCTTCTGCACCCGGGCCTGCTCCAGGGCCTTGGACACATCGCCCCGCACCGCCATGATCCGGGTCCACCGCTCCACCAGAGACTCATCCTTCCACTCGGGGCGGAACTCGGGGAAGGTTGCCAGGTGGACACTGGATTCTGACCTCTTCGGCATGTACCCCCACACCTCGTCGGCCGTGAAGGAAAGAACCGGGGCCATGAGCGTGACCAGAGATTCGAGCACCAGGTACATGACGCTCTGGGCGCTGCGGCGTTCCGGGGCATCCTTCCTGCTCGTGTAGCGCTCCTTGATGATGTCCAGATAGAAGGCGCTCATCTCCACGGTGCAGAAGCCGTTCACCGCGTGGTAGAGAATGTGGAACTCGTACTCGTTGTAGGCGGCGGCGACCTTTTCCTTCAGCACCTCGAGCTGGTGCAGGGCCCACCGGTCCAGTTCGGTCATCCGGTCGTAGGGGACCATGTCCACGTCCGGGTCGAAGTCGTTCAGGTTCCCCAGCAGGTAGCGGCAGGTATTGCGGATGCGGCGGTAGGCCTCGGCCAGGCGGGTCAGGATCTCCTGTGAAATCCTGACGTCGTCCCGGTAGTCCTGGGCGGCCACCCAGAGCCGGAGGATCTCGGCGCCGTATTTCTTGATCACTTCCTCCGGGGCCACCACGTTCCCCACCGATTTGCTCATCTTCCGGCCGGAGCCGTCCACCACGAAGCCGTGGGTGAGCACCTCCCGGTACGGCGCAACCCCGCGGGTGCCGACGGAAGCCAGAAGCGACGAATGGAACCAGCCCCGGTGCTGATCGCTCCCCTCCAGATACATGTTGGCCGGCGAGCCCAGTTCGGGGCGGTTTTCCAGAACCGCGGCGTGGGAAACGCCGGAGTCGAACCAGACATCCAGAATGTCCATTTCCTTTTCGAACGCACTCTTGCCGCACTGGGGGCAGACCGTCCCCGGCGGGAGAAGCTCGGCGGCCTCTTTCTCATACCAGAGGTCGGCCCCTCCCTCCATGAAGAGATCGGCCACGTGATGCATGGTCTTGCCGTCGGCCAGGATCTCGCCGCACTCGGTGCAGTAGAAGGCGGTGATGGGAACACCCCAGGAACGCTGGCGGGAGATGCACCAGTCGGGACGGTTCTCGATCATGCCGTGAATCCGCTCCCGCCCCCACTTGGGCACCCAGGATACCCGGTCGATCTCCGTGAGGGCCTTCTGCCGCAGGTCGTTCTTCTCCATGGAGATGAACCACTGCTCCGTGGCCCGGAAGATAATCGGCTTCTTGCACCGCCAGCAGTGTGGGTAGGAGTGCTCCACGCTCCCCTGGCCCACCAGCGCACCCACTTCCCGGAGCTTCTCCATGACTGCGGCATTGGCGTCAAACACGAACATACCGCCGAAGAATTCCAGGCTCTGGATATAGCGGCCCCGGTTGTCAACCGGGTTATAGATATCGAGCCCCTCCACCAGGGCCAGCTCGTAGTCTTCCTGGCCGTGGCCGGGCGCGGTGTGGACGCAGCCGGTACCCGCGTCCAGGGTCACGTGCTCACCCAGCAGGACGATGGAATCCCGGTCGTAGAAGGGGTGCTTGCACCGCTTCCGGTACAGGATATCCGCCCGGAAGGTGGCGATCACGTTTCCTTGCACGCCAGTGGCAGCCATGAAGGCGTCCTTCAGCCCCTCGGCCACCACGAGCACCTCGCCGCCGGTCTCCAGGGCCACGTATTCCAGCTCCGGATGAAGGGCAACGGCCAGGTTGGCGGGAATAGTCCAGGGAGTGGTGGTCCAGATGACCAGCGACACCCTCTTTCCGGCCAGTGCCGGCACGGCGGTGCTGATATCGTCCTGGAGCAGAAACTTCACGTAGATGGAGGGGGAAGTCTTGTCGGCATACTCCACCTCGGCCTCCGCCAGGGCCGTGACGCAGGAGGAGCACCAGTGGACCGGCTTTTTCCCCTTGTAGAGGCCGCCGTTCTCGGCAAAGCGGGCCAGTTCCCGGGCAGTGATCCCCTCGTAATCGTAACTCATGGTGAGGTAGGGGCGATCCCAGTCGCCCAGGACCCCGAGCCGCTCGAATTCCACCCGCTGGACATGCACGAACTTTTCGGCATACTCCCGGCATTGCTTGCGCATCTGGAGCTTGGTGGTCTCGTGCTTTTTCGACCCCAGGTTCTTCTCCACCTGGAGCTCGATGGGCAGGCCGTGGCAGTCCCAGCCCGGTACATAGGGGGCGTCGAACCCCTGCATCCGTTTGCTCTTGAGGATGATATCCTTGAGGATCTTGTTGAGGGCGTGGCCGATGTGGATATGGCCGTTGGCGTAGGGAGGCCCGTCGTGGAGGACGTACCGCGGCTTGCCCTTGCCCGCTTCGGCGATCGTGCCGTACAGGTCGCCCCGCTGCCACGCGGCGAGGATCTCCGGCTCCCGCTGGGGAAGGTTGGCCTTCATGGGGAAATCGGTGACCGGCAGGTTGAGGGTGCTCTTGTAATCCATGGGTTCCTCCACGTTCGGATATGCGCGCCCCGCCGCAGCGGGAAAACGTCTAACGCTACTCACAAACCGTCGAAAAGTCAAGCATTGGTACCGGAGAGCGAAACCCTGCGGCCGCCCCGTTGACCGCGAGAGGTAGTAAAGATAGAATGGTGATACGTGTGGCCGGTCCGTCGTTTTTGTGCGGTATGGATGGAGGTTAGCGGATGCTCAGACTGTTGGCGGGGATTATCGCGCTGGCTGTCCCCGTGGTCGCGGCAACCGGTGGAACGGCTACTGCTGCCGCGCCTCCCGCCGCCGGGTCGGGATGCGTCGGCTGCCACGGCAACGCCTCGACCATGAAGGAACTGGGCTACCCCCACTTCACCGTCACCCCTCAAGAGGTCCTGGCCCAGACCGGCATGCCGGCTGACTGCCACCTCTGCCACGGCGGGAGCCCCGATGCCGTGGTGAAGGACAAGGCCCACGCCGGCATGGGACGGCTCGTGGCAGTGCGGAAAAAGGGGCTCACCGGAGAGACGGTCGAGCGAAAGCACCCCCTTTCCCTGGGCAGCAACCCCATGGAGCGGATCAAGCTCATGACCGACAAGGCCGGCCGCGCCGCACCGGACCAGAGCGTGAGCATCATCCTGTGGCAGGACAAGCGCATCGACACCCTGTCCCAGGACTTCGGGCGCATGGAGAAGAGTTGCGGAGCCTGCCACGCGCGGCAGTTTGCCGAGTTCACCAGGAGCACCATGGCCCGCAACGGCAAGCAGAGCGCCTACCGCACCTGGACGGACCGGAAGCGGGGCCCCCACAACTGCGGGGCCTGGTTCGGCGACAATCATGAAGCCATCGCCGCAAATACGGCGGCCCCCTTCGACCGGGCCACCAACGCACTCAACCAGCGCCAGTGCAATACCTGCCACGTGGGGTGTCTCGACTGCCACTACGATCCCCAGCCCGCGGACCCCGCCGACCCGAAAAAGGGAATGCACGGCTTCCGCAGGACTCCCCGGCCCGAAAGCTGCTACGGCGGCGGCAGGGGGCAGACCTGCCACGCGGGCCCCGAGGAACGGCGGCGGGGGGCGGGCTATTTCGGCGGCGTCTATGCCAACCCGGAGGGGGCGGCTCCGGACGTCCACCTGCAGGCCAAGGTCACCTGCCTCGACTGCCACGAGTCGAGCCGCAACGGCAACGGACTGACCCACGCCATGGTGAAGCGCCAGGCAACCTGCGACCGGTGCCACGGAACCATCGTGGCCAGTCACGGGACATCCGTTCATCGCACCCTCACCTGCGAGGCCTGCCACGTGCGGAATGTGGGCGGCTACCAGGGGACCTACTGGGGGCCTGGAATCCTGGGGGGAACCGGCACGCCGTTCTTCAAGTACAAGGAATACTACGGAATCATGGACGATCCGATCCTGATCCGCGACCAGAAAGGGCGGTGGATTCCGGTAAAGCCTTACCCCATGGCCGTGATGAACGTGAAGGGCGCCGGACTCAAACCCGGCCTCCACTGGCGCTGGCCCGCCACGCTGCCCGACCTGGAGCGGACCGGCGATGCCTACGGCTACGTGGGCCTCGTGGGAGGTCTGCCGGAAAACAACAAGGCGCTCCTCTGGATCCAGATGGACAAGGTCTCCCACAAGTACGGCCAGCCCCGGCCGTGCGACTCGTGCCACGGCACTGCCGACGGCGCCCAGCGCCGGGAGGTGAGCTGGGAGTTCACCGACGCCGGAGCCCTTCCTTTCAGCGGCAGCCATACGGTGGTGGCCGATGCCAGGGGGCTCGCCATCCACAACATATCGACACCGGAACGGATCGAGACGACCGCGGGCACGGCCGTCTCCAGTTTTGCACCCTGGTTCTACCTGAAGAACGCCTGGACCATTCCGGGCGACTTCTCCCTGCCGGCCATCGGGGATCGCACCCGGTACGAGCGGCTCAGGGACAACCGCGACCAAGCCCGTAACGCCGGCATCATTCACCGCTGACCGCCACGACGGTCAACGAGGACCCCATGACCACACCGACACCCATTCGCATGCTGATCCTGGAAGATTCCGAGGACGACCTCCTGCTTCTGCTGCGCGAGGTGCGCCGCGGGGGAATCGATCCCGCCTACGAGCGCGCCGACAGCGCCGAAGGGCTTCACCGTGCCCTTGACGCCGGGGAGTGGGACGTCATTGTCTCGGATTACAACATGCCCCAGTTCGGGGCGCTTCCCGCCCTGAACATCGTCAAGGAGCGGGGCCTGGACGTTCCATTCATCATCGTATCGGGCAAGATCGGCGAGGATCTGGCCGTTGCCGCCATGAAGGCTGGAGCCCACGACTACCTCATGAAGGGCAACCTTTCCCGCCTCGTCCCGGCCATCGAGCGGGAACTGCGCGAGGCGGACGAACGCCGGCGCCGGCGCCAGGCCGAAGAGGCCATGCACGCCCAGTTCAACCAGATCAGCACCATCTTCGACTCTCTCAACGCCCTGGTCTACGTCGTTGACATGAACACCTACGAGTTGCTCTACCTGAACAAGTTCGGCGCCCAGCTCTTCGGAGACGCGTGGGAAGGCCGGACCTGCCACGACGTGCTCCAGGGGGGCAGGGCCACCCCCTGCGACTTCTGCACCAACGACAAGCTGATCATGGACGGCAAAGCGCTCCCGCCCTACATCTGGGAGTACCAGAACAGCATCAGCAGCCGCTGGTACCAATGCATCGACAAGGCCATCCGCTGGACCGACGGACGCATGGTCCGGATGGAGATCGCCATTGACATCACCGAGCGCAAAGAGATGGAACGGATGAAGGATGAAATGATCTCGGCAGTCAGTCACGAGATGCATACCCCCCTCACCGCCATGATGGGCTTTACGGAGTTCCTGCTGGAGAACGAGGTGGACCGGGACCTTCAGAAAAATTACCTGCGGACCATCTACCGGGAGACCGAGCGGCTCAACGAGCTCATCACCAACTTCCTGCAGCTCCAGCGGCTCAAGGCGAGCATGGTCAAGTTCCGGATAACGCCGATTGCCGTCGGCCTGCTGGTGGCGGATGTCGTCTCGCTCTACGCCGCCGCCTCCAAGAAGCACCGGATTGTGGTCGACTGCCCCCCTGACCTGCCGCCGGTGCGGGGGAACGAGGAGCAGCTCTACCAGGCCATTTCCAACCTGGTGTCCAACGCCATCAAGTACTCACCCGACGGGGGCGACGTGACCATCGGCGCCAGCGCCACCGCCGACATCGTAACGCTCTGGGTCAGGGACCAGGGGATAGGAATCTCTCCAGAATTCCAGGAAAAAATTTTCGAGCGCTTCTTCCGGGTCGACAACAGCGACCGGCGCAAGGTGGGCGGCGCAGGCCTGGGCCTGACCCTCGTGCGGGAAATCGTGGCCACCCACGGCGGCCGGGCCTGGGTGGAGAGCGCGCCGGGCAAAGGAAGCACCTTCTTCATCTCCCTGCCGGCCATGACGTGAGCCGGCGTCAGTGCGACAGCCAGAGGTAGTCGGCGTCCTCCACGGAGATCGACCCGTTCTGAACCACCGGATCGGGAAGAACCACCCTGCTGGCGAGACCGGGCTTTTCCCGGTCGACCTGGACCGGCATCCCCCCCCGCACGGCATGCCCGCTGCCGGTGATGACCACAACGGTCCGGCCGGGGTTGTTCTTCAGATACTCGACCAGGTGATAGGCCATGGACTTGTTCCAGAGCATCTGGGCCTCGCAGAAGTTCTTGAAGGTCTTGGCGCTGGTATCGTGATCCGAGTAGGAACGCCGGATCATGGCCATGTACGCAGCATCCACGTCACAGGTGATACTGGGGGGGAGCTTACGGCGCTCCTCGCGCGACAGGGACTCGAACCCCTGGCGGGCAACCTTGCGGGTTACCTCCCGGGGGACGTTGAGGCCCACGAGAGGGATGCGCCTGTCCCGGGCAAACAGCAGGATGTCGCCATAGAGGGCCCAGGGGAAGTTCCAGTTTTTCAGGTAGATCCGTTGAAATGACGCCGGATCGGTTTCCCCCGCCACCCAACGGTCCAGTTCATCCTGGCTTTCGTAGGTGAACATCTCCATGGCAATGGCCAGCGGCACGCCGGCCCGATGGAGCTCGCGGACAATCCTGAGCTGAAGGTCATGGTGATAGGGATTGTCATGGGTCTCCCCCACATAGATCACCTTGCCCCCCTTCAGATCCCGCATCATCTCCTCGAAGCCGATCTCCCTCCGATCCATGAGCCGCACGATCAGATCATGGCTGAAGCAGGTGCGTGCCACCACCGCAGTGAGGACCAGCACCAGCGCAATCCCGGCGAATGTTCCCAATCGCTTCATGCTTCCTCCCGAATGACGTCGCGCCATCCTATCTGTCAACCTGCCGGTCAAACGTTACCACGCTGGTTTCGCTGAGCGCCGGGGGAGCTTCCTTCACCCGGTTGTTCCCGCCCGAGAAGACGAGCACCCCGTAGCGCCCGTAATGGGTGATCTTGAGGCTGCCGCCCCGGCGGCGGCCGGGGAGAGGGAATGGAGGAACGCCGTTACCCGGCCCGGCGCGTCGGGCCGGGTGGCGACCGCGAAGAGCATGTCGCCGGCTCCGGCATAGGTCGTGCCGTCCACGGCAAAGGCGCCGGCAGACGCTGAAACGCCGTGGGGCAGCGGCGACCGGATACCAGTCGTCCCGGGGACGCCGCAAAAAAGAATGTCGCGACCGGCCAGGGCCGCGGCATCGACCTGGTCCTGCCGGATCAGCGGAGCCTCCGCCTGATCGAGGGAACGGAGAAGAAGCGCCAGGGTATCCCTGTCAGCACCGCAGCCGGGTGCCGTTACGACCGTCAGGGCCGTGCTCCCCTTGATCCTGTTCACCGTTGCCGGGAGTTCCTCCGGCGACAGGAGGCGAAAGGTATCCGCCTCGGGATCGAGCGTAACCCGCTCGGGCGGCCCGCTCACGGCAACCGTAAAGCCGGTGCGCCCGCCCGTCGTCTCCACCAGGCTGTCCCGGGACGTGCCGCCGGCGTCCACCCGCGCCCGCACCCGCCCAGGAAACGCATCGCCCTCCTGCCGGACCACCCCGCTCACGAGCCAGCCGTCCCCAACCTGCCGCCGCTTCACCTCGGCCAGGGCGAGACGTGGGCCGCCGGTCCGTTCGAGCCACGGGTTCATGAACGAAACCATGTCGCGGCCCGAGGCGCGGGAAAAGGCCAGGGCGAAATCGTCCCATGATGCCGCCTTGAACCGGAACTCCCGAAACACTTGCCTGAGTGCGCCGAAAAAGGCATCGTCACCAATTTCCCGGCGGACCATGTGGAACAGCATGGCTCCCTTGCCGTAGCCGATGGCACGGGAGGCCGGATCGACCCGTCCCAGGAATCGCCGCAGCGGAAAATCCTCTCCGGCGGGTACCAGCGAAGCATAGTCTGCCAGGAGGCGGTAGCGGTAGTCACGCCCATCCCGGGCCGATTTCCGCTCCTCCAGCAGGTGGTCCGCCAGATAGGTGACGAGCCCCTCGGACCAGTTGCCGCGGTCGTAGGCCACCAGCACTCCGTTGCCCCACCAGCAGTGGGCTATCTCGTGGGGGAGGCTCGTATGGACGATGAAGGGAAGCCGGATGACCGTGCCGCCGATGAGGGTGTAGGACGGGAAGCCGTAACCGGTGGGAAAGAAGTTCTCCACCACGGCGAACTTCTCAAAGGGATAGGGGCCGAATTTCTCCGCGTAGAACCGGAGGTAGCCGGCGGACGCCTCCAGATAGCGGTCGGCGAGCGCCGCGTTTTCGGGGTAGAGATACGTGTAGAGAGGGATGCCGTCCACGTTCCGTTCGGCGACCACGTAAGCGCCGGCCGACAGCGAGAGGGCCTCGGCGGGGTGCTCCTCCTCCCAGACCGAAGTGGTGACGCCCCCGGCCGTTGCCCTGGCCGCGCGCCGACCGGCGGTCACGGCCTCGATGCCTTCGGGGGCTCTGACGGTGACGATTCGGCTGCCCGGCGGCGCCGTCGGTTCCGGATACCAGCCCGCGCCGCTGCCGAGATAGGTCCCCCGCTCGGCAACCACGGCGCTCACCCCGTAGGAGGGGTCCTCCGTCACCACCGGCCGCTCCGGGGCCGGATCATTGAATATGCAACGGTAGGCAACCGTCACCCGCCGCTCGCCGGTGCCTACGGGCAGATTCAGCCGGAGCGCCCCGCCCTCCCTGCGGAAAGGGATGTCGCGGCCGTCCAGGCGCACGGCTTCGAGCCGGGCCGAGCCGTTGAGGGCAAGGCTGAGCTCCCCGGCAGCGCCGGGTGCGAGATGCAGGGTGCTTTCACCGACGACGAGATGCTGCGGCGGCACGAGCAGCACGGCAATCTCCTGCCGGACGACGCGCACTTCTCCCCGTGCCGAACAGGCCACAAGGAGCATGGCGACCAGGATGGCCGAAAGGGCGATGTAAGGTTTCATGGTGAACAACTATACCATCAAACCGCCCGATACCAAGGGCTGCCCCGGAAGCCCGCCCCGCCGCATGACCGGAGCCGCGGGGCGGGGCGACATTCCTCCCGGATCAGCTACTGTCCGGCGTTCCCCTCCCGCTTCACATAACGGTATGTTGTCCGCTTTTCACCCGCCAGGCAAGGATATCGGCCCGCGCCGCCTTCCAGACGCCGTCCTCCCGAACGAGGCGGATGGCCCGCGTCACGTGGTCGGTGCCGCCCGGTCCTCCCTCCAGGCCGAAGGTGGCCCGAACGGAGACGGAATCAGTGCCGCGCACCGTCACCCGGACCTCCTGCATCTTCTCCCAACAGCACGCCGGGCGGCGCGAGGCTCCGGCAAGGCGACGAGCAAATGCTTCGCGACTCCCGCCACCGGTGATGCTCGTCCGTTCGTAGAGGGCGTCGTAGTTGCCGTCGCGCCAGAGATCGAGGATCGACTCCAGGGCCAGCCGAGCCTCCGATTCGGCAACCGGCGCCGCCTGCCGAGCCGGCCGAGCCGCGAAGGCGTGAGTGGCCGCGAGCAGGGCCGTCAGAAACAGTGTCAGTCGAACGAGCGTCATGTAATCCCTCCATGGATTAATATTTTCTCACCATAACGAATCTCCCGCCTCCCCGCAACCCCTTTCCCGACCCGGCATGGGACAGGCGGCTGCTCGTCGCTACAGTCGCCTGCCCACGGACTCCGCCACGAGCCGCAGCTTCGCCATGAGCGCGTCGAATTTCTTCGGCTTGAGCGACTGGGGTCCGTCGGACGACGCTCGCTCGGGATCGGGATGCACCTCGATCATGAGGCCGTCCGCGCCGGCGGCAACAGCGGCCAGGGCCATGGGTGCCACGTAGTGATAGTTTCCGGTGCCATGGGAAGGATCGGCAATAACAGGCAGATGGGTCATCTGCTTCAACACCGGGATGGCCGAGAGATCCAGGGTGTTGCGGGTGGCGGTTTCGAAGGTGCGGATGCCGCGCTCGCAGAGGATAACCGACTGGTTCCCTTCGCTCATGACATACTCGGCGCTCATGAGGAATTCCTGGATGGTCATGGACATGCCCCGCTTGAGGAGCACTGGGCGCCGGAGCTGCCCCACCTTCTTGAGCAGGGCGAAGTTCTGGGCATTGCGGGCTCCGATCTGGAGAATGTCGGAGTACTCGGCCACCAGTTCAGCCGTCTCGGGATTGACCACCTCGGTCACGATGGGGAGGCCCGTCTCTTCGCGCGCCTTGGCCAGCAGCTTGAGCCCCTCCTCTTCGAGTCCCTGGAAGGAGTAGGGAGAGGTGCGCGGCTTGAATGCTCCGCCCCGCAGCACCTGGGCTCCGGCCGCCTTTACCGCCTTTGCCGTCTCGATGATCATGGTCTCTCCCTCGACCGAACAGGGCCCGGCCATGACAATGACTTCGGGTCCGCCGATGACCACGGTATCCGTAATGGCGACAACGCTCGGCTCGGGCTTCACCTCCCTTGATGCCAGTTTGTACGGCTTCAGGATCGGCACCACGCTCTCCACGCCGTGCATGGACTCGATGCCCTGAAGGACCAGCTTGCCCCGCTCGTCCCCCACGGCCCCGATCACGTCCCGCGTGGTGCCATGGATGACGTGGGGATTGTAGCCCAGCTCGCTGATCCGCCTGATTACCTCGTCCCGGTCTTTTTTTGCCGCTCCCGCTTTCATGACGATGATCATCCCTTCCTCCCGTGGTTTCCCGAAAGACAAAAAGGCCGGAGGATTTCTCCCCCGGCCCAGTGGTGCTGCAGTATTGGTCTTGAAAACTGAAAAGCCGGGGGTGGTTTCCTGTCCACCCTCGGCTTCCGGTTTAGTGTATGGTGTGTGCTTCCCCTACGACAAACCCCTACCCTGGGCAGACGGCCTAAAATAAAAGCCGTACCAAAAGTAAACGTTCTCGTAGAAATAGAGGCCCGAATTCATCATAGATCGTATAGTTGCCGATCCGGCCGGATATTGTCAAGCATTAATTCGCAACGGATACGCCATTGGTTCGATTTCTGCTTTTATTCTTCCCAGTGCTTCGACGCGACACGGCACCAACGCATTTTCAACCAGTTACCCACAAGCCGAACAAGACTCCCGCGGCTGGAACCATGGCCGAGACAGCCGGTGGTTATAGGCAAGGCATCCCGGACAACGGCAGAACCTTCGACAGCACCACCAGCGAGGCGCCGCTGCGCTTCACCATTGGCAAGAACGAGATTTTCCCCGCCCTGGGGCTCTCAATCATCGGCATGCGGCCGGGCGAGGCCAGGAGCATCCTGGTCGCCGCCGCAGACGCCCATGGCCCGCGCCGGGCGGATCATGCTTGTGGTGGAGGTGACCGGCGCCCATGTAGTTCTGGATGGGAATCATCCCCTGGCCGGCTGCGGCCTGACCTTTGCGCTCCGGCTCCACGGAATCGAAAACGCCTGAGCGGGCCATGGTCCGGCAACGGCAACCGTTCGATTAATTCGTTGCCCGCGGCCGGTAGCTGTGTTAACAGTTTCACCGGAACAAGGAGAAGACGATGGGAGCTCTACGCTGCGTCGTCGGCCCTGAATCGGTGCGGATGCTGGAGTTGGGGCATCCCTGGATCATCGCCGACGCCTATACGAAAAAGTGGCCCGCCGGATCGGCCGGCGACCTGGTGGAACTGGTGGATGCCTCGGGGCGCTTCCTCGCAACGGCCCTCCTGGACCCGGGCGAGCGCATTGTGGCGCGGGTGCTGGGAGGAAAAGGATTCCGCCTGGGGGAAAGGTGGCTGGCACAGCGGCTGGAAGACGCCCTGGAGCTGCGGCGGTCCCATGTCCCCCTTGAGGAGACCGATGCCTACCGGCTCGTGAACGGCGAAGGGGACGGTCTGCCGGGCATCACGGTGGACCGCTACGGCGACTACCTGATGGTTCAGCTTTACTGCGGGGGGTGGCGGCCGCACCTGCCGGAACTGACCCGGGTGCTGGCCGGGGCCCTGAAACCGGCCGGCATTTATGAAAAAACCCGCCCCCGCAACACGCGGGAGCTGGAAGCGGTGAGCGACACCAAGCGTTACGGGCGGCTCCTGGCCGGCGCCGCCGCACCGCCACGGCTAGCGGTGCGGGAAAACGGCCTGACCTTCCTGGTCGAACTGGAGCGGGGCCTGAACACCGGCCTGTTCCTGGACCAGCGCGCCAACCGCGGCCAGTTGATGGCCCGGACAGCCGGCAAGCGGGTGCTCAATCTCTTCGCCTATACCGGCGCCTTTTCCGTGGCAGCCGCGGCGGGCGGAGCGAGCCGCGTGACAAGCGTGGATGCCTCTCCCACCTACACCGACTGGGCAAAGGCCCATTTTGAGGCAAACCGCCTCAATCCCAAGCGCCACGAATTCATTGTGGGCGACTGCATGGACACCCTGGCGGAACTCGCCCGCCGGCAGGAGCGTTTCGACATCGTCCTGATGGACCCCCCTTCCTTCTCAACCACGTCGAAAAGCCGCTTCACCACGCGCGGCGGCACCTCGGACCTTGTTGCCGCTTCGCTTCCCCTGCTGGCGGAAGGGGGGCTCCTGATCACCTCCTCCAACCACCAGAAGGTGGATGTGGCCGACTACCTCAAGGAATTGCGCCGTGGAGCGCTCCAGGCGGGCAGCACCGTGCGGGTGATCTCCCTGGCCGGCCAGCCTGAAGATTTCCCCTACCCGGTCACCTTCCCCGAAGGGCGCTATCTGAAATATGTGGTCAGTGTCAAGGGGAAGACGTAACGGGTACGTTACGTCCCGTGGGTATCCCTGAAAGGCGGGGAAAGAGAACCGGCGGATGCAGGAGCGGCAGGACACGTGGAGAGGTTTCACCGCGAAGGGAATTACGGGCGGGAACTGGCCGGTAGGTAATGCTAGGGCACCCGGACGATGCCATCCCCCGGTTTCACCGCTCCTCCCGTCAGGACCCGGGCAAAAATGCCTTCCTTGGGCATGACGCAGTCGCCGGCCTGATAGTAGATGGCACAGCGGGTGTGGCACTCCTTGCCGATCTGGGTCACTTCGAGGAGCGTCTCCCCCACCGTCAAACGCGCACCCACCGGTAGCGCCGGCAGGTCGATCCCCTCGGTGGTGATGTTCTCGGCAAAATCGCCGTTATCCACGTCGAGCCCCAGAGCCCGCATCTTGTCGATGCTCTCCTTGGCCAGAAGGCTCACCTGGCGGTGCCAGTCGCCGGCATGGGCGTCGCCCGCAATGCCGTGGTTCTCCCGCAAC
This sequence comes from Geobacter anodireducens, assembly GCA_001628815.1. Lineage (NCBI taxonomy): Bacteria > Pseudomonadati > Thermodesulfobacteriota > Desulfuromonadia > Geobacterales > Geobacteraceae > Geobacter > Geobacter anodireducens. Next base: position 3,223,432 of record CP014963.1, read on the forward strand.
TCCACGCCCGCCACCGGCGTCTTGCGCTCCCCCTTGTTCCTGCTGATACAGACGGCAACTACTCTCGCTGACATGAGACCCTCCCGCTTGTGGTGCTTCCGGCACTGTTATCCGCCGATCTTCGCCATGGAAAACGCCTGGTGCTCCGCCTTGCGCGCGCTCATGCCGTGGCGCTCGGGCTTGACCCCCACGATCCGCCGCAGTGCCTCCTGGAGGATAATCGGGTCGCCGGTGTCGAGAAACGGACGCAGGTCGAACCCTTCATCCGAGAAGAGACAGCTCTTGGCCATGCCGGTCGAGGTGACCCTGACGCGGTTGCAGTCGCCGCAAAAATGCCCGGAAACGGCGGTTATCACGCCAAGTGTCCCGGCAGCGCCCCGGATCCGGAAGTCCCTGGACGGTCCGGCACAGGCCCCTTTCTCCACCGGCTCAAGCTCGTACGATGCGGAGATCCGGTCGAGGATTTCCCGGCCCGGCACGGTCAGGGACTGCCAGTTGTTCTCCCGCGTGGCCGGCATGTACTCGATGAAACGCACCGTGCAGGGACGGTCCATGGTGAGGCGGGCAAAATCAGCCACTTCACCGTCATTGATACCGCGCATGACCACCATATTGATTTTGGGAGGAGGAAAACCGGCCGCATCGGCGGCGGCAATGCCGTCGAACACCCGTTGCAGCTCGCCGGTCCTGGTGATGGCCCGGAACGTGTCAGCCCTGAGCGAGTCAAGGCTGATGTTGAGCCGCTGGACACCCGCGCTCCGGAGATCGGCCGCCATTTCCGGCAGCAAGAGGCCATTGGTGGTGAGGACCAGATGCCGAAGCCCCTCAATGGCGGCAATACGGGCCAGGAACGGAACGATTCCCTTGCGGACCAGGGGCTCGCCGCCGGTGATCCGGATCTTTTCGATGCCTATGGCAACGGCGGCCCGGGCAATGCGGAAGAGGTCCTCGTAGGAAAGGATGTCGCCATGGGCGAGCTTTTCCACCCCCTCGGCCGGCATGCAGTAGCTGCAGCGGAGATTGCACCGGTCGGTGACCGAGAGGCGGAGATAGTTGATGCGGCGGCCGAAGCTGTCAATGAGTTCCATGGGAAATCCAGGCGGAAAGATACGGTGTTGCATTTTTGTCACTATAACAGAATGACCCGTGACAGAGGAGAGTGTATACGAAACCGTCAACGCCGTTACTTCAGAAATCGCTCCTCCACGAAGTCGGTCACCTGCTTCGGATCGTTCAGATCCAGGACCGGCACGTCCAGTTCCAGGGGCTCGTCGCTCGCCACCGCCAGCAGGGTCGGGTCATGCTGCTCACCGCGGCAGAGCAGCGTCGGGCTCCGCTCCCGGCGGTGGACCTCGATCTTGGGAAGGCCGCTCTTCTTGAACCCCTCGGTGATGATGATGTCCACATCGCCGAAGTAGGTGGCGATCAACTCCTCGATGGGGGGGGATGCCTCGTGCTTCTTCACCACGGCCAGCTTTTCGGGCGAAGAGATGAGCATGGTGTCCGCCCCGGCCGCGGTAAACCGATAGCTGTCCTTGCCCGGGTGATCGATATCGAAGCGGTGGGCGTCGTGCTTGATGGCGCCGACCCGGTAACCGCGGGACTTCAACTCGGCGATGACCTTCTCCAGAAGCGTGGTTTTGCCGGTCCCGGACTTTGCCACGAACGATACGGTCTTGGCCATTGGTGCCTCCTCCAGATGCCTGATGTGCTCGAACTCGGACGGCGTATTGACATTGACGAACGTCCGTTCCGGGGCAGCGAGACCGGCCAGTTCCGCCATGGCCACCCGGCGGGTCCGCACCTCGGGGTAGAAATCGTAGATTCGGCAGTTCCCCTGCCGCAGCATCCGCTCCACCGCCGGAAGACAGCCCGTGCCGTACACGGCGAAGAGGGGTTCGAGCCCTCCGCCGGTGACCGGCACCACCACGTCGTAACCCGGCCGCAGGGAGCAAAGGTGCGCGATTACCCGGGAATCGGGCCACGGCACGTCACATGCCGCAACGAACACGTACGGCGTTCCGGCCCGGGCGAGGCCCGCGTGGAGCCCGCCCAGGGCGCTGCCGGGGTGGATATCGGAGATCACCTCCATGCCGAGTTCCCGGAAGCGCTCCCCCCGGTCGCCCACCAGCACGGTCCGGGCAAAGACCCGGCGGAAGGCGTCGATCGCCCGCGCCACGAGAGGCGCGCCACCCAGGGGGAGGAGAGCCTTGTCCCGTCCCATGCGGCGGCTCCGGCCGCCCACGAGGATCACGCCGGTCACGTCGGTGAGGAGAGGATTGTCCATGAGCGGATTGTACGGGGGAAACGGACGAAGAGTCAAAGGGCGATGTAGAACACGGCGCCCCGGCCCTCTTCGGCTTGGGCCCAGATCCGCCCGCCGTGGCGGGTCACGATCCGGTACACCGTGGCCAGGCCGATGCCGGTCCCCTCGAATTCACCGTCCCGATGGAGCCGTTGGAAGGGCCGGAACAACTTGTCGGCATACCGCATGTCAAAGCCGGTGCCATTGTCCCGGATGAAACAGGCGGAAACGCCGCCTACCTCTGCCGTGCCGAACTCGATGAGCGCCACGCAGCGCGTGCCGGTATATTTCCAGGCGTTGCCCAGCAGGTTTTCCAGGGCAATCCGCAGCAGTTGCCGGTCTCCCCGGACAGTAACGCCGGCGGCAATGGCAAACTCCACCGCGCGGCCCGGCTCCCGCTGTTGCAGTTCCCCCGCCACTTCGCCCGCCAGGCGCTCAGGTCGATCTCCTCCCATGCCAGGTCGCGGCGGGTTACCCGGTAGAGGGCGAGCAGATCGTCGATCAACTCACCCATCCGCACCGCTGCCGCGCCGATCCGGGAGAAGTAGGCGGGAGCCGGCAGAGGGAGCCGGTCGCCGCACTCCTCACGGATGACCGCACAGTAGCCGTTGATGGCCCGGAGCGGTGCCTGGAGGTCGTGGGCCACGGTGTAGCAGAACGCCTCCAACTCCTGGTTGGCGACCTCCAGCAGGGCGGCCTGCCGCTGTTCCCGGGCCAAGTGCTCGGCGTTGTGGATGCTGATGCCGATCACCGGCGCAATCCCCATGAGGAGGCTCAGGTCGCTCTGGAGCAACGGCCTGCCGGTGCGGTTCGTGTCCACCGCCAGCACGCCGAGGGATTGCCCCTCGCAGACGATGGGGCAACTGATGAAGGAGCGAATGTCCAGCCGGCGTCCCACCTCCCGGTGCAGCGGCGGGATGAGGTGGCCGATCTCGTCGAGGTCGTTCACCAGGAACGGCTTCTGGTCGAGAAACGAGGCGGCCACGACGCCGCGGGGGCCGATGCCGTCCAGCGCAATGGGCGTATCGTGGATGACCCGCCGACCTGCCTCGTCGAACCCGAAGCTGGCCAGCACCCTGAGCGTGCTTCCGTCGGCATCGGCCATCATGATCACGCCCCGGTCGTAGTCGAGCCGCTTCTCCAGCAACGCGGCAATACTGGTCAGGATCTGCCCGATGTCGCTCTTGCTGCTGACCACCTGCCCGATTTCGCTCACTAACAGCGCGTTGTCGCTGTTTGACTGACACTGGCCGAGCAGTTTGTCGGCAGAGTCCCGCAGGGTGTCGAGGGTGGCACTCAAATCCTTGTTCTCGGCGCGCTCGGCGGCAAGAAAGAGGAGCAGAATCAGGGGGATGACCACTGCCGCCACAGGGGGGAACAGAGAGGGGCTCAGGAGAAGGGTGGCAAGCCCGAGAACCGAGCCGCCGAGAAGCCCCCAGCGTCGCCCCGTCCGCCAGAGGTCGGCGCGACCCCTGGGCCAGGAAATCACGTAGCGGCAGATCTCACCGCCCCGGAAGATGCACTCGGGATGTTCGATCTCCGGGAGACGCCGGCTGAAGATGAGGACAAGTGCTTCGAGGAATCCCATGCGGTTGGCGCATTGGTACGGCCGCTCACTCACCCCCGGCCGGAAGCGAACCGAGACCTCGATCCGGTTATCCCCCATCTTCCGGGACTCGAACGTCGATGACCGGGTAAAAAAGGCTGCCGCACGATTGAGGAGGGCATAGCCGCGGGCAGGCCCCACCAGCCCGAGGATGTACTGCCGTACCAGGCCGAGCGCCTCGGGTGATGCGGCGAAACGGCCCGCTTCCCGCGCGATGTCGGGGGTGCCGGTCATCCGCGCGAGTGCCTCGTAAAAGCGGTCCGCCTGCTGCTGGGTGAACCAGTGGCCGGGGTCCGCGACCTCGTGTACCGACATGCCGGCATGGCTGAGCACGTCATCGGCCGAACGTGGGGATACCGTTGTGCGAGGAGCTTCAGATAGGTATCGAAGATCCTGCTGTTATAGAGGGGCGGGCTGTCCATCGATGATGCGCAACTCCGAAAACGCCGGCGGCTGATGGCGGGAGGAACGGCAGGGTGTTACGGTCGAGCTTACCGGAACCGGGGTATGCGGGCAAGCTTATTTTCCCGGCGCGGACAGCGTTCCCCGGACCGGCTTCCCTACCACCACTGCTCCGGATAGTGCCGGTGCTGGACGATATTGTTGGTGAACAGGGCCACTGTCAGCAGGATCAGCGCGCCGGTCAACACCGGGTCCACGAGAAAGGAGAGCCCCGCGTGCCCCTGGACGCCGATCAGGGCAGTGGCGCCACCGGGTGGATGGATGGTGCGGGTGAGGTACATGAGGAGGGTAGCCGCCCCCACTGCCAGGGCGACGGCAACGGGACCGGACCCGAGCCAGGCCGTCACCGCCACCGCGGCAACGGCGGAAACCAAGTGTCCCCCCACCAGGTTGCGGGGCTGGGCGAAGGGAGATTCGGCGGCCCCGAACAAAAGCACCGCCGATGCGCCGAAGGAGCCGATCAGCAGGGGATGGCCCGCCATGCGGGTCACCGCCATGATGGCAAGGACCCCTGCCATCCCGCTCACACACCCCCACAGGGCGTATTTGAACGACAGGGGAGGACGCTCCCTGTTCCTCCCCTGCCCTTTCATCTTGCCGGGTAACCGGGTGATCCGTTTTTTCAAGCGCGCACGGCCTCCATGCCTGGATCAATGAACGGCGCGATCAGTGGCCGTGGCTCGCATGGGCATCGCCGTGGCCGTGGGGCGCCTTCGTCCCGTCCGGGCCGCCGTGGTGGGGGCGTGCCCCTCCGGGCCGCCGTGGTGGGCGGCGTGCCCCTCCGCGTCCCGATGGAGGCGCTCCACGTAGTGGGTGTACTCCACGTAGGCCGCCACGTACTTCCGGCCGGCGGCCACGCTCTCGTCCTTGTGTTTCTTCGCCTCGGCAACCCGGTCGAAGCGCTCGCGGATACCGGCGGCAACCGCATCGGTGACGATCTTTACGAGTTCGGCCGATGAACCCGACGCCAGGGCGCTGTCGGCCGCCGCCACCGCGGGCTCCACCGTCCCGGCGGGCTTGAGTCCGGTAAAGGGTGCTCCTTCCGCGGCCCGGTGGACCTTCACGAGAGAGGTGAAAAAGCGGTGCTCGGCCGCCTCCTTCGCCTTTGCTCCCTTCTTCGCCGCTGCCACGGTTTCCCTGAAGGAACTGCGAATCTTTGCTTCATCCTTCTCCCTAACCCACTTGAGGACCGGGGTTACGTCGTTCTTCTCCAGGGCGATGCGGGCATCCTGGACGACCGGGCCGTCCAGGGTATCACAGTGGGCCCGGGCACTGCCGGCGGACAGGGTGACCCCGGCGGAGAGAAGGGCCAGATAAAGGGCGGGGATAACGATGGTCTTCTTGTTCATGGTTCAGGTTCTCCTTTACGTGGTTGTAATGGGTGGAGACTGCCTCACTCCCTTTTCCAGAGCAGGGCGGCCGCCGCAACGAGCCCCCAGCAGAGGGCCTGTCCTGCGATGAAATACTCCATGCCGTTCTTTTCCTTTCACGCCAAAGCGCTACCGGCCGGGCCGGTCGGTGCCGCAGCACCGTTCCAGCTCAGCCAGGCGCTCTTTCATATCCTTTTCCTTCAGCCAGCGTTCGGTCACGTCACGAATCACGGCGCCGCTGCCGGCCATGTCACCGGCTCCGTCGCGCACGAGCGCCATGGAAAACTCGGTGGACAGGCGGCTGCCGTCGGCGCGCAGGGCCGGTGCCGTGAGCAGCTTGGTGCCGTAGCGGGTCGTGCCTGTGTCCATGACCCGGCGGTACCCCTCCCAGTGCCGGGCCCGGAGATTCTCGGGGATGATGAGGTCCAGGGACTGCCCCACCGCGTCGGCTGCGGCAAAGCCGAACATCCGTTCGGCCCCGGGCTCCAGAGCCGGATGATCCCTTCCCGGTCGGCATAGACAACGGCATCGGGAACTCCCTCGGCAACCAGGCGATACAGGACATCGTTCGTATCGTCAGCCATGCGACACCTCCTGTTCTTCCATGTTTGATGATATACAGTACCCCGTCGTGGACGGGGGTCAAGCCCCTCGCATCCTCCTCAGTGGCTCAGGTACGGCACCATGGGGATGAGCTGCCGGTAGTCCTCATAGGCAAGTGAGCTCTGCCAGGTGCCGGTGGCCATGCCGGTGCCGATGCCGGCGGCGAAGAGGAGCACCACCACGGCAGGAAACACCCATGCCGGGAGCGGCCGTCGCCAGAGGGGCGGCGCCATGCGGAGCACCTCCCGCTGGGGACAGTTGGCCACGCAGGTGAGACAGCCAGTGCATTCGGCGGAGCGAATCGTCTCGCGCTCGTGGACCGGAAGCCCGGACGGGCAGGCCCTGGAGCAGTTGCGGCAGCCGGTGCAGCCGGCAGCGTCGCGCCGGATCTTGAAGGGGCTCAGGAAGCTCGCCACCCCCAGCAGCGCGCCGTAGGGGCAGAGATAGCGGCACCAGGCGTTTTTGTAGATGAGCGACAGCGCCGTGAGCACGGCGAGGACCGTTATCGTGGTGCCCGACATCCTGGTGAAGAAGTGGAGCATCTTCACGTCGCTCACGGCCCAGTAGGGGGTATCGAGAAAGGCCGCCAGGGCAAAGGCCGGCATGTCGATCAGGATGATCTTGACGAAAAAGATGAGCAGCAGGTACTTCGCCCCCCGCAGGACCCAATCGAGCCGGGGCCAGACCCGGAAATTGCGGCCAAAGAGCCGTTGTCCCAGCTTCCAGGCCGCCTCCGACAGGGTCCCAACCGGGCAGAGCCAGGAGCAGAACGACTTCTTCGCCACAAGGCTCATGCCCACGATGGTGAGGAAGATGACCAGGGCTGCCGGGTGGACCGGGTTGATGGTGCCGGTGGCGAGCCAGAGCTTGGTGCTGGCCAGGGCGCCGATGGGCAGGAACCCTTCCACGCCCGGCGGGCGGGAAACAAGCGGGGTTGCGCCGCCGGTCTCGAAGTGGCGGACAAAGACGCCGAAGCGGATGCCCATGACGACGACCCAGGCGAAGAAGCCCCACTGGACAAGGGCGCGCCAGAAGGGAATGCGTATGGGGAGATGGCTAACTTTCATGACATACCTCGATAAACCTGAACAAGCGGCTACCCACAGAGGGCACAGAGGCTACGGAAAGAAAACGCTGGATTGCGGTCAACTCCTGAAACAAGCCGGGCTGTCGTCACAATGCAGATGAGATTCCGGGGGTTGCGTTCCTCGACGTTTTCCTCTGGGCCCTCCGTGGTTATGCTTGGCTGCTTATGTTGGATTACATTGTGAGTTACTTTGCCGCCAGGGGATCCTTGATCTCGTGCTCGGGCTTGAACATGAGCTTTTTCACCCCACGGTTGTTCGTGTACTTGGCCAGTTCCAGGTCGACTTTCAGGGGAACCGTCACCCCGGCCTTGGTCAGGGCCTGCCGCAGGAGCGCCTCGGCCTTGCCCGCGTGGGAGTTGGCGTCGCCCGTGATCCGCAGGGCCTCGGTGGGGTTGTGGAACCCGACCGAGTTCTCGGCGCCGATGAAGACCACCCGGTAGAACGCCTCCTCGTAGTGATCCCTGGCCTGGTCATAGAGGGCCTTGTCGATCTGCTTCCCTTCGGCCCGGGCCTTGTGGGTCATTTCGAAGAGCTTGGCCGCGGTGGCGGTGGCGTATCCGGCCCGGATGAACTGGGACATGGTCCGGTCCTGGATGGCGTAGACCTGGTTGCGGAGCCATTCGGGGCTCTCGGCATGGCACTGCTGGCACGCCTTGAGATCGTTCTTCAGGGGGCTCATGACCCGGTGATCGGAAACCTTGCGGGTGCCCACCTTGGTGTAGGGCATGTGGCAGTCGCTGCAGGCGACCCCCGCCTGCCAGTGAACACTGTTGTTGGAGAAGAGCTCGAACTCGGGGTGGCGGATGAAGGCGAGTTTGAAGCCGGTTACCCCTTGGGTCCACTCGCCGTGTGCCGGGTTGCTCCGCAGTTTTGCGATGATGTTCTCGATGGTAATGCCGCCATAGGTGCTGCCGTCCCAGGGGAAGAACACATCGGTCGACTTCATGGTCTCGTCCTTGGGAATGCTGTAGGTGACGTGGCACTGGGCACAGACCAGGGTCCGCTTCTCCTGGGTGGAGAGCTTCGCCTGATCCACGCCGAGCTTCTCCAGGGCCTTGCCGAGGGTGAAGCCCCGCGAAATCTTCAGGGACAGGTCATCGTTGTTGTGGCAGTCGATGCAGGCCACGCCCAGCATCTGGTGCTCCTTGGGGATCTGGGCATGGACTTCCTGGTAGGGCTTGGAGAAGTAGTCTTTGCCGAGGCGCTGCTGCAGGGCCGGCGCATAGGGGGTCTTGCAGGTGAGGCAGGAGCCTCCCGCCTTGACCCGCCCCGGGTCAACCTCGAACTGGTCCCGCACCATGTGGGCATGGCCCCTGGGCTCCTTGTACTCCACGCCGAATCCCCAACCGTTGTAGAGGAGCGCCAGGAAGGGGAACTCGTCCAGCTTGTCGTAGAAGACGCCGTCGTCGTCATACCCTTTCTTGTACCGGCTCTTACCCGCCACGGTGGGCTCTTCGGTCTTTTTCCAGAGATCGTAGTGGACCGGGTAGGCCTTCCCCCATTCGGCCGGGTCGATGGTGCCGTCGGGGATGACGGCCCTGCCGGCCTGTTCCACCTTCTTGGGGGCACAGCCGGCTCCGGCCGCCGCCACCACTGCCGTTGCGGCCAGGGCAGTGACAGCGGCCCAACGCTTCATGCTTTTCTTATTCATATCGCTCTCCTCTCCTGCGGTAAGTGCATGTTCTGTGGCGACCCGTCACCGGGTGGCCATGGCGCCGGTCAGCTTGTGCCGCAACTGCCGGTGGCAGCCCCAGCACTGGCGGGTCCGGTCCATGGTGGTCACCGTTGCCTCGTGGCACCGGACACAGTTCTGCTGGACGACTTTTGCCCCATGGGACGACAGCGTGATGGGGTCGGGGACATGGCCCGAATAGAAGGCCACCACATCCTTCATGCCGTCGATGGACTTCCAGACGTAGTGCGCCACCGGATTGCCGTTGGGAAGATGGCAGTCCACGCACCTGATCCTCCGGTGGGCGCCGGCGTGGCTCCAAGCCTCGTGCTGCTCGCCCATCACGTGACACCCGGCGCAGAATGCCGGCGACTCCGAGTGCTCCAGCAGGCGGGGCGGGCCCACCAGCGCGAACGCCGCCATCGCCGCTCCCGCAATACCGACGACGAGCGTGGTTGCCAGGACCTGTCGTGACAATGAGATTCCCATTCCATTCTCCTATCGAGTGCGGCGCCCCGGTCGGCCTGCCGCGAGTGCCTGCGGTTGATAGTTAGAATACAAATCATTGGCGCGGATTGTTTGACTCAAGTCAACACCTCGAACATTCATCCCCATCGGCAGGCAACCTCGCCGCAGAGCGCAAAAAAATGCGCCTCTGCCATAAAGAATCTGCCGCTGTTGCCGATGTAGATTAATAGTGGTTCAGTGCCGAACCGCACGAGGGTTTCCGTCCAAAGGAGGTACTACCGTGTTTTTTGCATCGGGAATAAAGAAACAGTTGGAGGAAAAGGACGCCGAACTGGATGTGCTCAAGCAGATGCTTGAAAACGTGAAGAACATTGTAATGCTCTGCGATGCGACCCCTGAAAACACTATTTTTTACATGAACAAGGCGGCGCGGGAGCTGATGTCGAAGTACCGCGCCGAACTGAATGCCGGACTGCGCGGGGCCGATGTGGCCGGCGCCATGAGCCACTCCATCCACCAGTTCCACAAAGACCCGAACCGCGTGCGCATGATCCTGGGCAAACCGGGCGAGATGCCCCATTCGGCCGAGATCCCCATCGGGGGGATAACGCTCCGCACCACGGCCTTCCCTATCTGGGACAAGAAGAATCCCGGCAGGGTCAAATGCTACATGGCATGCTGGGACGACATCACCGCCGAAAAGGAAGTGGACGAGCGCAACCATCAGGAACTGCAGCGCAAGGAATATCTGGAGGAGCGGGTGGCCCAGATCGCCACGGCCATGGAAGAGATGAGCATGACCGTGACCGAGGTGGCCCGCAACACCTCGAACGCCTCGGACTCGGCGGTCCAGGTGGCCCAGAACGCCCACGAGGGGCAGGAAATCGTCAACCGGTCGGTCCAGGAGATGCAGAAGGTGGCCCAGATCGTCCGCGATTCAGCCGCCATCGTCGACTCCCTGGGGGGCAAGTCGGAGAAGATCGGCGAGATCATCAACGTCATCAACGAAATTGCCGACCAGACCAACCTCCTGGCCCTCAACGCCGCCATCGAGGCGGCTCGCGCCGGCGAACAGGGGCGCGGCTTCGCCGTAGTGGCCGACGAGGTCCGCAACCTGGCAGTCAAGACCATGAACTCCACCAAGCAGATCAACGCCATGGTGGCCGAAATCCAGCGGGAAACCCGCCAGGCCGTGGGTTCCATCGAAAACGCCAAGCAGGAGGCCGAAGTGAGCGAAAGCCTCTCGCTCCAGGCGGAATCGTCGCTGGTGACCATCGTTCAGGCCATCGAGGAGATCAAGAACGTCATCACCCAGATCGCCACCGCCTCCGAGGAGCAGGCAGCCACCGCCTCGGTCATTGCCGGCAATCTGGAGGAAATCTCGCGCAACGGCTGACCCTCCGTCCGCCCTTCATCCCAAAACGTACGCAACTGCCTGCAATAGCCCGCTTCTGCGGGCTTTTTTTTGCTTTCCCATCGGGGTTGTTGCCCCACGGCGCCGCATGGTATATGGTTTTCCCATTGATCCAATGACGATTGAAAGGAGACTCCTCCATGCAGGCTCTCGTGAACGGCATCTCCCTCGCCTATGACGACCAGGGCAGCGGTCCGCCCCTGATCCTGATCCACGGCTTTCCCCTGCAGAGAAAGATGTGGCATCCCCAGATCCAGGCAGTGACCGGCGCCGGGTTTCGCCTCGTGACCCCCGACCTGCGGGGCTTCGGCGAATCGGATGCCCCGGACGGCCCTTACTCCATGGAGATCTTTGCCGACGACATCGTGGCGCTCATGGATCATCTGGCGATCGGCCAGGCGGTCATCGGCGGCATGTCCATGGGGGGCTACGTCCTCATGAACCTGTTGGATCGCTACCCGGAGCGGGTTGCCGGGGCGTGCTTCATCGTGACCCGGGCGCCGGCCGACGACGAGGCGGGCAAGGCCCGGCGGCTGCACCTGGCCCAGGAGGTGATGAAGTTCGGGCCTCAACTGGTGGCGGACGCGTTTGTGGAGGTACTCTTTGCCGAGCAGAACCTCACGGAGCGGCCGAAACTGGTTGAGGAGGTCTACGGATGGATGAGCGCCACCGATTCGCGGGGGCTTGCGGGCGGGCTCCTGGCCATGCGGGAGCGCACGGACTACGGCGCGCTTCTGGACCGGTTCCGGGTGCCGGCACTGGCCATCGGGGCCGATGGTGACCGGGCCATTCCGGCCGAATTCTCCCGGGCCATTGCCGCCGGCGTTCCGGGGTGCCGGCTCTGCATCGTGCCCGAGGCGGGGCACCTGGCCAACCTGGAGCATCCGGGGGCCTTCAACGACTGCCTGCTGGAATTCCTCACCTCGCTCGGCAATTGGTAGCGGACATGAAAAAGCCCGTGGGATGCGGGCTTGGGGTGGGACATCAGGCGCATGGACCTCTCAGGGGGGGCACTTGCCGCAAACCGACCGGAACAGGACCGTGCTGAGATAGCGGTCTCCCCGGTCCGGCAGGAGCACCACGATGGTGCTGCCAGCCGGGGCATCCCGCGCCACCTGGACGGCGCCCGCCACGGCGGCGCCGCTGGACATCCCCACGAAAAGGCCCTCGCGGGCGGCCAGCTCACGGGCCGTGTCAAAGGCCGGCTCGTCATGGACCGTCAGCTTCAGGTCCAGGGCCTCGGGGTGGTAGATGGGAGGCACGATGGCTTCCTGCATGTTCTTGAGCCCCTGCACCTTGTGACCCAGCCGGGGCTCCACCCCCACGATGCGCACGGAAGGCTTCTTCTCCCGGAAATAGCGGCTCGTTCCCATCAGGGTGCCGCCCGTCCCCATGCCGGCCACGAAGAAGTCGACGGCGCCGCCTGTGTCGCGGAAAATCTCCGGCGCAGTGGTCTCGTAGTGGGCCAGGGGATTGTTGGGATTGGCATACTGGTTGGGCATATAGTAGCGGTCCGGCTCCTCCTCCAGGATGCGGTGGGCCAGCCGGATGGCACCGTCGGTGGCCTCGTCGTGGGGAGAGAGGACCAACTCGGCGCCATAGGCCTCCAGCACGGCGCGCCGTTCCAGGCTCACGCAGGCGGGCATCACGAGCTTGACCCGGTATCCCTTGACCGTGCCGAGCATGGCCAGGGCGATGCCGGTGTTGCCGGAGGTCGGCTCCAGGATGGTCTTCTCCGGCACCAACTCGCCGGACTCCTCCGCCTTGGCAAGCATGTAGAGAGCCGGACGGTCCTTGACGGAACCGCCCACGTTGTTCCCCTCCAACTTGGCCAGGATGCGGACCCGCGGATTCGGGTTCAGGTGTCGCAGCTCAACGAGGGGGGTGATGCCGATGCTGCCGGCAAGCGAAAGGGGGGATGCTCCATGGCAGGATTCCTCTAAACGGAAAAAAGGTGCTTAATGCCCTTTCATGCTATACGAACATGCCGTAAAAAACAACATTCGCGAGCCACCCCGGCCTTTGCCCCCAGGAAATCCCCATGACGAACCCGACCCTTGACGAGATCGAACGCACCCTGAAGGACGCCGGAGGGGAAAACCGGCCGGCCGCCCCTGCCTATACCCCTGCAGCCGTGGCACTGATCCTGCGCCGGGACGCCAGCGGGGTGTCGGTCCTCTTCATCGAGCGCTCCCCCCACGATGGCGATCCCTGGTCCGGCGACCTGGGGTTTCCGGGCGGCAAGGTGGAGGCGGGCGATGCCGGTCCCCGCGCCGCCGCCGAACGGGAAACCCGGGAGGAACTGGGCGTCGACCTGGCCTCGGCCCGCCTGCTGGGCCGGCTTGCCGACATCGAGGGGGCCCACCTGCCGATCCGGGTGTCCTGCTTCGTCTACGGCGTGACCGGAGCGTTTTCCCTTCATCCGGGCGGCGAGGTCCGCGACGCCTTCTGGGTCTCCCTGGAGGCACTGTGCGATCCCGCCCGCCACGTGACCGCGCCGGTCCGCTTCGGCGGCGAACTCTTCGAGCGGCCGGCCATCATCCTTCCCGTGTCAGGGAAACCGGTCCTGTGGGGGATCACCTACCGGCTCGTGATGCAGCTCCTGGCCCTCCTCGGCAAGGCGCGGGGATGAGCGCCGTGGAGATCCTCTTTCGCGACGACTACTTGGTGGCCGTGCACAAGCCGGCCGGGCTCCTGGTGCACCGCAGCCCCATCGACCGCCATGAGACCCGCTTCGCTCTCCAGGAGGTGCGCGACCTCCTCGGCTGCCGGGTCTATCCCGTTCACCGCCTCGACAAGCCCACCTCCGGCGTCCTGGTGTTCGCCCTGGACCCGGCAACGGCCCGCTCGCTCGGTGATGCCTTTGCCGGCGGACTGGCGGACAAGACCTACCTGGCGGTCACCCGGGGGATTGTTCCGCCGGAGGGAATCATCGACCATCCCCTGAGCGCAGAACCGGATCGGCTGGACAGTGCGAAGAGCTCACCGGCAGCGCCTCAGCCGGCGGTAACCGCCTTCCGGCGACTCGCTGAAGCGGAACTGCCCGTGGCAACGGGGCGCCATGCCACCTCCCGCTACTCGCTCGCGGAGCTCAGCCCCCGCACCGGCCGCCGCCACCGGTTGCGGCGCCACATGAAGCACATCTTTCACCCGATCATCGGCGACACCACCTACGGCGAAGGGCGCCACAACCGATTCTTCCGGCAAGAGCTCGGCTGCGGCCGGCTCCTGCTCCACGCCGCGGAGCTCTCGCTCCCCCATCCCGCAAGCGGTGAAATCCTGACCATTGCCGCCCCGCCGGACCGGGAACTTGCCCGCCTTCTGGACCGCCTCGGCTGGCTGGCTGCGGCGACCGGTCGCAGGCGGCCGGTCGAACCCGCGCCGCCTTGATTTTTACCCCGGCGGCGCATATGGTACGCGCAGGGACAACAATCGCGCACTGTGTTACTCTTTTCAGGCAGGGAGGTGCATGTCATGGGAGAGAATGCGAATCTTGAGAAGGCCACCTTCGGTGCCGGCTGTTTCTGGCATGTGGAAGAAGAATTCCGCCGCGTGCCCGGGGTTGTTTCCACCCTGGCGGGATACATGGGGGGATGGAAGGAGCACCCCACCTATGAAGAGGTCTGCTCCAAGGCCACCGGCCACGCCGAGGTGGTGGAGGTGACCTTCGACCCCGCTGCCGTCACCTATGACCACCTGCTGCGGGTCTTCTGGGACTGCCACGACCCGACCCAGCTCAACCGGCAGGGCCCCGACATCGGCACCAACTACCGCTCCGTCATCTTTTACCACTCGCCGGACCAGGAGCGGGCGGCCCGGGCATCCCTGGAGCACGAGCAGCGCTCCGGGCGCCATTCCCGCCCCATTGTCACCGAGATCGTTCCGGCTGCCACCTTCTGGTGGGCCGAGGAATACCACCAGCACTACCTGGAAAAGCGGGGCAGCGGCAGTTGCCGCTGGTAGGCCGGGGCCCGGCGGGGCCTCCACGAGCCCGGAGCGGAGCTCCCGCCCACGGGCAAATGATCCGGCACACGCACACTATCCCCATCCCACGAGGATCCCATGAACATCATTGACCTGCGCAGCGACACCGTTACCCGGCCGAGCCCTGCCATGCGCGCCGCCATGGCGGGAGCCGAGGTGGGGGACGACGTCTACGGCGAAGACCCGACCGTGAACCGGCTGGAGGAACTGGGCGCCGCGACGCTCGGCACGGAAGCGGCCCTGTTCACCGCCAGCGGCACCCAGGCCAACCTCCTGGCCCTCCTGGCCCACTGCCGGCGGGGTGACGAATACATCGCCGGCCAGACCGCCCACTGCTATCGCTACGAAGGGGGCGGGGCCGCCGCCCTGGGGGGTATCCAGCCCCAGCCCCTGGAGGTGGAACCCGACGGGACCCTCGATCTCTCAGCCGTGGCCGCCGCCATCAAGCCGGACGACATCCACTTCGCCCGCACCCGGCTCCTCTGCCTGGAAAACACCCATGCCGGACGGGTTCTTCCCCTGGACTACCTGGCACGCGCCAGACAACTCTGCAACGAGCAGGGCCTTGGCCTGCACATGGACGGCGCCCGCATCTTCAATGCCGCCGTAACGCTCGGCGTACCGGTCCGCGAGATCGCCGGCCACGTGGATTCGGTGTCGGTCTGCCTCTCCAAGGGGCTCGGCGCCCCGGTGGGGTCGCTGCTCTGCGGGAGCAGGGAGTTCGTCGCCACGGCCCGCCGATGGCGCAAGGCGGTCGGAGGAGGCATGCGCCAGGCCGGCATCCTGGCGGCCGCCGGCATCCTGGCCCTGACCGGAAACGTGGACCGGCTCGCCGAGGACCATGCCAACGCCCGCCGCCTGGCCGAGGGGTTGGCCGCCATCCCGGGGCTGGCCCTCGACCCGGCCCAGGTCCAGACCAATATGATATTCCTCTGCCTTCCTCTCCACACGGCGGACCGGCTCGCCTCGTTTCTCAACGAGCGGGGCATCCTCATCTCCGGCCGGGAAAGTATCCGTCTCGTCACCCACCTGGACGTGACATCTTCGGACATAGAGCGGGTTCTCGCGGCATTCGGCGCATTCTTCGCCGGCCACGGCGGGATGCACCCGGGAGCGCCGTCATGACGGTCCGCAGCCTCGCCGCCATGCTTGTCCTTGCCGCTACCGCGTCGCTCACGCCGGCACTGCTTCATTCCGCCCCGGACAAGCCCGGCCGGACAGCCGAATCCCGCTACCCCTCAGTGGTCGTCTTCGTGGGCGAAGGCTGACTCTACTGCGATGCGGTGGAAAGGTTTTTCACCGGGAAGGGCATCCCCTACGTCTGTCGCGACATCCGCCGCGACCGCGCCGCGTTCCGGGAGTGGCGCGAGCGCTACGGCGGCGACATCGTGCCCATGGTAGTCCTCGACGGAGGAAAGAAGGTCATCGACGGCTGCGACATCCCCGCCATTGAGCGAGCCATGGCGGACATCCTCTCCCCTGCGCCGTGAGCATCCCCCTCGTGCCGTACACAGCGGCAGCTCCCCAACCCCCTGTTACTTGGTAAAATGCCCAAAGTTTTTTATTGACTTTTAATGTGTATCCTTTTACCATGCCGGCGATTTTCATGACAGAGGAGACCGGCCCCATTCCCACCCGCTAGGACGGCGGCCCGCGCGATTCACCGGAATCCAGACCTTTCCTGGCATTTCCCATCACAGCGAACGGCAACTCACGGCAGTCGGCGTACTCCACGGCACTGCCCTGGTTCCGCGATCCGTCATACCCACCGGTGCCGGTTTCGCCCCTGTCTTCGGACGCCTGCATCACCTGCGACCGACAGAGAGGATCTTCATCCATGCATCTGACCGATTGCTTCACAGACGTTATGGCCTACCTGAACCACTCCCTCAGGACCATTGCGGTCCGGCAGCCCCCCTACGGAGAAATCCGCGGCGAAATCGAACGGTTCATGGCGGCGGCGGATGCCGCGGCCCGCAGCGAAGGGCTCGACCGGGAGGAATTCGACCTGGCGCGTTTCGCCGTCTGCGCCTGGATCGACGAGTCGATTCTCTCCTCGGCATGGGAAGAAAAAAATACCTGGCTGAAGGAGCAACTCCAGCGCATCCACTACGCCACCACCGACGCGGGGGAGGAATTCTTCACCAGGCTCACGGCGCTCGGGCTCAATCAGCGGGAGGTGCGGGAGGTGTTCTACCTCTGCCTGGCCCTCGGATTCGCCGGCAAGTACTGCAAACCTGGCGACGAGTACCATCTGGAACAGTTGAAGACCGCCCAGTTGAAACTGCTCATGGGCAGCTCGGTGGGCCTGCCACCCCTGGAACGGACCGAACTCTTTCCCGAGGCGTGGCCCGCCGGACCGCCACCGGCAGCCATCCGGCCCGGGCGCGGAACCGGAAACCGGGCGCTCGCGGCAGCCGTGGCGGCTGCGCCGGTGGTTCTGCTCCTGATCCTGTTCCTTGCCTACCGCTTCACGCTCTCGGGCGTGGGGGACACGTTCCTGAGGACGGTACCGTACTGATATGAACGAACGAATGGTGAAATCACTGAAATGGCTGCTGCTGGCGGGTGTCGCCCTGCTCACGATATTCCTGATGGCCGGGATCGTCCTGGCGCTCGACTGGCCCTGGTGGGTGGCCCTCTGCCTGCTGCTGCTCCTCGCCGGCATCGCAGTCGGGGCCATGCTGCTGCGGTCCGTACTGCTGCGGCGCCGGGAGCGGCACTTCGTCAGGGAGGTTATCGAGCAGGAACAAGGCGGACTCAACTCCTTGTCCGACGGGGGCCGGCAGCACCTGGACCAGCTCGCCGATCAGTGGAAGGAAGGGGTGGGAGCCCTCAGAAGCTCGCACCTCAGGCGACGGGGAAACCCCCTCTACGTGCTTCCCTGGTACCTGGTCATCGGCGAAAGCGGCTCCGGCAAGAGCACGAGCCTTGCCAGCGCCCGGCTCGCCTCTCCCTTCACCGATGCCCGGCGGGCCGCCGGTGATGCCGGTACGCGCAACTGCGACTGGTGGTTCTTTGAAGAGTCCGTCGTGCTCGACACCGCAGGCCGCTACGCCGTACCGGTCAATGGGGACCGGGACCGGGACGAATGGCAGAAGCTCCTGGCACTGCTGGTCAGGCACCGGAGGCGCGAACCCCTGAACGGCCTCGTCCTGACCGTGGCCGCAGACCGCCTCCTTTCCGGCGGACAGGAGGAAAACGCCGAGGATGGGCGGACCATGCGCCGCCGGGTGGATGAACTGATGCGCGCCCTGGGGGTGCGGGTACCGGTTTACGTGCTCGTAACCAAGTGCGACCTTGTCGAAGGGATGAACTGCTTCGCCGAGCTTCTGCCGGAAAAGGCGCTGCGCCAGCCCATGGGCATGATCAACCGCGATCTGACCGCCGACGTGGGCTCATTCACGGCCAAGGCGCTGGAAACGGTAACCGAACGGCTCAGGAGCCTCAGGCTCCAGATTCTCCACCGGCCCGAGGCCCGTGACGCGGCGCCGGCTCTCGCCTTTTTCCCCGAGGAGTTCGCAGGGCTCCGCGAGGGGCTCACCGCGTTCATGGAGGGGACGTTCCGCGAAAACCCCTACCAGGAAACCCCGCTGCTGCGGGGGGTGTTCTTCGCCAGCGGCCGGCAGACCGGCAGCCCCCGCTCCCGGTTCAGCGAAACACTGGGCACCATTGCCGGGCCACGGCTGCTCCCCGACACCAACCGCGGCATCTTCCTCCACGACTTCTTTGCCCGGGTCCTTCCCGCCGACCGGGCACTCCTGGCCCCGACGCACCGGGCCGTCCAGTGGCGCGCCGTCACCGGCAACCTGGGGATCCTCTCCTGGCTGCTGCTGGGTCTGGCCCTGTGTGGCCTCCTGTCCTTTTCCTTCGTGAAGAACATGGCCACCATCCGCGAGGTATCGCGCCAGTTCGAACGGACACCTCCCCTCAGCGCGGATCCGGTGAATAACCTCCTGGTTCTTGAGAGCATCCGCCAGGGGATTCTGCGCGTGGAAGAACGGAACCGCGCCTGGTGGGCGCCCCGGCTCGGGCTTAATGAAAGCCGGCGGGTGGAAGCCGTCCTCAAGGACAAGTTCTGCAGCCAGTTCCGGGACGGCTTTCTCGCCCCCTATGACCGCCACCTGGCCGAAGGGGTGAACGGTCTCTCCGCTGCCACGCAGGACGAACTCTTTGCCCGGTACGCCATCCACCTGGCGCGACGGATCAACATCCTTACCGCCAGCCGGGCAGGCAGGGGACTCGATGATCTGCGCGCCCTCCCCCAGCCGGCGTCCCTCTCGTTCATGGCCGCTGAAACCCCGTCGGTCGCCGACGCGCACAAGCGGTTCGGAGAGCTCTATCTCCACTATCTTGCATGGCGATCCGACTCTCCCGATGTGGCCCGCGAGGCGGCCCAGCTCCAGGGCTGGCTCAGACGGTCCCTCGCGCTCAAGGACGGCAGCCTCTCCTGGCTCGCCCCCTGGGTCGACCGCCATGGAGGGCTGTCACCCGTAACCCTGGCGGAATTCTGGGGAGGAGGCGTGCCGGCGCCGGATGAACCGACGATCGCCCCGTCCTTCACCGGCAAGGGCAAAGACCGGATCGACAGCCTCATGCGCGAGCTGGAAACCGCGGTGGGCGACTCCCGCCTTCTGGCAAAGGCACGGGAAGGATTCACCCCCTGGCACCGGACCCGGTGCATCCAGGTGTGGCAGGAATTCGCGGCCTCATTCCCCCGCGGCGCCGAGAGACTGCGGGGCAGCGGGGAGTGGCAGCAGACCGCAGCACGGATGGCCACCGGGCACGGTCCGTACTTCGCGTTCATCAACCGGATGTCCCAGGAACTGCATCCCCTGGCGGGCACGGCAGAAATCCCTTCTTTTGCGGCACAGCTCTTCGCATTCCAGGTTGCGCGGGCCGGAGGCGCCGTCTCCGCGCCCGATACGGCAACCCACGTCACCGGAGAAAGCCGTCGCCTCATGGCCTCCATCCGCAGGAGGCTGGGAAACGAGGCTGCGGCCAGCGCCATTGATCCGCCCCCCATGGCTGCGCACAACTGGCAGGAATACCAGACGGCCCTGGCGGCCATCGCTCCGGCCGCATCATCGCGGCAGCAGGCCTTCCAACTGGCATCCCAGACCTTCACCGATGATCCCGCCACGGGGAAAACCCCCTTCCATGCAGCCTGGAATGCAGCCGCACGGCTGAAGCGGGATATCGCCGGCGCCGGTGCCGACGACGCCCTCTGGCGCCTCGTCACCGGTCCCCTCGATTTCCTCTGGGGATACGTCAGGCGCGAAGCCGGCTGCCAACTCCAGACCCTCTGGGAGGAGCAGGTCCTCGCCCCCACCCTGGGCATGCCCCCCCAACAGGCGGGCCCGATGCTGCTGGGCCCCGACGGCCTTGCCTGGCGCTTCGTGAAGGGCCCGGCCGCCCCCTTTGTCCGGGGCACGGCAGCGGGGTATGCCCCCCGGCAGACACTGGGCGGGGCGCTGCCGCTGGAGGGATCCCTCTTCGCCTTTTTGGGCAAAGGGGCACAGCTCAATGCCATGACATCCGGCCGGCAGTCAAACTACACCGTAGCAATCAAGGGACTTCCCACCGACGCGAACCCCGAGGCCCGGATCAAGCCGCACGGCACGAGACTGGAGCTCCAGTGCGCCGGGCAAGCCCAGGCTCTCGTAAACCAGAACTTTCCCGTGGGCAAGACCTTCTACTGGTCGCCCGACAGTTGCGGCGACGTGATCTTCCAGATCGAGGCGGGCGACCAGGTGCTCACAAAACGATATGCCGGACCCCAGGCATTCCCGGACTTCCTCCGTGAGTTCGCCAGCGGGCATCGCACGTTTGCGGCCGGTGAGTTCCCGGGCGAGAAAGACGCGCTGGCGCGCATGGGGATCACCTCCATCCGGGCAAGCTACCAGTTCATCGGCAGCCAGCAGGTGATCAGGCAGGGCGGCGCCATGGCCGGAGCCACGGCGCCACGGATGATCGCCCGGTGCTGGTAGGGGCACCCATTCTGCGGTTTGTATCGCGGGAGAACAAGGAGCTGAACTGATGCCCTCCGTTGATCCGTCCTGGCGCTGGGCCGCCTTCGGCAAGCATCCTGCCGCAGCCGACTACTTTCGGCTCGGTGAGGATTCTCCCTTTGTCGAGGGATTGGCCACGTGGGTGGAGAGCGGGTACCGCCATCTCATCAGCCGGCGCGAAGCGGCATTGCCGTTCTGCTCCTGGCGCTTCTGGTCCCGGGGATTCGGCCGGGATGCCCTTGTCATTGGAGTGGTCCGGCTTTCCAGCGACAGCCTAGGCCGCCCCTATCCGCTGCTCATCATGGGGAGCGGCCCCCTTGAGGGATGGGAAGAGCAGTGGGATCTGCTCCCTTTTGCCTGTGAACCGTCATGGTGCCAGATCGAGTATCTGGCGACGCACACCTTTGATGATCTGAAGCACATGGGCGAAGGGCTCCAAAGGGTGCGGCCCCCCGGATCGGATTGGGACGGCCTGGCGGAACGACGCCGCGGCCTGAACCGGCTCGGCTCTCCCCTTGATCCCTATGCATCCTTCCTGGACATCCCCCGTCTCAAACAACTGGTCGCCGGGCATGCCGGCCGGGAAGAGTTCTCCGTCAAGCTCGACCGGAGGCCGGTGCATGACAAAATCACCCTGGTAAGCCTTTGGCACCTCCTGACCAAGAGGACCGTCAAAGGAATCCCCCACGCCCTTTTCATGGGCGGCAACCTGGAGCATTCCTTTCTCGCCTCCTTCCGGCGGGCCCTGGCTCCGGGAGATTTTCTCCACCTCTGGTCCGCGCCGGACACAGGAGGGTGGCATGCCAGCATCGGAACGGAGCACGCCTTGGACATTGCATCTATCGGAAAAGAACCGATATGCCCCGAACGGCCGGCCGGCGAGGACATTCGCTATGATCCCCTCTTTGACGCACTCCAGGCAGAGGTTGACAAGCTCACTTCGCCCGCCGCTGCCGGTACCGTCGACTGGGAACGGGTGGTACGCATGGCAGCCGACATCCTCGCCACCCGGTCCAAGGACCTCCTCGTGGCGAGCTACCTGGCGGTGGGGCTCGTCCAGACCCGCGGGGGAGACGGCCTCGCTCTGGGGCTCACCGTCTGGCGCGATCTCCTGGAGCGGTTCTGGTGCACCCTCTACCCCACCCGCACACGGGGGCGCCAACGATCGGTGGAGTGGTGGCTGGATCGGACCGCGATCGCCCTGCATCATCAGGGAAACCGGTCCCTTCCCCCTGAACAGCACGGCATTGTGCTGGAAACTCTTGGCGCCATAGACCGCTTTCTGGGAGAGCGCCTGGAGGATGCCCCGTCCCTTACGAAACTGAGGCAACTACTGGCGGACATGGCGCCGGAAGGCGGAGAAGGAACGGCCCCCGAAGCCGTGGTTGCTACGCCGGCTCAAGCCGAGGCTCCCGCCGCTGGCCTATTCGCGCCGCCCCGTCAAACCGCCGCCCCCGCCGTGGAGCCTCCCTGCCAGGCGATTGCCACTGGCTCCTCCCTTCAGATGCTGGAGGAAGCGCTTCGCCAGGTGGGGGAGGCGGCCGGCGCCCTCATCCAGCAGGATCCCGCGGCCCCCGTATCCTATCGGCTCTCCCGCCTTGCCGCCTGGGGGAAGGTAACCGAGCTCCCGCCGTCGATAAACGGACGAACCCGAATCCCTCCTCCCGAGCGGCAGGTGCTGGCCCTTCTCCAGGAACTGGCCAGCCACGGAGACGGCGAGGCGCTCCTGAAGGCGGCTGAGGCGCGGCTTCCCCAGTTCATCTTCTGGCTCGATCTGAGCCGGCTCACCGCCAAGGCTCTCTCCCGCCTCGGCGACCGCTTTGCCGCCGCCCGCGAAGCGGTCTGCGCGGAGACGGCTGCCTTTGTGGGGCGACTTCCGGCCCTCCCTGACCTGGCCTTTGCCGACGGCACTCCCTTTGCCACCCCGGAAACCCGCCAGTGGCTCACGGGGCTCGCGCAGCGCGGGGCATCCGTTGCCGGCTGTCCTGCTGTGGGCCATAACAACGGTCGCGCCGCGGCCATTGCCCGGGAGGTGGAAGAGGCCCAGGCTCTTATTCGGGACGGCAAACTCCTGGAGGCGGTGGAGCGGTTCCAGAAACAACTCGGCAACGGCGCCTCCCGCAAGGAGAAGCTCCACTGGCGTCTCGCCCTGGCCCAACTCCTCGTGAACACCAATCGGGCCAAGCTGGCGCTCCCCCATTTGGAGCAGGTCGTGGCGGACATCGGGGCCTTCGGCCTCGAAGAGTACGACCCGGTCCTGGCCCTGCGGGGGCTGAAGCTCGCCTGGGCCGGCTTCGATTCCCAGACCGAGCCCCGCTTCAAGGAAAAGGCCGCCGATGCCCTCCACCGGATCGCCCGCCTCGATCCGGTGGAGATGGTGCGACTGACGAAGGGGTAGATAACGATGGAACGGGATTGCGAATCGATTGCTGGCGGAAAAGGCTCCAAAACCGGGGCCCAAAAATCCGGAACCGGTGAGCGGATCGCCGTGACCGGTTTCGGTCTCGTGACCCCCATGGGATTTACGCCCTGGCGCTCCGTGTCAGCCGTAATCCGCAGCCGCAGCCACTTCGCCTGGCACGAAACGGTTCTGGTGGCCGACGCCCCCGACGGCACAGCCCTGCGTGGTGCGACGATCAGCCGGGTTTCGGGGAAAGACGTGCGGTTCGGCCTGACCGGGAGCGAGCGAAGTCTGGCGCTCCTGGCACCGGCGCTCCGGGAGGCCGCCAGCGGCCTTTCACCCTCCCCTGGCGACGCGGTGCCGGCATGGATCATCAATGGGATCCCTTCGGAAGAAGTCGGGGCAATTCCCTGTCCGGCGGACATTCTTCCCCCCCTCTCTCCGATGGAGCATCTACCGGTTGGCCGGGAGGCAGGCTCCGGACGCTGCCTCTTTCTTGACCGGGTAGCCGAGGCGGCGAAGGCTCTCGGAGAGGGGAGATGTCCGCGAGCGCTCATCGCCGCCGTCGACTCCCTCTGCTTCCTGCCGGTGCTCGAAGAACTCCTGGCGGCCGGCAGGCTTCTGAGCGGGCCCAACCCCGAGGGGATCATCCCCGGAGAGGCGGCCGGAGCCATCCTCCTGGAGCGGGAAGAGTCGGCACGGAAGCGGGGCGCTCCCATCTACGCGTTCGTCTCATCATGGGGCCACGGCATTGATCCCGCTCCCCGCACCGGAGGCCATCCCGCGCAGGCACGGGGGCTCACCGAAGCGTTCATACAAGCCTTCGACGGACTTCCTTGCCCCGGTGAAGAGATCGGGCTGGTTGTCGCCGACCTGAACGGCGAACGGCAGCGTGCACTGGGATGGGCCGTAGCCGAAGAACGGGTTTTCGGCCCCTCACACCGGGAGCGGCAACTGTGGCTCCCCGCCTTCTCCGTCGGGGAATGCGGCGCGGCCCTCGGCGTGGTGCAGACCGTCGTCGCCGTCGCAGCTCTTGCCAAGGACCTCGCCAACGGGGAGCAGGTCGCCCTCTGCTCCTCCGACGACGGAGGAGAGACGCGGGTACTCTGTCTCGAGCGGGGAGACTTCACCGATCGCCATGCCCTTAACCGGTGGCGGCGGGAACAGCAGGCGAAAACGAACGAAAGAGTAACCTGATGGGAGCAACGCTTGTCGTCAACGGCCAGACCGTCGTCCACAAGGAAAGCGGCGGCGTAGTCACTACCACCGACGTCTGCAAGACGCCGGTGGGAAACGCCGTGGTGCCAATTCCCTACACCAACGTCGCCCGGTCGGTCGATGTGGCAAACGGCAGCAGTACCGTGGCCGTGGACGGCCACCCGGTCATGCTGAAGGATTCGGTCTTCAGCCGCAGCAGCGGAGATGAGCCGGGCTCCCTCGGCGGCGTCGCCTCCGGGGTCACCGGCGGCAAGGCGAAGTTCGTCAACTTCTCGAACAACGTCTTCTTCGAAGGACGCCCGGTCTGCCGCCGTCTCGACCCCATGGTCAGCAACCTCTCCGGCACGGGGAACACCCCGCCGGCGCCTCTGATGCAGGAGAATATAGCCGTGGCGGCCGACGATCACCAGGGGCACCGGATACCGTTCACCTTCTCCTTCAGGCATCCGGACCTGAAAAGCGGCAGGGTCGAATTCCCCTCATTCACCGCCCGGCACGCCATGGAGGGAACGACCGGTCCGGGGGACGACCCCGACGGCTACTGCGACGACGTCCACCTCGCCGACGCGCCGGGGGCCTACGACCTGAGGTTCGTCGACTTCGAGCGCGAACGGAAGAGACTCCCCCGCGAGGAGACCACCACATGACCATATCCGCCACCCTGCGCAGGGCGCTCCTCTTCCTGCTCATCACGCCGATCGTCACCCTGCTTGCCTGCACGAGCAGCGAAGGGACGCAGAAAAAAAACACGCAACCCACGACTGACAAAGGAGTCCCACGGATGACCACCTACCCCATCGGAAGATTCGCCATCGATGTGCCGGCGGAGATGAAGCTGGTTCACCAGTGGCAGAGGCTCCGCTACGCGGAGATCGAAGAGTTTGCCTGGCCCGGCAGCGTTCCCCGCGCACAGGCCCGTGACGAGGCATGGAAGAGGCGCCTGGCAGAGATCGGCAAACTCACGCCACCCAAAGGAAAGGAGCGGGTGATCATCGAGACCCGCGAGTTTCCCGGTGTTGGGACGTGGGCGCGGGGGGTGTTTTATTACGGGGACAATTGGGCTGATGATGAAGGATATTGGCTGATATTCGCTGACTCGGGAACAAGCGGGATATGGCTCACGTATCACGGCTTGACTGATGCTAAACAGGAGATGCTGACCTGGTTGCTTGAAATCGCCAGATCCTACCAGTCCCGTCGCTTCGGCGATCTCAAACTCCCCCCTGGCAACTGGTTCTATACCGAACGTGGTGCCATCAATCTCCCCTACCTGGAGCAGGAAACGGCCGCCGCCCGGTTCGAGGGGCACCCGCTGGGGTTGGAGATCGACATCGAGACAACGGAGACGCACAAGGTAGAAGAAGCCGGTCTCATCAAAAAGACCATGGCCGCCATGGCGACAGGATTCGCAACTGGTTTGAATATCGACAAAATCCGCTCCAGGAAAAAGACTGTTGCCGGCCTCGACGGAGAAGAAGAAGTTCTCAGAATGAACGATGGCAACAAAACCGTCTTGAACTTCGCATGGGAATACCGGGGAAGAAAGGATTCCGGAGAGTATCCGGAGATACGCATTACCATGGACAGCGCTGATGGCAAACTGGAGCAAAAGCTCCAGGTCTGGGACGCAGTGCTTAACTCGCTGAAACCGATGTATGGAACCGGCAGATAACGGGGAGAACGACGGGTGAGCATCTCCTCGGAAATCAACCAGATCGACATCAAGTGGTGGGAGCTGTTCGACACCATACGGGGTCTCAGGACCGAGGCGCAGAACCGGATCGTCATCGAGCGGGAGGTGATCCCGATCATCTTCATCCCCGGCATCATGGGAAGCCGACTGAAGTTCGCCAAGGGCAAGAAGCAAGGGACGAGAGCATGGGACCCCGACTCTTCTGGCTTCATGTTTTTGAATTACGGCAGATTCGACGTTTCCGCAAAGAAAAAGAAGACCCTCGTCGTCGGCCCGGGGTTCGATCCCGACTACCTGGAGGTCGACACCGACAACCCGAAGCTCGACAAAAGTTTTCTGCGACGCTACCCCGGCGCCGACAAACGGGGCTGGGGCGGGGTCATGTGGGGGAGTTACGGACCGATCCTGCGGGCACTTCACGATCACCAATGGGAGGAGCCGGTGGGACACTGTTTCGAGTTCCCGGTCCACGCCTTCGGCTACAACTGGACCGCCTCAAATCTGGAGGCAGGCAGGAAGCTGAAGGAGTATATCGGTGCCACCATCGACCACTATGCCAAAGGATTGAAGGACGAAGCGGGGCGCCCCCTGGAACGCCTCTGCACTCGGGTGATCCTCGTGACCCACTCCATGGGAGGCTCGTGGCCCGGTCCGCCTGCGTGCTCCACGGTGCCGCAGAAAAAGTGCTCGGGGTCGTCCACGGCGTGCAGCCGGCCACCGGCTCACCCGCCGCCTACTGGCGGATGAAAGCCGGGTTCGAGCGCCCTGCCGGCGGACCCCGCAAGAGCATCTGGGACTGGTTTCTCAATCCCGTGAAGATGTTCGAGCGGCTGGCCAAGGGGTATGCCTCGGCCTGGATCCTCGGTACCGACGGTGAGGAGGTGACGGCGCTCTTGGGGAACATGCCGGGGGGGCTGCAACTGCTGCCGAACAAGGAGTACCGGGACAATAGCGGCAGCCGGCAGTGGCTCGCCTACCCAGGGGCCGACGGCCGGCCCCTGAGCCTTCCTCGAAGCAACCCCTATGAGGATATCTACCGCGTCCGAGACAACGTACCCTGGCGGATGGTGAACCCGGACTGGCTTGATCCGGGTGAAAAAACAGATTCAATTAGACCAGGAAAAAGAAGTCCGTGGACATTCTATCAACGCTATCTCTCTCAAGCCGAAGAATTCCACGACAACCTCGGCTCCCGGGTCCACGACGACACGATCCAGTTCTACTCCACCACCCTCGACTCACCGGACCGGATCGTTTATACCCGCGAACCCCACGTGCATTCTACGCCCCACCAGTTCAGGAACAAGGGGGCATTCCGGGCCTATGTGGACAGTAACGACGAAATACGGGACACCTCCGCAGGAGCAACGGCGGTGGTCGCCCTGGAGCCCTTCTCCGGCACCGGCGACGGCACCGTCCCCGATTCGTCGGGCAAGGCCCTCAAGGTTCCCACGGCACGGATCGGTCGGGATTCGCCCGCCGATTTCTTTTCCATCGATCACCAGAGGATCTATGGGGCAGATCCGGCGAAGAAGATCGTCTTCACAACCGTCTGGAACCTGGCGATCAAGCGGATCGAGGAACAGGTGGGGGGGCCGGCCGAGGATTGAAGGCAGGCTGAACCAGTACGGTTGACAGAAGGGTAAAGCTGAATTCAACGGGATACACGCCACGGACGGCACGTTCCCATCACACACAAAAGGAGAATTACATGTCGAATGAAGCATCCGTAGCACCGAAGGAACGGGTGAACATCGTCTACCGTCCCGCCGATGGCGAAGGGCGCGAGGAAGTGGAGCTTCCCCTTAAAATCCTGGTGTTAGGGGACTTTACCGGGCAACCGGACGAGCGGCCCGTGGAGAAGCGGGACCCGGTGCCCGTGGACAAAGAAAACTTCAACGAGGTAATGAAGGCCCAGGGAATCATGCTGAACATCGCCGTCTCCAACCGGCTTTACGATGCACCCGACGAGGAGCTGCCGGTAAAGCTGAGGATAGAATCTCTGAGGGATTTTGGCCCGGAGGCCATCGTGGAGCAGGTGCCGGAGATGAAACGCCTGTTGGAGCTGCGCGAGGCACTGCGGGCGCTAAAGGCCCCACTCTCCAACATCCCGGATTTCCGGAGGAAAATCCAGGAACTGGTCGTTGACGACATCGCCCGCGCCAAGCTAATGGCCGAAATAGGGATCGAAGGATAAGGAGGAGAGAATGAGCACAGAGATGAACGGAACGGCTCCCCTCCAGGAGCAGAGTGCGTCCGACACGTCGCTCCTGGAGGATATCGTCCGGGTCACTAAACTTCAACCGACCGACGAGGCTTACTCTATCACCAGAAAAGGGGTCGAGGCCCTCATGGCCCAGCTCCTGGAGCCGGGAACCGAAGCCCCGAAGGTATCCAAAGCAGTGCTCGACGACATGCTCGCCGAGATCGACCGCAAGCTCTCCCTCCAGATGGACGAGATCCTTCACCATCCCCAGTTCCAGGAACTGGAATCATGCTGGCGGTCGCTCCACTTCCTGGTGGATCGGACCGACTTCAGGGAAAACAACCGGATCGAGCTCCTGAACGCCACCAAGGAGGAACTGCTTGACGACTTCGAAGACGCTCCCGAGGTGGCCAAATCGGGCCTCTACAAGACCGTTTACTCCGCCGAGTACGGTCAGTTCGGCGGCAAGCCGTTCGGAGCGATCATCGGCAACTACGACTTCGGCCCGGGTCCCCAGGACATCAAACTCCTCCAGAACCTGGCTGCCGTGGCCGGGATGGCCCACGCCCCCTTCATGGCCGCCGCATCACCCCAGTTCTTCGGCTGCGATGACTTCACCGCCCTGCCGAACCTGAAAGACATCACGTCGATCCTCGAAGGCCCCCAGTACGCCAAGTGGCAAGCGTTCCGCGAGAGCGAAGATGCCCGCTACGTGGGACTGGCCCTGCCCCGCTTCCTCCTGCGACTCCCCTACGGCGAGGCCACCAGGCCGGCCAAGTGTTTCAACTACGAAGAGCAGGTCTCCGACAGCCACGACCGCTACTGCTGGGGCAACGCAGCCTTCGCCTTCGCCACCCGGCTCACCGAGAGCTTTGCCAACTTCCGCTGGTGCGCCAACATCATCGGTCCCCAGGGTGGCGGAACGGTGCATGACCTGCCGCTCCACCAGTACCAGGCAATGGGAGCCATCCAGACCAAGATCCCCACCGAGGTGCTCATCAGCGAGCGCCGCGAATTCGAACTGGCCGAAGAAGGATTCGTCGCCCTTACCATGCGAAAAGGCAGTGACAATGCCGCCTTCTTTTCTGCGAACTCGGTCCAGAAGCCGAAATCCTTCGGCAACTCCAAGGAGGGAAAAGAGGCCGAGCTCAACTACAAGCTGGGGCTCCAGCTCCCCTATATGTTCATCGTCAGCCGCCTCGCCCACTACCTGAAGGTGATCCAGCGAGAGCACATCGGCACGTGGAAGGAACGGGGTGATCTGGAGAATGAGCTCAATCTGTGGATTCGTCAGTACGTCTCAGAGATGGATAACCCCATGCCCGGCGTTCGCAGTCGCCGCCCCCTGCGCCAGGCCGAAGTGACCGTTGAGGACGTCCCGGGTGAGCCGGGCTGGTACCGGGTGGGCCTCAAGGTCACCCCTCACTTCAAGTACATGGGGGCATACTTCACGCTGTCACTGGTGGGGAAACTGGATAAAGAGTAGGGACGCGACAGAATCGGAGCCGGTGCCTGCAATGCGGACCATCAGGGGCCGCAATTTAACATCACAAGGAGGTAGCAGCAGATGGCAATGCCCGCCCACATGACCCTGACTGGAGAAAAACAGGGGAAAATCGACGGTTCCTGCGAACTGCAGGGGCGCGAAAACACTATCCAGCTTTACGAAATGAAGCACGACATCCACATGCCGCGCAATCCCCATGACGGCCTGCCCACCGGCAAGCGCGTCCATGGCCCCCTGTCGATCGTCAAGATGTTCGACAAGAGTTCGCCGAAACTCTATCAGGCCCTCTGCACCGGAGAGCACATGAAAAACGTGCAGATCAAGTGGTACCGGATCAACAAGCAGGGACTGGAAGAGCACTACTTCACCACCACCCTTGAGGATGCCATCGTGGTCGAGATGAAACCCTACATGCCCATGACGCTTCTTCCCGACAATGAGCCTACGGCCATATGGAAGAGGTGGCATTCTCCTACAAGAAGATCAAGTGGACCTGGGAGCCCAACGGTATCGAGGCCGAGGATTCCTGGAGCGTGCCCAAGTAGTTATTTTCTGATGGTATGCCCTCCCCGGCGACGGGGAGGGTGCATTATCAGATAATCTCAACATTGCAAGACTATTAGCATGACATGGCGTGTGCATTACCCGAAGATGGCAAAACAATTACGAGGTAGCAAATGAGATTCTGTGGCGTGTGTGTAGCTATCTATATGCTACTGCTCGGGGCTATCTCGGCCCACGCTGACCAGCAGGTGACTTTTTCTGCCACAAAGCACGAGCGAGAGAGAAAAATCGTTAAGGCACTGTTGAAGAAAGAGATCCGGGAGGCAAAGACCCTCTCGAAAGAACCTGTTCAGATCGACATTGCACTGGCCGACCTTAATCACGACGGTACGCGTGAGATTCTGGCATATGTGCGACAATATCCCTATTTTTGCGGCACTGAAGGGTGCTGGTTCGTGATTTTTAGGCAAGAAGGCCGAACATGGCGTAACATACTTCAGTTGATAATTCAGGAAAATGTCAGTCTATCCACCGTTTCAACATCCGATTTTGTTGATCTGATTGTGGAAGACAAGTCAGTCTGGAGTTGTCGTGGTGCCAAATACGGCTTCTCGCATAAACGTCCATGATTCATTCAATAACATGATACCGAACAGTAACAATTTCCATTGAGGGCGTATGCCGTGAGTAAGACGTTTGAGGATTTTTTGACTGCTTTGGCACAGAAAGAGTCGAGCAGGAGATATGACATCGAAAACTACAGTGGCTATTTGGGTAAGTACCAAATGGGAGAGTATGCCCTGATCGATGCGGGATATTATCTCCACGATGGAACGGGCGCCAGGAAAAATGCAGAAGGCAAATACGTTGACAACGATTGGATCGGTCACTGGACGGGACGGAAAGGCGTTAAGAGCAAGGTGGATTTTCTCTCTGCCCCTGAAGCCCAGGAAGACGCAATCCGGCACCACGTGGCCAACCTCTGGAAACAAATCAAAGCGTTGCATCTGGATTTGTACGAGAGCACAACGGTCAACGGGATCGTTATCACGAAATCGGGAATGATCGGAGGAGCCTATCTGAAGGGGGTCGGAGGGCTGAAAAGTTATCTCAAATCTGCAGGCCGCAACATTCCGAAAGATGGAAACGGCACGTCCATTGAACACTATGTGTCAACGTTTGGTGGCTATGATATTGAGAGCATTCTGAAGGATGCACGCGGAGCAACCGACAACGCAGAGAATCATCGAGCAATGACCACAGTTGGTCAATCCCGATCGAAGACTAAATTGGCGAAAAAGCATGTTGGAAACGGGGGCAACGCTCAACATTACGTTGTAAGGCCCGGAGATACCCTGTCTAGAATTTCCCGCATGCATAACCTCTCAGTGGCCGAAATACTTACGGTTAATCCCTCAATAACCGACAGGAACCGAATAGCTGTCGGACAGAAGGTGGTAATCCCTTCGCACAAAGCTGCCAGTCACAGTTACGGCAAGACACCCTATGCGCCTGCATCACATTCTCAAGTTGGATCAACACCTCGGCAACCGTGGTGGGGAGAAACATTTGTCGGAGGATTCCGCAAGAGATGGAACTGAAGGGGTCATCGCCACCGCCTCTCTGAGCAATTCGTAAGTTTCACGAGGAAAACGCCATGACAATCCAAAAGGCCGCGGCAAGCCTTCTTTCTCAGGGCTCAACATCAAGCTTTCAGTTCGAGATTCCCGCCACAAGGTACTTACTGTCGGTAGCGGGATTCACCGTCGACGAGCGTATATCCCATCCCTATGACATC
This sequence comes from Geobacter anodireducens, assembly GCA_001628815.1. NCBI lineage: Bacteria > Pseudomonadati > Thermodesulfobacteriota > Desulfuromonadia > Geobacterales > Geobacteraceae > Geobacter > Geobacter anodireducens. The sequence goes on from CP014963.1 coordinate 3,255,742, forward strand.
CACCTCACCCTGGCAACCCAAAACAATGTAGCGCTCGACGAGGTGATCGACAAGGAAGCCGTGCTTTCCGTAGATCATCAGGGTGGAACGCGCTATTTCCACGGTGTTGTCCGGGAATTCACCTCTCTCGGAACGGATGGCGGCTACGATCTCTATCACGCCCACATTGTGCCGGCCCTGTGGTTTCTTTCGCTGGAGCAGGATTGCCGTGTTTTCCAGTTCAAGAACGTTCAGGACATAGTCGCCGAAATCCTCGAAGAGAGCAATATCACCAGTGACCGCTACCGCTTTGCACTCTCCAGGGAGGACCGCCTGCGCAAATTCTGCGTCCAGTACCGGGAAACGGACCTGAACTTTGTCTCGCGACTTCTCGAAGAGGAGGGAATCTTCTACTTTTTCGAGCACTACGAAGACAAGCACGTCATCGTCTTTTCCGACACCAACTCAGGCTATCTCTACATGCCCGGCAAGCGCCAGATCCCCTTCAACACCAATGACGGCATGGTGCCCGGAAAGGAGAGCGTCTTCGACTTCATCTACTCGCGCCGCGTTCGTCCCGGCAAGGTGTCACAGCGCGATTATTATTACAAGCACACGAACCTCGACTTGACCACCCAGCGGCAGGGAAAGGCGTCCGCTCAGCGGGAGGTCTACGACTTCCCCGGCAATTACTTCAATGAGGAACGAGGCACCTATCTGGCCAACGTCCGCCTGGAGCGCTTGCTGGTGCTCGGCGAGACCGCAGAAGGGCAGAGTTCGTGCCCCCGCATGATGCCGGGACACGAGTGGGAACTTTCCGGCCACGATTATGCCGGGAAGTATCTGCCGGTGGCAGTAATCCATCACGCGCTCAGCCCCAGGTGCTTGGCGAGCATGCCGGAGATGGCGGCTTTCGCTACGACAACGAATTTATCGCCGTGCCGGCCACCGTAACGGTCCGCCCCCAGATCGTCGCCGACAGGCCTGTCATCGTCGGACTTCAGACTGCTGTCGTTACCGGCTCGTCCGGCGAGGAAATCCACGCCGACCCCGACGGCTACCTGCGGGTGAAAGTGCAGTTCCCCTGGGACCGGCGCGGCCGGAAGGATGGTAGGACCTCATGCTGGGTCAGGGTCGGCCAGCCCTGGGGAGGCGGCGGATGGGGAACCCAGTTTCTGCCCCGTGTTGGAGACGAGGTGCTTGTCACGTTCCTTGAGGGAGACCCCGACCGCCCCATGGTAATCGGCAGTGCGTACAACTCCGAAAATCAGCCACCGTACGCTTTGCCCGCCAGCAAAACCCAGAGCGGCATCCGCACCCGCAGCTACCCAAACGGCGGCACGGACAATTTCCATGAACTCCGCTTCGAGGACAAGAAGGGAAGCGAGGAGATCTACCTGCAGAGCGAAAAGGACTGGAACATTCTGGTTAAGAACGACAAGGGGCAGACTGTCGGGCGGGACGAGAGCCTGACCGTCGGCAACAACCGCTCGAAAACAGTGGGGGTGGATCAGAGCGAGAGTGTCGGTGTCAACAAGTCCATCCAGGTAGGGGCAAACCACAACGAAAGCATCGGCGCCAACATGACTCTGAGCGTAGGCGGTTTCAAGAATGAGACTGTCGGCATAAATTCACTCGAAACAATCGGCGGCGCAAAGGAGATAGCCATTGGCGGCCTCTACCAAGTTGCGGTAGGCGGCGTCATGAACGAGACGGTTGCCGGCGCCAAGACGGAAGAAGTCGGACTGGCAAAAGCGGTGTTCGTCGGCAACAACATGAGTGAGAACGTAAAAGGTGACAGAACCACCAATACAAACGGCAACTACACGGAAACCATCAGCGCCAAATATTACGCCAAAGCTAACGAATATGTCATCGAGGCGTCCAAAATCACGCTTAAGGCCGGTTCTTCATCCATTGTCATGGATGGGAGCAGCATAACGATCAAGGCGAGCAAAATTTTCCAGAATTGAACCCAGGGCCACGGGATATGCGGAGAATGATGTGAGAAAAAAGGCTTCAGCTATTTCGTTTGGAATTAACAGCACCCTGTCGGAAGGGTTTCGCGTCGGCCGCATCGTTTCCGCAGCCGACAACAGGTTTATCGTCGATTACCCGGAGAACTCTCTGGGTCCCATCGCCGCCCGGCTCACGACCTCGGTGAAAAACCGGCTTCTGGACACGGGCAACCCGGCAGGGAAAGAAATCCTCCTGGCATTTGAGAACAACGATCCCGGAAAGCCGATCATTGTCGACACAATGTACTCACTACTTGATGAGATCGCCGATGCGACAGCGGCCGAAACTGCGAAGACAGTTCCGAACGAAGTGATTGTCGACGGGGCGCGGATCACGTTTGATGCCCGGGAAGAAATCGAGCTCAAATGCGGAAAAGCCAGTATCGTTCTCACCAGCGCCGGCAAGGTGATCATCAAGGGTGCCTACCTGCTCAGCCAGTCTTCTGGTGAGAACAGGATCAAAGGCGCGTCCGTTGGAATCAATTGAATTATCACACCCCTCAACAGATGAATCCAACAATATCATCCATATTGCACCAACTTGCCGCAGAGGCAGCGTTTCTTTGGCATCTTCGAGGTGGCATCCTGCAATCTCCTCATTTTTCTCTGAGTGACCTCGAACGTTTCGATGAACGACTTGAAGCACAGGTCGATGGCTTACGGGTGGGTGGCGACGCGTCCTGGGAGATATGCCGATCTGCGCTTGCGGGCGACACGGTCGAAGGACTCTTCGCCCCGGCGGTATTGGCCTTCGAAAGCGGCAACAGTGAGCATCTTCAGCAGGTCATGAATGCGATGGGGACGGATCGGGAGAAGGCCCGCACCGTCATTTCCGCACTGGGGTGGCTTCCCTACGAACAGGCCAGGCCGCGCATAGAGCAGCTACTGGCAGAAGAATCGCCCGTTCATCGCTACATCGGCATGGCGGCTTGCGCCATCCACCGGCACGATCCGGGCCCGCAGTTGACAAGAGCCGTGAACGATACCTCCCCGTTATTGATGGCCCGCGGGCTCCGTGCATACGGGGAGTTGGGCAGGGGCTGCGAACTTAATGATTTCAGGCTGCAAGAATACTTGACGGACCACGACGACGAAATCCGCTTTTCCGCCGCATGGTCCGCGTCCCTTGCAGGCATTGGCACAGCCGTCGGCGTGCTGAGAGGTTTCGTCGCATCCTCATCCCGATATGCCGAGAAAGCCCTGAACGTTTCCGTGCGGTGCATGCGCCCCGAAAGCGCACGTGCCTGGCAACGAGAGCTCGCTCAATCGTCTGAAACGATCAGATTTGCTGCGATAGGCGCGGGGGCTCTGGGTGATCCGTCCCTTGTTCCGTGGCTCATCGACCGGATGGATACGCCGACGATCGCACGAGTGGCGGGGGAAGCGCTCACCATGATAACCGGCATCGATATCGAGCTCGAAGAACTGGCAGGCACACGGCCCGAAGGCTTCAATGCCGGCCCCACCGATGATCCGAAGGATCTCAATGTGGCGATGGATGCCGATGAAAACCTCCCCTGGCCCGATGCCGACCTGGTTGCCGCATGGTGGGGCAAGAATAAAGGCCGTTTTCAAAGCGGAACCCGTCACTTTCTCGGGAAGCCGGTCTCGCCTGAACATCTCCGGCTGGCTCTCAAAACGGGCCTTCAGCGTCAGCGTGCGGCCGCCGCCCTTGAGCTGGCGCGGATGAATCCTGGACGACCGATGTTTGAAGTGCGGGCACCAGCGGCCAGACAGCGCAAAGAGGTTGCGGCCATATGAGAACGCTGGCGATTACCGGGGCAAGCTGCGTTACTGCCGTAGGGCATGACGGCCCCCCGACGGCGGCGTCAGTCAGGGCGGGAATCTCCCGCTTTGCCGAGTACGACGACTATCGGGACGAAAACGACAACCCTATCACCGTGGCGCGGATCAGGGGGATTCATGACAGCTGGGATACACCTCAGCGGATGGCCGGTGTCGCCGCTCTTTGCCTTGAAAAGCTCCTTGATGAGTATTTTCGGCAAGACCCGCGCAGGCCTTCACAGATCCATCTCTTCCTTGGAGTAGCCTCCGAAGAACGGCCCGGTCCGCGCTATGAAGAAAGCAGCCTGTTTCCGTTGCGCGGGATAATCGGGAAATGGACGGACAAACCCGGCCTTCAGGCTATCCCCCGGGGAAACGCATCCATGATGTACTCCCTTGAACAAGCCAGCCGCCTGATCGATAGCAATCCCGACGCGGTGTGTATCGTCGGCGGAGTTGATTCCTTGCTAAGAACCTCGACCCTGAATTGGTTCGAGAAGGACTGCCGCCTCAAATCCGCAAGCTATGGCCGTCACCAGGGGCTCATTGCCGGAGAGGCGGTCGGGTTCATGGTCATTGAGAACCGAGCCGGAGCAAAGCAGTCAGGCAAGCCGATCCTCGGGAGTATTGCGGGACTTGGGCTGGCAGTAGAACCCGCGCCGCGGGCATCGAGCTCCCTCGGACGAAACAGCGGGCTGACCGAGGCCTGCCATGCCGCCCTGAGCGGGGTGCAAGAAAAGGCGATCCGTGCGGTGTTCAGCGACCTCAATGGTGAAAATTCCCGAGCCAGGGAATGGGGCATGGCCGAAATGCGCTGTTTCGACAAACTGGATGAAAGCAGGCGGCTCTGGACGCCGGCTAACTGCTACGGCGACATCGGCGCCGCCAGCGGCGTGGTCTTGGCAAGTATTGCCATGCAAGGGCTTGTTCGTGGATGGTTGCAATCGCCGATACTGGTGACCTGCTCCGATGACCATGGGCCATGCGGTGCTTTGGTATTGGAGAGCGAGAAATAGAACCCCCAAGGAGACGGTAGTGGGAAAATCAACGGTTTTCGTTAACAAACAGGGAATGAGCAACAAAGGGAGTGGAGCTGTTGTCGTAAGCGGCCCGGATGTCTGTCTTACCCCGATGGGCAATACAGTCGTACCGATACCCTATACCAACGTCGCCAGATCGGCCAGTCTCGCCGATGGCACAAAGACGGTGAAGATCGACGGCACCATGGGCGCAATCGACGGGTGCTGCTACAAAAAAAGCAGTGGTGATGAGCCTGGCAGTAAAAAAGGAGTTGGGTCGGGCACGATACAGGACAAGGCCGAGTTCATCAACTACTCATTCGATGTCAAGATTGAGGGGAAAGGGGCATGCCGCAACTCCGATCCCATGACGCAGAACAATAAAAACGCCATGTAAGCACGAGGTTTCCTCGGCCGCATCGCCACAGTTTTCGGGAGAGCACAAATCATGGGAGTGAACAACGATTCCAATGCCGGGCAGTCGAGCGGCGAGCAGAAAGTTGTGCCCGATAAACGGACCTTTCGCCTTAAGGTGGTCGAGTATCTTTCGTGGGACACATATGATGAGAACAGCCGGACTTTCAAACTCGGTCACGAAGACAACAAACCCATCGGCGGCAGAGTAGTCAAAATCAAGATGCCGGACGGCAGCATCGTGGAAAAGTCTACCGACGAAAAGGGAATAATTGAACTGACTGATCAGGACGCCAATGTAACGTTCGAGGTCATCTTCGAACCGGAAGAAGCCGCCCTTAACAACAAATACACCCTTTTCTACAACCGGACGGCTGTAGTGCAAACCAAACGCCCTGGGGACACCCCGTGACAGACGCCAGCCACAAGGGAATCGAGCAAAACGATCCCAAGGGAAAGGTTCTCCAGCACGTCAAGCCCGACATGATGTGTGGCGAGATCCACACTATCAGCATGTACCAGCCGACCGTCATTGTCGATTCCCACATGCACATTCAGAGCGGACGCTGTGCCCCCTTGCAGTTCGTCAGGGACCAGGGGCCGGGCCCAGTGGCCATGCTGCAGACGGTGACCTCCGCCTCCCGGGGATGGATAGAAGGGAGCGGCCTGACCCTTGGCGCCATCTTTACGGCCTTGTTCGAGCCTGTCTGGGCTCCAGTGCGGGCCGTATCCCAGTTGCTCGGCAATTCCCCTCTCAATCCTGATGAAGGCATCCTGCAGGCCTCACCCTTAATTGATCTGGTAGCACAGCAGAAGAAAAAAACCATCGAGGTTGCCGAAGGCTTCATACTGGAGCGCGAGAAGGTTCTAACCAACTATTTCATGGAGGAAGCCCTTTACAAGGATGCCCCCCACCTCATCTTCACCAGCGTAGTCATGACCATGGACATGGAGTACTGCCATATTGACGGCTACTTCGGTCTCAGGGTCTACAACCCCCTCTATAAAAATCGAGAAGACATCGAGGCGAACAAGCCCTGCGCCTACTGGACGCCGCAGCATGGCGAGTGGGTAAAGGCCCCGCGCGATAATAGCGTCTATGTAAGGCGGGACAAGCAGGCGAATACCTCTGAAAAGCACATGACGCCGGAGGAGTTTGATACATACCAGGAAGAGGCACAGATAGAGGGAATAACCGGCTCCTACCTGGATGACAAAGGCAATGCCCGAGAGGTGAAAATCGTCGCCGCGCCGGTGCTGATGCCGGACGCGGAAACCGTTCTCTACGAGAACTGGATGAAGCAGCTGCAATACACCGAGCTTGCCGTCGTGAAATATCCACTCAAGCTTCTCCCCATGTACCACTTCGATCCGCGCCGCTGGCATCTGGAGAAAAACGCCACCGAGGTGCTCGACAAGGTTGGAGACAGGGGGATCTACCTGGGGTTCAAGATGTACACCGCCCAGGGGCATCGTCCGTGGGATCCGCGGCTGCCGATTCTGAAGGATTTCTACGCCAAATGCTGCCTGCGCGGCATCCCCATCTTGAACCACTGCACCCCGAAAGGGGCTGCCGCCTACGAACGAGATGAATACTTCGATTTCGAACACCCCCTCGACGGGGAGAACGACCGGAAACAGAAGCAAGACAAAAGGTCGGGCTACTTCAGCAGGCATTTCGCCTCCCCCCAGGCCTGGAAGGAACTGCTGGACGGAGGCGCTGAACTGGTGGATGGACGGATGCACGTATCGTTTAAAAACCTGTACCTCTGCCTGGCCCACTTCGGCGGGCCTACCGACCTGGGCATGGAATGGAACCGCCAAATCATTGAGATGATCGAAAGCGGGGAATACCCCAACTTCTACACCGACATCTCGTCATCATTCGCCGACAGCGGATTTCGAAAGAATTTCAAAGCCATCATCCGGAAGCACCCCAAAATCAAAGACCGCATCCTGTTCGGCACCGACTGGTACATGACCTTTGTCTACAGCTTCCCTTTCGTGGGCAAGAATCTGTGGGACTACTGCACGGAGACCAAGAAGTTCCTGGATGATTTCGACACCAGCCTCTGGCCGGCCTTCACCCAATATAACCCCTACCGCTTCTATCGGCTGGATCAGCAGATTGGACGGATTGCGGAGAACATCATTGAGATGCGGGCGAAAGATAAGAAGATTTTAGAAGTGCTCGATGAACTCGAGGAGTATCAAATCAATGAAATTCGTAGAGAAGTTGCCTGGATCAAGTTTGCCAATCACGGCCATGTAATATTCAAGGAGACACCATGAAATACTTGAAATGGCTATATTTTACTTTGATCAGCATCATCTTGTTTTCCACAAATGCGATCGCTCATGGAGGTAGTCAAATGGAACCCTCTTATCTGTACGAAATACAAGACTTCACATCTGCGCAGTCTCTCGAACCCCTAATTTTCACGATTGGTGGTGGCCTATTCGGCGGCTACCGCAACGTTTCTGTCTTTCCAGTGCCTTTTGATAATGCTGTGGGAAGCAACGACATGGGCAACGCCATTACCATCATCTCCTTTCCCAAGGGGAAAATCGATTACGACCGCTACTTCCGCAATGCCGCGGACGACATGAGCGGCGGTGGAGAGTTTGTTTCGCAAACCGCCAAGGATATCCTGGGCTACGGCCAGGTTCGGCGTTTCCTGTTGTTTGACTTCAAAAAGAAACTGCACCGGGAGTACCGCATAGTGTTTCCAATTACACAATACATTGAAAAAATCGCTTTAGCCGATTCAGAACGCAAACGGTTTCTGTTTGAAATAGAATCGCAGAAGCGTAATGCCAAAGAACCATTCGATTCAAACAACTTTTTACAATTGATTGATTTGAGTGATGATAAGCACAAGGTAATAAAGGAAGTATTTAAGCCGGCTGGTACAATATGGACAACTACGAAAGAGAGAGTATTTCTGTACCGTATCTTAGAAAAGAAACTTCAAGTTTTCGACATGAAGCTGGAGGTGGCCCACCATCCGCTGGAGGATGCTCTAAAGCAGTATAAAGACAAAATTGATTTTTCACGAATATATGTTCATCCCCAATTCCCCTTTGCTATTCTTCGCGGGAAAAAAGGGGCCGTCTATATTGGTTGGGAAAAGAAAAATATACCAGTGCCACATTTGTTGACAAGTGGTGCATCGCAGTTTGTTATCTCGCCAGATGGTCAATGGGTCGTTTTCAAATATGAACGCACAGGTGCTGCCAAGACCTACCTCATGCCTGTCTCCGAAAAATACCCTCATTACCTGGGTTCCCCCATCCTGCTGGCAGATACGTATTTCGATGAAGGAAAATTCGCCTGGACCACCAACCCGACCGGTTTTGTCGGTTCAAGACTTGACAAGATCTACCACTGGGATTTGGAAAACCGGGACTTTCCCGAAAAGGGCACGATGTCGTTCCACGACTACATCGTTAAGAACGATCTGGAAAAGCTGACCAGAGAGAAGAAGCAGGGACTTGGGAACAAGCATTGAATGCAGCGACAAGACATTGGCGTATCGTGCGATGGTCCAGGCGTATTGCCGCGTGATGACTGTTTCAACAGCCTGCTGCGATATCAACGAGGTAAAGAGAATGGCAAAGACGTTGCCGCTCATCCTGTCCCCTGGTGATCAGCCTGCTCCGGATTATTACGGCCGGTACACCGACCCATCTGCGGTTGGCGGAAATTGCTGTGGATGCTCTGCAGCATAACGATTAGAAAGAGACAGACCGGATGGACCTCCTCAACTCCACCCCCTTCGCCGCCACCCCGCTCTTTCTCTCCGATCGCCACGGCGCCGAAACGCTCCTTGTCATCGTCAAGGGAACGTGGCGGATCAATCGGGACGGAACCCTCTCCGTGGCGGAAGAGCAGGTGCCAGTCCGCTTCGAGCCTCTCTACTCCGACGATCCCGCCTCATCGAGCCTCATCCACGACACCGACATCACACTGGAGAAGCCCGGCACCGACTGCATCCTCCTCGGCCACGCCTGGGCGCCAAAGGTGGGAGTCGAGTCGGTGGATGTGACCTTCGCCGTGGGGCCGGTGCGAAAGACGGTGCGGGTCTTCGGCGAACGGATCTGGATGAAGTGCCTGGGAATGGTGTCGATGTCGAGGGCTGCTCCGTTCGAGAAGATTCCCCTCGTCTGGGAACTGGCCTTCGGAGGGGCGGACGCGACCTGGCCTGACCCGAAAAACCATGAGTTCTGCCTCGAAAATCCGGTGGGAAGGGGCATTCTGGCGAAAAGAACGAAACAGGAGATCGACGGTCTTCGCCTTCCCAACCTGGAAGACCCGACGCATCCCATAAGAAAGACCGACGACCGTCCCCGGCCCATGGGGTTCGGGCCGATTCCGCCCCACTGGCAGCCTCGGGCGAAGTACGCCGGCACCTATGACGATCACTGGCGAAAGTACGTGAACCCCCTCCCGCCGGAGGATATGGATTCGTGCTTCCACTCGTCCGCAGCACCGGGCCTCATGTCAAACCGACACCTGTCGGGCACGGAACAGGTGCTTGTCGCAAACGCCTCGCGCAACGGCAGGCTGGAATTTACCCTGCCCGGCATCGCACCCCGCGTCTCGGTGGCGATCGGAGCCACGGCCCATGAACTGAAGATGCAACTCGATACGCTCATGGTCGAGCCGGACGAGGAGCGCCTTGTCCTTGTGTGGCGCGGAAGACACAACGTGCATGGGAGGCTTCACAGCCTGAAAAGTGTGGGCATCGGGATAAGATGAAAGGGTCCGTAACTCAGGGCCGCCTCTGACTTGCTGCGAGGGCGTGCAGAGGGGAAATCCCGGCAAATGACACGGCTGCGCCGCCATTGACAGCGGTTGTTCCACTGCTACAATGGAGTCCATTCGATACACAAGGAGGCTTCACATGGCACGAATACCGACGGTTGATCAGGATTCATGCATCAGTTGCGGGCTCTGCGTAGCGACCTGTCCGGGAGTGTTCCGGTTCAACGAGGACGGCAAGTCGGAGGTCTATGATCCCAACGGGGCCGGCGAGCAGGAAATCCAGCAGGCCATCGACGGGTGCCCGGTTCAGTGCATCAGTTGGAAGGGATAGCCATCAACCACGGTCCGGAGAGATGGAGAAAAAATCCCTCTCCGGCTGGAAAGGAGACCACGGTCCATGGAACGTTGGAGATGTACCATCTGCCAGTACGAATATGACCCCACGGCGGGAGACCCGGAAAACGGCATCAATCCCGGCACACCCTTCGAGGAGTTGCCCGATGATTGGGTCTGCCCCATCTGCGGAGCGGGCAAGGACTTGTTCGAGCCGGTCTGACCGGCGGCTCCCCCTGTCACCGCCACATGAGCCTCCCGCACGGGAGGCTGTTCATTTTTTTGCCGCGTGGCCGGATTCTTTGATGATGTCTATCTGCGAGCTGCCCTTGACCACCCGTACCCGCCAAACAAGGCCGCAGTCGCCACACTCCTTCACTGGCGACTCTTCCGAGCTGAACCCTTCCGAATGCATGTCTATCTGCACCGCTGTCCTGCTGCCGCAATGGGGACACTTCATCGTTTTCTCCTTTCGCCCGGACGCCGTTGGCCGACGATCTCGCCATGAGTGAAATCCGGCGGTCTGCACTAAATGGTTATACAGTATAGCAGCAAACAGAGGAAATGTAAGGCCGGCCGCCGGATGCCTGCTCCACGGTGGTTGCGCTTGATTTTTCGCCGGCCGGATGCGATACTCGCTGACAACTCTATAGTTTTTGGAGGTTAGCGTATGTTCGGATTCGGCATGCCTGAGCTTATCGTGATTCTGATTATCGTGCTGGTGGTATTCGGCGCGGGACGGCTGCCGGAAATAGGCGGCGCACTCGGCAAGAGCATCCGCAATTTCAAGAAGGCGTCTGAAGGGAAAGAAGAGATCGAGATCAAGCCCCAGAAGAAAGATGAACCGAAAAAAGACGCCTGATCCGCCCGGGATACACGAAAAGGGGCCGGCTATTCGCCGGCCCCTTTTCGTTATGCATCAGATTTCATCCCGCTGCGCCGGACGTTTTTCCACGACACCTACGGCGAAACCGGCCCACAAATTTATTTGCCGCTCTTTTTCTTCGCGCTCGACGAGCCCGTTTTCGTCGACTTCTTTTTAGTTGTGCTCCCCTTGGCAGCGCTTTTCTTGGTTGTCTTCTTCTTGGAAGCGGCGGACTTGTGCCCTTTGGACCCTTTTTTCTTCACGTACCGCTTTGGTTCCGGGCTCAGTTCATCCTTGATGTTGCTGAGAAGAACCGCCGTCTCCTCCATGCCCGGGTCGGCCTTTTTGGCCGCTTCCAGGGCTTCCTTGGCCTCGGTGAGCTTGCCGGTTTTCAGGTAGATGCGGCCCAGGGCATTGAGGGCCTTTGCGTGGTCGTCCTTGAGTTCGGTCGCTTTCCGGTAGCTTACCTCGGCTGAATCGTAATCCTTGCGGAATTCATGGATGAGTCCGAGCTTGTAGTGGCTCATGGCGTCGTTGGGAGCCAATTCGACCCCTTCCTGGAGGAGGGGGACCAGTTCGTCGTATTTCTTCTCCTTGACGTAAATGGCCGTCAGAATGTTGCGGGCCTCGGCATCGTCCTTTTTGATGCGGAGCACCTCGCGATACTGCCTAGTTGCATCGTCCATCTGGTTCAACTTGCGGTAGACGGCGGCAAGCTCCCGGTGGGCCTCCAGATTGTCCGGGTCGAGCTTGAGCGCCTCGCTGTAAGAGGTGATGGCATCCTTGGTATTCTTCGACGCCATGAAACCACGGGCAAGCTTGAGATGAAGGACAGGGTTGCTGTCGCCCCGCTTGAGGAGTTCGCGATACTGCTCGATGGCCTGGGCATGGCTGCCGCGCAGGGTGTAGATATCGGCCAGCCGCCGGCGGGCGTCACCGTGCTCGGCCGAAAGCCGCACCGCCTGTTTGTACTCCACCACGGCCTCGTCGATGAGCCCCTTGCGCTCGTAGATGATGCGAGATTGTAATGATTAGCGGCATTGCCGGGCTTCAGCCGGAGGAGCTCGCGGTAGGACGCCACGGCATCATCGTCGAGACCCGCGGCCGACTGGGCGCCGGCCAGCTTTTGCAGCACCTCGACGGATCCGGGCCGCTCTTTCAGGGCAGCCCGGTACTCCTCCACAGCCTTGGCGAACTCCTTGGCAACCATCCGCTCATCGCCGCGGCGGAGGTATTCTTCGGGCAGGACGCCCCGTTGGCGCCCGGAGAGGGTGTATTCGTAGTCTGCGGCCTTGCGGTCACCCAGCTTTTCATATGCTTCTGCCAGGAGGAGGTGGATGCCGCGGCTGCCGGGATTGGCCAGTTGGGCCTGCTTGAGCTCCTGGACCGCGCCTTCGGTGCGACCGTCGGCCAGATAGATGGATGCGAGGGCGAGCCGGGCATTTTCATTGGCCGGCGCAACGGTGAGGGCCTTTTTCAGCTCCTTCTCCGCCTCTTCTTTCCTGCCGGCCTGCCGGTAGACCTCTGCAAGCTCGACGCGAACCGCCGGATCATTGGGAAGCGTGCGCATGGCTTCAGCGTAATGATAAAGGGCCAGGGAGTGGAGAGATCGTTCGGCGAATATCTTGCCGAGCCCCCGGTGATATCGGGGGTCTGAGTCTGCGGCAAGGGCGCGGGTCAGTTCCACCACGGCCTCGTCCGTGGAACCCTTGGCCAGCAGGGCCAGGCCGAGACTGCCCTGGGCATCGGGGAACGAGGGGTCCATCCGGAGCGCTTCGCGGTATTCCGTTACCGCCTGGTCGAAGCGTTTCTCGCGCTCGGCCTGGAATCCCTTGACGAAATGGCCGGCAGCGCCGTCGGAGCAATAGTCGAGGATTCGTTTTTCAGTGTTTGTGCGGACGTCTTCGTCCTGGTCCGAGAGTGATTTGACGAGCCTCTTCGCTTCCCAGCACCGCTCCTGGGCGGCAGCTTCTCCCCCCAGCGCGGTCGCGGCCGCCAGGGAAAGGGCGAAGAGCGTAAGGTATTTTTTCACAAAGGTCCTCCCAGAGTGGTTTGCTGCGAACCAGCCGCGGCGGGAGATTCGCAAGGGTCGGTGCCTGCGGGCAGGCCTGGGCCGGAACGGATAATGCGGGCATCGTCGGGAGACGGAAACCGTAGGGGTGCTCCGGGCGGATACGGCACGCGGCGTGAGCTATGGCGCCGCAGACCCCGCGGGAGGGAGAAGGCAGCCACCGGAGCGACAGGGTCCGGACGGGAAGGGGCGGTACGGACATTGTTCCAGCCAGAATTGACAACGGGCGGATTATACACAGGCGACTGTCAAATTTCAAATCATTGTCGTGCAACCCCAGGTGGCAAGCCGAGTTATGCGGACTTTCGCTGTCGGGCTCCGGTGGGTATTACCTTGACTTCACGGCTAAAGATGATTAAATCTTCAAAAGCCGGAAGGGTGGGCACGAAGATGCGCCCCCTCTTCCGGCCTTTCTGAACTCGCGGGGTGAACATGGCCGCATCTCCCAAGGATCCGCTCGACTGGGCAGCACTGCTGCAGCTCCAGATGGACGAGGCGTTCGACCTCATTCTTCGCTCGGAAGCCGGCGGCGGCGAATGCGATCTTTCGCCGCCCGTCGATATTTTCGAGACGCCGGACGCCTTTTCCGTGGAGTTCGACCTTCCCGGCACCGACCCCGCCGACCTGTCGCTGAAGCTCTGCTGCAACATGCTGATCCTTGAAGGGGTGAAGCGGGACGATTCCCGCGAGGGGGCCAGCTATCTCTGCCTGGAGCGCCGGTTCGGGCGCTTCTGCCGTGCCGTCGAAATCCCGCCGACGGTTGACGTGAACGCTGTCCGCGCCGACTACCGCCGCGGCGTACTGACGGTGACCTTTCCCCGCCTCAGCGACCGGCGGAAGGTCATGCGGGATATACCGATCATACAAGGAGACAACTGATGGATGACCATAAACAGGAAAACGAAGAGCTTAAAATACCGGACGTGCTGCCCCTGCTGCCGGTTCGGGACGTTGTGGTCTATCCCTACATGATTCTTCCGCTTTTCGTGGGCAGGGAAATTTCGATCAGCGCCGTGGACCAGGCGCTTGCCAAGGACCGGCTCATCTTCCTGGCCACGCAGAAGGAGATCGGCGACGAGGATCCGCCCCCCGAGGGGATCTACCCCGTGGGAACCGTGGCGATGATCATGCGGATGCTCAAGCTGCCGGACGGCCGGGTCAAAATTCTCGTCCAGGGCCTCGCCAAGGGGCGGATCACCTCGTTCGTAGAATCAAAGCCCTACTACTCCGTGGCCATCGAACGGGTGGTCGAGCCGACCCCTCCCGAAGAGTCCCTGGAGGTGGAGGCCCTCATGCGGGCCGTGAAGGAGCAGCTCACCAAGATCGTCTCCCTCGGCAAGCCCGTGTCGCCCGAGGTGCTCGTCATCGTCGAGAACATGCAGGAGCCCGGCAGCCTCGCCGACCTGGTCGCCAGCAACATCGGCCTCAGGGTTGAAGAAGCCCAGAAGCTCCTGGAAATCATCGACCGGTGGAGCGCCTCCAGCGGGTGAACGAACTCCTGAGCAAGGAGCACGAGCTCCTGGACATGCAGGCTAAGATCCAGACCGCCGCCAAGGAGGAGATGGGCAAAAGCCAGCGCGAATATTTCCTGCGCGAGCAGTTGCGGGCCATCCAGCAGGAACTGGGCGAAACCGATGCCCGATCCGAGGAAATCGTGGAGTTGCGCAAGGCCATCGAGCAGGCCAAGATGCCTCCGCCCGTCGAGAAGGAGGCCCTCAAGCAACTGGGACGCCTGGAGCAGATGCACCCGGAGGCCGCCGAAGCGGGGATGCTCAGAACCTACCTCGACTGGATGGTGGAACTCCCCTGGAGCACCTCGACCCGCGATATCCTCGACATCAAGCGGGCGCGGAAGATCCTGGACGAGGACCATTACTACCTGGACAAGATCAAGGAGCGGATTCTCGAATTCCTGGCAGTGCGCAAACTCCGCAAGAAGATGAAGGGACCGATCCTTTGCTTCGTGGGCCCTCCCGGGGTCGGCAAGACCTCCCTCGGCAAGTCCATTGCCCGGGCCCTGGGCAGGAAGTTCGTGCGCATCTCCCTCGGGGGCGTGCGGGACGAGGCCGAGATACGGGGACACCGGCGCACCTACGTGGGAGCGCTGCCGGGGCGGATCATCCAGGGACTCAAGCAGGCGGGTTCCAACAACCCGGTCTTCATGCTCGACGAACTCGACAAACTCGGCGCCGATTTCAGGGGCGACCCCTCTTCGGCGCTCCTGGAGGTGCTCGATCCGGAACAGAACCATATGTTCTCGGATCACTACATCAACCTCCCCTTCAACCTGTCCAACGTGATGTTCATCGCCACCGCGAACCAGTACGACACCATTCCGGGGCCGCTGCTGGATCGGATGGAGATGATCAACCTGTCGGGCTACACCGAGGAAGAGAAGCTGGAGATCGCCAAACGGTATCTCATCCCGCGCCAGACCAAAGAGAACGGGATTACCGGCAAACACATCAGCTTTACCGACGACGCGCTCCGCACCATCATCGCCAAATACACCCGCGAAGCCGGGCTGCGGAACCTGGAGAGGGAAATCGGCAGCGTCTGCCGCAAGGTGGCACGCAAGATAGCCGAGGGAGAGGAGAAACTCTACCGCATCACCCCCGCCATGGTGGCCAAGTACCTCGGTCCGGCCAAGTATCTGCGCGAAGTGGAGATGGAGCACAACGACGTGGGTGTGGTTACCGGCCTTGCCTGGACGCCGGTGGGAGGAGAGGTCCTCTTCGTGGAAGCGACCATCATGAAGGGCAAGGGGGGGCTCACCCTCACGGGACACCTGGGAGACGTGATGAAGGAGTCGGTCCAGGCGGCCCTGTCCTACATCCGCTCCAAGGCAAAGGAACTCCATCTGCCTGAGGATTTCCTGGCCGGGGTCGACATCCACGTTCACGTGCCGGCTGGCGCCATTCCCAAGGACGGCCCCTCTGCCGGCATCACCATGGCAACCGCCCTGGTCTCGGCCCTGACCCGCGTGCCGGTGCGCAAGGATGTGGCCATGACAGGCGAGATCACCCTGCGGGGCAAGGTACTTCCCATCGGCGGGCTCAAGGAGAAGATGCTGGCCGCCATCCGGGCGGGGATCACCACCATCGTCATCCCCGAGCAGAACGTCAAGGACCTGGACGAGGTGCCCAAGCCCATCCTCAAAAAGGTCACGGTGGTGTCCGCCAAGGTTATCGACGACGTGCTGAAGGTGGCCCTGGAAAGCTATCCGCCGCCGCCACCCGCCGCCACCGAGGGGAAACCGGCCGCAAAGGCGCGCACCGCTCCGCGCCGCGGCATCGCGGGCCCCACCAAGGCCACTGCCGCCGGGGCCAAGGGGTGAGGCTCGGCGAGATCGGTGAATTCGGCCTTATCGGCAGAATTGCCGGCAAAGTAGCCGCCGGTGCCGGGGTTCGCCTCGGCATCGGCGACGACGCTGCCGTTACCGAAACGGAAGCGGGGCGCCTCCTGCTGTCCACCGCCGACATGCTCGTTGAGGGGATCCACTTTGACCTCTCCTTCACCGACCCTTTCCGGCTCGGCCGCAAATCCCTGGCGGTCAATGTATCCGACATTGCCGCCATGGGGGGACACCCTCGCCATGCCCTGCTCTGCCTTGCCATTCCGGCCGATCTGCCGGTTGAATTTCTCGACCGCTTCGCCGACGGCGTCATCTCCCTGGCAGAAGAATTCGGCGTCACCCTTATCGGCGGCGATACCTGCCGCTCTTCCTCCGGGCTTGTCATCTCCATCACCCTCCACGGCGAACAGATCCCCGCGCGAATCATCCCGCGCAGCGGGGCACGGCCGGGCGACGACCTGTTCGTCACCGGCACCGTCGGGGATTCGGCCCTGGGGCTCGAACTGCTGCGCCGGGGCGAGCGGTCGGGCCATGCCGTGGAACGCCACCTCAACCCCACCCCCCGCGTCTCCGCCGGCCTGAGCCTGGCCGAATCGGGCATGGCCTCGGCCATGATCGACGTGAGTGACGGCGTCCTTGCCGATCTGGGGCACATCCTGACCGGCTCGGGGGTCGGCGCACGCATCGACGCATCCCTCATCCCCCTGTCACCCTATTTCAGCCAACGGGCGCCGACGTGGCACCCGCCCCCCTCTCGCTGGCACTGACGGGAGGCGAAGACTACGAACTCCTCTTCACCGCGGCCCCGGGACGGACGGCCCAGGTGGAGGCGCTTCTGGCGGCGAGCGGCGTCACCGCGACCCGGATCGGTGCCATCGTTGCCGGGTCGGACGTCACAGTCACCGCAGCAGACGGCTCTCTTATCCCGCCGGGGCGCCGCGGCTTCAACCATTTCGCGCCGTAATCCCGGCGTCGGACCGGCTGCATCCCGCACCGCCGCTGGAACACTTCTTGCTAATTGCCAGGAAGACGGGGCAAACTGCATGATGAACTGGCACATGAACGAGCACAGACGGGTGACCATCCCCACCGAGGAACCGGCCGGCGGCTTTTCGGACACGGCATTCTCACGCATACGCGACATCCTCTGCGCAAGGCGAAACTTTGACATCGCCAGCTACAAGGACAAATACATCAAGCGCCGGATCTCCATCCGGATCAGGGCGACCCGGGCGGCAACGGCCGACCACTACTGCGATCTGCTCCAACGGAGCGAAGAAGAGCTGGACCTGCTGGTCAAGGGGCTTACCATTCACGTGAGCCAGTTCTTCCGCAACCGATCCACCTTTGAAAAACTCGGCACCGAGGTATTCCCCGCGCTTTTTGCCCGGCTGCGGGCCGAAGGGCGGGACCGCCTGACCCTGTGGAGCGCCGGATGCGCCGGCGGCGAGGAGCCGTTCACCCTGGCCCTCATCCTGGCGGAACGATTTGCGAAGGAGTTGGAAGAATTCAAGGTTTCCATCGTAGCGACCGATATAGATGATGGGATCCTTGAAGCGGCGCAGCGGGGGACGTACGGGCACGAACGCCTCCAGGAAGCCCCAGCCCACCTGCTTGACCGCCATTTCTGCCGCAACGGCGACAAATACTGCCTCAGTCCCGCCATCCGCGGGATGGTGGAGTTCCGCCGCGGAGACCTCTTCGATACCGGAAACCACGTGGAGAGCGATCTGATCCTCTGCCGCAACGTCCTCATCTACTTTGAACGGCAGGAGCAGGAACGCATTCTTCTGGGGCTCGCCAATGCCCTTAACCAGGGAGGCATCCTGATCCTCGGCAAGGCCGAAACCCTTGTGGGAGAGCTGCGGCGACGATTCGGGACCATCTGCCCGGTGGAACGGATTTACACGAAGAACCGCTTTTCGGTATACTAACAGCCGTGATGTCCTTCCGACAACGCACGGCTGCGGTGCCGTCGACCAGTGGAGCGAGTATGCGCATCCCCCTTGGCTACAAGTTCATCCTCGGATTCGTGGTGGTCGTGGCCGCAGTGGCGTTTGTTCCCACCGGCATCCGCCTCCTCGGCTATGCGCCCGAGATCACCCATATCCTGACCTACGTCGTGGCCATGACCATCGGCCTGATTCTCGGCTGGATCTTCTCGCGGGGAGTCGCGCGCAACATGGGACTGCTGACCGAATCGGCCGAGGCCATCAGCCGCGGCGACCTGACCAGGGACGTGGCGCTCCCGCCCGGACGCTTCCCCGATGAGACGGGTGACCTGGGTGATTCCATCAACATGATGGTCGACAGCCTCCGGGAACTGGTGGGGCACATCCGGACCACGGCCGGGAAGGTTGCCGCCTCTGCCAGCACCTTGTCCGATTCGGCGATCGAGGTGAACTCATCCTCCGAGGAGGTGGCCCAGGCCGTGGAGCAGATCGCCCGGGGCGCGGGCACCCAGGCGGAGATGGTGGAGCGGAGCTCCCGCATCATCCATGAAATGGCCATCTCCGTGGAACTGGTGTCGAAGCGGGCACGGGAATCGGCAAAGGCGGCCCAGGAAACGAGCCGCACAGCCCGGCGGGGCCAAAAACTGGCCAACGACTCGCTGGAGCGGATGACCAGTTTCTTCGGCAAGGTTGAGGAGAGCAGCGCCCAGTTCCTCTCGTTCAACGCCCGCCTCCAGCAGGTGGGCAAGATTGCCGACTTCATCGCCGAGATCGCCCGCCAGACCAATCTCCTGGCCCTCAACGCCTCCATCGAGGCGGCCCGGGCCGGCGAGTACGGCAAGGGGTTCGCCGTGGTTGCGGACGAGGTCCGGAAATTGGCGGACGGCACCGGCAAATCCGCGGCTCACATCACGGAGCTCATTGCCGCGGTGCGCGAAGAAAGCCGCCGCGTCCAACAACTCATCGAAGAAAGCTCCCGCGACATCGGCGAAGGGAAGCGCAACGTGGACATCACGGCCGGCGCCTTCCAGGACATTCTCTCCAACGCCCTGGAAACGGAGCGAAGGGCGGGCAGCATCGCCGACCTCTCCCACATCCAGACCGACGGAGCGCAGAAGATGGTCACTGCCGTTGACGAAATCGCCCGCGTTGCCGAAGACAACGCCGCCGCCACCGAGGAGGTGTCGGCCGCCTCCGAGCAGCAGGCAATCGCCATGCACGAGATGACCGTGGCCGCCCGCGAACTGGCCGACCTGGCCGGAGCCCTCATGGGAGTGGTGGAGCGCTTCACCCTCCCCCGCGCCGAGGGCGGTACCAGGACCCCGTGAGCGGCCGGATGGGCCGCTATGTCATCTTTGCGGCGGCAGGCCGCAAACTGGCCCTCCCCCTGGACAAGACGGCAGAGGTGCTGGAAGGCGTTGCCACCCATCCGGTGCCGGCGGTCCCGCCGCTGCTCGGCAGGGCATTGAACGTGCACGGAAGAATCATGCCGGTCCTGGACCTGGCGACGTTCCTCCGTGGAGGGGCGATCGAGCGGAACCATACGATTCTTGTGCTCAACCGCCAGGTGGCCGACCTGGCCCTGCTGGTGGAAGGACCGGTAACCATCGTGAGCGCGGAGGAAAGCGCCCGGTTTCCGAGTGAACATCCGCGGTTCGAGGGATACCTCGAGATTGCCGGCAAGCGGACCGGCATCCTGTCGGCCGACAGACTGATCAAGGAAGTTGAAGGGATTTTGTGACTGTTACGGAGGCTCATGGCCAAAAGAGTAATGATCGTGGATGACGCACTGTTCATGCGCAACATGCTGCGGGGCATACTTGAGGATGCGGGGTACGACGTGGTCGCCGAGGCTTCGGACGGCGCGGAGGCGGTGGTGACGTTCCGTGACGTGCGCCCCGACGTCGTTACCCTCGACATCATCATGCCCGTGAAAAACGGTATTGAGGCCCTGCGCGAAATCATGGCCATCGATCCCAAGGCCCGCGTGGTCATCTGCAGCGCGGTCGGCCAGGAGAGCCTCGTGGACAAGGCCCGGAGCGTGGGGGCGAAAGACTTCATCCTCAAGCCGTTCAATCCGGAGCGGGTCAAGGATGTGATGAAGCAGGTGGCCGAGGGCTAGGCATGGACATGTCCCAGTACCGGGACCTCTTCGTTGCCGAGGCCCGGGAACACCTGGAGCGCCTGGGCGAGGGGGTGCT
The DNA here is from genome assembly GCA_001628815.1 of Geobacter anodireducens. Lineage (NCBI taxonomy): Bacteria > Pseudomonadati > Thermodesulfobacteriota > Desulfuromonadia > Geobacterales > Geobacteraceae > Geobacter > Geobacter anodireducens. The sequence goes on from CP014963.1 coordinate 3,276,502, forward strand.
GGCCCTGGAAAAGGACCCGGCCAACGGCGAACGCCTCGACTCGCTCTTCCGCACCGCCCATTCCATCAAAGGCATGGCGGGCTCCATGGGATATGACGGCATAGCCGACCTTTCCCACTGCATGGAAGATCTGATGGACCGCGTCCGCAGGGGTCGGATTCCCTTCGGACGGAACATCGCCGATCTGCTGCTGGCCGGCGCGGACCTGCTGGGACGAATGGTGGAAGACGTGGCCGGCGGCGGGAACGGCGCCCTCGGCGCGACAGACCTCTGCACCAGACTCGCCCGGGTTGCGGGGCAGGCGGTCGATCCGGCCGCCGCAGAGGCACCCTCCTCCGTGCAGCCATCCGACCAGCAGCCGGAGCCGGCACGCCGCGACGAAAGCGACGGGACGCGAACCGTCCGTATCCGGTCAGAGCTTCTCGATCGATTTGTCAGCATCACCGGCGAACTGGTCACCGGCAAGAACCGGATCATGGAACTGGCGGCCGGCCTCGACTCCGAACCGTTGCGGGATGCGGCAACTGAACTGTCGAAACTGGTCCGGGACCTGCAACACGAGGTCATGTCGGCCAGAATGATGCCCTTTGGCACCATCTGCGACCGTTTTCCCCGCATGGTGCGGGACCTGGCCCGCCGCAGCGGGAAAGAGGCGACGCTGGTCATTGACGGCAAGGACCAGGAACTGGACCGCGGCATCCTGGAAATTCTCCCCGACCCTCTGCTCCATGCCTTGCGCAATGCCGTCGATCATGGCATCGAGTCGCCAGAGGAACGGACGGCGGCCGGCAAGGGGACGGAGGGACGGATCGTCCTGTCGGTTCGCAGGGGAAAAGGCTATCTGGACGTGACGGTGACGGACGACGGACGGGGCATGGACCCGGCCGCCCTGGCCGACGCTGCCCTGGCCAAGGGAATCATTACCCCCGGGGAGGCGGCGGAGCTCAGCCGGCCGGAAGCATTGATGCTCGTCTGCCGGCCGGGCTTTTCAACGGCCAGGAGCGTCACCGAGGTATCCGGCAGAGGGGTGGGGATGGATGCCGTGCAGGCCGCCGTGAGTCGGGCGGGTGGCAGCCTGTTCATCCAGTCCGAGCGGGGCCGGGGCAGCAGGATCACCCTTCGGCTTCCCCTGAGCGTGGCGATCATCCAGGTACTCCTGGTTGGCTGCGGCCCGCTGACCGTGGCGGTCCCGGTCAACGCCGTGCGCCGGACCATCGAGCTGGACCGGCGGCTCCAGCGCATCGAAGATGGGAGGGCTGTTTTCGATCTGGCGGGGAAACCCTGCCGCTGGTTGACCTGGGCCTGCTCGTGGGGACCGGGCCGACGGCCGGCGGGGAGCTCTCGCCCGTTCTGGCGGCCGACGTGGCCGGACGCACGGTGGGATTCTCAGTGGACCGTTTTTTCGGACAGGCAGAGGTATTCGCCAAGCCGCTCGGCACGCCGCTCAGCCGTGCCAGAGGGCTTGCGGGAGGAGCTATACTGGGGGACGGTCGGGTCATCTTCATCCTCGACCTCCCCTATCTTGTCGACGGGGCCACCAGCCGGCGCCGCGTCTCCATGCACCCTGACGGTGCGCACAAAGGGGGAACGACCGCATGAAATTCGATGCATTGACCGAAGAGCACCTGGACGCTCTCAAGGAAGTCAGCAACATCGGCGTGGCTCACGCTGCCACTGCCCTTTCCCAGCTCATCGGCAAGGGGATCACTCTCCAGGTGCCCAAGGTCCACCTCTTGAAGATCACCGAGGTTCCCGAGGCGTTCGGCGGAGCCGAGCGGATCGTTGTCGGAATCTATCTCCAGATGCTCGGCGACGCCCGGGGCAACATCCTCATCGTCCTGCCCCGGGAGAGCGCCCTCAAGCTCCTTTCCCGGCTTCTCCCCCGCGAAAAGAGCGAAGGGTCCCTCCTCACCGAACTGGAAATATCGGCGCTCAAGGAAGTGGGGAATATCCTGGCCTCGGCCTATCTCAACGCCCTGGGCGCTCTCATGCGCAAGACCCTGATTCCTTCGGTACCGGTCCTTTCCTTCGACATGGCAGGTGCGGTCATCGACTACGTGCTCATCGAACTGGGCGAAGTGGGCGACCTGGCTCTCATGGTGGAAACCGAATTCTTCGGCGAAGAAGAGAAAATCGGCGGCCAGTTCTTCCTACTCCCCGACCCCGAATCTCTCAGGATCATCCTCGATGCCATCGGGGTAAAACTTTGAGCCGGATCGTCAGCGTCGGCATATCGGAATTCAAGATTGCCTCGGCCCCGACGATCCTCATGACCTACGGCCTCGGCTCCTGCGTCGGCATTGCGCTCCACGATCCAGTTGCGCTCACCGGCGGGCTCGCCCACACCCTCCTTCCCGCTCCGGTCCGTGGGATGGACACCATGGTCAAATCAGCAAAATTCAGTTGTTGGGCGGTTGACCTGATGGTTGATGAGCTCATTAAATGCGGTTGCGTCACTGAGCGTCTTGTGGCAAAATTGGCGGGCGGCGCGACCATGTTCGAACCACAGCACCGCACCACCCACAGCGGCATTGGCGAGCGTAACGTGACCGCGGCCAGGGAGGCCCTCGACCGGCGCGGCATCCCTCTGGTGGCATCGGACACCGGCGACGATTACGGCCGGAGCCTGGAATTCGACACGGTCACTGGAATCATCACGGTACGGGCGCTGCAGCGCCCCATCAAGCGCATGTGATCGCACGGCCGAGCGCCGGCAGGCAACGGGGAGGTGACATGAAGGGGCTCAGACTCCTGGCGGCGATCCTGGCGGTCGCCCTGCTTCCATTGACGGCCATGGCCGCGCCAGGCACGGTGAATGTCGGGCTTCAGGACGTGATCGATACCGTGGAAAAAACCTTCAGGCCCGACCGTGCCACGGGACAGCCTCCCCTCGTGTCGGTGACGGCCGATTTTTTCCAGCGCTCGACCCTGGCGGCCCAGAACCGCGAGATGAGGGCCGACGGCCAGATGTTCTTCAGGCCCGCCACGAGCCGGGAGCCGCTCATGTTCCGGTTCGACTACTTCCGCCCCCTGAGACACGAGATCGTCAGCAATGGCCGGACCCTCTGGACCTATCTCCCCGAAAACCGGCAGGTCATCGTGAGCGATGTTTCGCCGGTCTTCAACCCCTACACCTTCGATCCGGAGCGCAATCAGGCATCCAACTTCCTCCAGGGGCTCGGCCGGATATCCAAGGATTTCCTCATCGTCTTCTCTCCCCAGGGGAGGGACATCGGGGGCAATTACGTGCTGGAACTGACGCCACGCCGGGCAACGGCAACCATCGCCAGGCTCTCCATGGCGGTCAGCGGCGAGGCGGTGGCAAACTATGTGCGCAGCGGCAGGAGAATTGCCGACAGCATTGCCTCCCTCGGCCGCCAGGAGTGGACGTTTCCCATCCTCTCCACCACCATGGTGGACCACCAGGGAAACACCACGATCATCGAATTCAGCAACGCCCGGACGAACATCCTCCTGAGCGAGTCGCTCTTCACCTTCGCCATACCGCCGGGAGTCCAGGTGGTCCGACCGCCCCGGGGGCGTTGACCCCTAATCTGACTCCGGCGAGGGCGGTGTGACATATGCCGCCCTCGTCCCTTTTTGATCGCTTCATCCTTTGAACAGAACGAGGACCAGGACATGACTCTGCCGCGCATACTATTACTGCTTGCCGTTACCCTGCTTCTGGGGACGGGCGTCGCCACGGCGGCACCGTCAGCCCCCCTGGCCGACGTAGTGGCCACCCTTGAACAGGGATACGCATCCCTCAGGGACCTGCAGGCCTCCTTTGCCCAGCGGACCGAAATGGCGGCGGTCAAGCGGGCCCAGACCGGCTCCGGCGAACTGTTCATCCGCAAGGGGGCCGGCGACCGGGCGCTCTTTCGCTTCAACTACGCCAAGCCGTCCCAGCAGATCGTCTCCGACGGCAAGACAGTCTGGTACTATCTGCCCGAGAACCGGCAGGTCATGACCATGGATGCCTCTGCCCTGTTTGCGGGCGGCGGCGGGGTCGCCCTTTCCTACCTGACCGGCATCGGCCAGATATCGCGCGACTTCACCGTGACCTTTGCGGGCAATGGACGCGACGCCAAAGGAAACCACGTCCTAGACCTGGTGCCCAAAAAGCAGGGCCAGGCCTTTGCCCGGCTCCAGCTCACCGTTTCGGCCAGGGCAGTCGAGGAGTACCAACGGGCGGGCAAAGCCACGGTGCCCTTTCCCATCGTTTCATCCGTTGTGGTTGACCAGATGGGGAGCCGCACGTCCTTCGAATTCTCGAAAATACGGGTGAACCGTGGGTTGGCCGGTTCTCTCTTTACATTCAAGGCTCCTGCTGGCGTTGAGGTAATCCAGGCACCGGGGGTCAAATAACATTATCCAGGGAGGAAACCATGCCCTCATTCGACATCGTTTCGAAGGTGGAAATGCAGGAGATCGACAACGCGGTGAACCAGACCGTAAAAGAGATTTCACAGCGCTACGACTTCAAGGGAAGCAAGTGCGAGATCACGCTGGAAAAGGACGCCATCAAGCTGCTGGCCGACGATGACTACAAGCTCAAGGCGGTGGTCGACATTCTCCAATCCAAGTGCATCAAGCGGGGGATATCACTCAAGTCGCTCCAGTACGGCAATGTGGAGCCGGCGTCCGGCGGCATGGTGCGGCAGGCGGTCGATATCCAGCAGGGTATCTCCAAGGAGAAGGGAAAGGACATCATTGCCGTTGTCAAGGAGTCCAAGCTCAAGGTCCAGGCGCAGATCCAGGATGACCAGGTGCGGGTGACCGGCAAGAACCGCGACGACCTCCAGGAGGTCATCCGGCTGCTCAAGGGCAAGGATGTGGGGGTGGAGCTCCAGTTCGTCAATTTCAGGGATTAACAAGGGGATTCAGTGAGTAACGCAAAAGAAAAAGTCAGCATGGTCAGCCTCGGCTGCCCCAAGAACCTGGTGGACGCAGAGGTGATGCTCGGCCGCCTGGCAAAGGACCGCTACGAAATCACCACCGACGAGCGCGAGGCGGACATCATCATCGTCAACACCTGTTCCTTCATCAAAGAGGCGAAACAGGAGAGCATCGACACGATTCTCGACCTGGCCGACCGGAAACAGGACGGCCGCTGCCGGCTCCTCATCGTGACCGGCTGCCTCCCCCAGCGCTACCAGGAAGAGCTGGCCAGGGAGCTGCCCGAGGTGGACATCTTCGTGGGCACCGGCGACTATCCCCGCATCGCGGAGATCATCGAGGAGAAGAGCTCGCGGCCGGAGCAGTTGCGTTACATCGGCGACCCCAACTTCGTGTTCGACGAAAGCCTCACGCGCCTCAACTCGTCCCCGGCCTACACCGCCTACCTGAAGATCGCCGAGGGGTGCTCCAACTGCTGCTCCTACTGCGTGATCCCGTCGCTGCGGGGGGCATTCCGCTCCCGCCCCCTGGAGAGCGTGCTGGCCGAAGCCCGTTCACTGGTGGCCGGCGGAGCCCGGGAGATCAACCTGATCGCCCAGGACATCACCACCTACGGCCGTGACCTTCCCGGCGCCCCCTCCCTGGAGACCCTCATCCGCGAGCTGGCAGCCATTGACGGCCTCGCCTGGATCAGGCTCCTTTACGCCTATCCCGACGGCATTACCGACGGCCTGATCCAGGTCATCAAAAACGAACCAAAGGTCTGCAAGTACCTGGACCTGCCCATCCAGCACATCAGCGACCCGATCCTCAAGCGGATGAACCGCCGCAGCACCGAGCCCCAGATCCGGGAGCTCGTGGCCAGGCTGCGGGAAGAGATCCCGGAGATCGCGCTCCGCACCTCCCTTATCGTCGGATTCCCCGGCGAAACGGAAGAGGATTTCCGCACGCTCCTCCATTTCGTTGAAGAGGCTCAGTTCGACCGCCTCGGCGTGTTCTGCTATTCACGCGAAGAGGGAACCCCGGCCGCGGAGATGCCCGACCAGGTCTCCGAGCGGGTCAAGCGCGAGCGCTACAAGAAGCTCATGAAGGCCCAGGCGCGGGTATCCTTCAAGCGGAACCGCCGGCTCATCGACACGGAAGAACAGGTCATTGTGGAAGGATACAGCGAGGAAACCGAGCTCCTCCTGAAGGGACGCTCCTCCCGCCAGGCGCCCGACATCGACGGACAGGTCTACATCACCGCTGGCAACGCCAACGTGGGGGACATCGTGCGTCTTCGGATCACCGATTCCTCCGACTACGACCTCATCGGCGAGATCATCTCCTGACCCTGCCTCCCGCGGACCGGCGGATGAGTTCCGACCGGTCCGCGTCCTTCAACCTTCACGCGGCATTTTCCCCGTATACTCACTGTCAACGGCCTCCTCGGCATCCAGGCCCGCTTTTTGCTTGACTTCAAAAAAGTTTTCGGTATGATTTCGTGGCTCTTGAGGCCGGAAAATCAGCAGAGGGAGATAGTAAATGACTGGAAAATCTGAGGAAATGAAGGCTCTACTCGTCAAGCTCAAGGACGAGACCCTTCAGGAGATACACAAGGCGATGCGCAGCGGCTCCGAGAATGCAGGGGGCGAGCCCACGGGCGACATCTACGACCAGGCGTCCAGCGAGCGCGACAGGGAACTGGGGCTGCTCCTGACCGACCGGGAGCGGGACAAACTGCGCAAAATCGACGAAGCCCTCTTGAAGATCAATGACGGAGAATACGGCATCTGCGAGGAGTGCGAGGAAGAGATTCCCCTGGGACGCCTCAAGGTCATGCCTTTTGCCCGCTACTGCGTCAAGTGCCAATCGGACATCGAAAAGATCCAGGCCCAGACCCGCCGTTTCGAGGAAGAGCGGGCCTACCGCGAGATCGCCTTCGGCGAAGAAGAAGAGGCCTGACAGCCTCTTGAGAGGGCAGAAGACAAAGGGCGCTGCCGGCAATGCCGGCAGCGCCCTTTTTTGTCGTCTCTGACCTGAATGAAAGTCAAAATACCGTCGCCGCCGTCACTCGGCAGCGGCCAGCAGGCTTTTCCCCGTCATCTCCGGCGGCTGCGGAATCCCCAGCAACTCAAGCATGGTCGGCGCAATGTCGGCCAGGGTACCGGGCCGCAGCCGCGCCCCCTTCCGGGAGTCGTCCACCAGGATGAGCGGTACCCGTTCGTTGGTATGGGCGGTGTGGGGGCCGCCGTTCTCGTCCACCATCATCTCGGCGTTGCGTGGTCGGCAGTTACGATCAGCGCACCCCCCTTCTCCAGCACCGTTGCCGCCACGCGGCCCACGCACTCGTCAACCGTCTCGATGGCGCGCACCGCGGCATCGAGGATACCAGTGTGCCCTACCATGTCGGCATTGGCGAAATTGACCACCACCACATCGTCCACTTCCTCGTTGATCCGCTTCAGCAGCGCGTCGGTCACGAGCGGGGCGCTCATTTCCGGCTTCTGGTCGTAGGTGGCCACCTCCTTGGGAGAGGGGATCAGGATCCGCTCCTCGCCGGGAAACGGCTCTTCCACGCCGCCGTTGAAGAAGAACGTGACATGGGCATACTTCTCGGTTTCGGCGATCCGCAGTTGCCGTAGCCCGGCCCGGCTCACCACCTGGCCCAGGATGTTGGCGAGGCTTTCGGGGGGGTAGGCCACGGGGAGTGGAAAGGTGGCATCGTACTCGGTGAGGCAGACATAGGAGGCGAGGCGGGGCCACGGTGAACGTTCGAAACCGGCGAAGGCGGGGTCCGTGAGTGACCGGGTGATCTCCCGAGCCCGGTCAGCGCGGAAGTTGAAGCAGATGAAGCCGTCCCCGTCGGCGAGAAGCCCCACGGGCTTGCCGTTAGGGGCGATGACGGCAGGGTCCATGAACTCGTCCGTGACACCGGCGCCGTAGCTCGCCTCGATGGCCGCAGCCGAGTCCGGACGATGCGCCCCCTCACCCTTGACAATGGCGTTGTAGGCCCGCTCCACCCGCTCCCAGCGATTATCCCGGTCCATGGCCCAGTAGCGCCCCATGACCGTGGCGACCCTACCGAAGCCGATCCGGCCGATCTCCGCCTCCAGCTCGGCCAGGTAGCCCGCACCGCTGCTGGGCGGGGTGTCGCGGCCGTCCAGGAAGGCATGAACGAACACCTCCTTCACCCCCTGGCGCCGGGCCAGCTCGATGAGGGCATAGAGGTGCGTGTTATGGGAGTGGACCCCCCCGTCGGAGAGGAGCCCGCCCAGGTGCAGTCTGCCGCCGGCGGCCCTGACGCGGGCCATGCAGTCCAGGAGCACAGGATTGGTGAAGAAGTCGCCGTCGCCGATCGCCTTGGTGATGCGAGTCAGGTCCTGGTAGACCACGCGGCCGGCGCCGATGTTCAGATGGCCCACTTCCGAGTTCCCCATTTGGCCGTCGGGAAGCCCCACGGCCATGCCCGAGGTCTCCATTTCCACCGAGGGATACTCGGCCATGAGGCGGTCCATGACCGGGGTTCGGCCGATGGCTACGGCATTATTGGAAGGGTCGGGATTGATCCCCCACCCATCGAGGATCATGAGCACGAGCGGTCTGGGCATTGCTCCTCCGTGACAGGATTAGTGATGATAGGGTTCGTTGCCGATGATGGTGAAGGCCCGGTAGATCTGCTCCAGCAGCACCACCCGGACCATCTGGTGGGTAAAGGTCATCCGCGACAGGGCGATGACCCGGTCGGCCCGGCGCCTGAACCCGTCGGTGAAGCCATAGGCCCCGCCGATGGCGAAGGCCAGCTCGGGTACCGCCGTGTCCCGGCAGCGGGAGATGTAGGCGGCGAATTCCGGCGAAGTGAGCTGATCGCCCCGCTCATCCAGGAGGATCAGGCGGGAGGTGCGGGGAACGAGCTTGTCGAGCCGTTCGCACTCCCGGGCGCGCATGGCCTCGGCCGCGGCACCTTTCTCATCCCGCGCCTCGCCGATCTCCAGGGGGGCATAGCGCCTCACCCGGCCGGCATATTCGTCAATGCCGCACCGGATCCACTCCTCCTGGGTCTTGCCGACCCAGAGCACGCGCAGTTTCACGGTGCTCCGGCCCCGGCCGGCGCGAAGAGGGCGAGGATCACTCCCCTCCCCCTTCCTTCCCTTCCCACAGGTACTCCTCGGGAATCGCCACCTGCCCGGCGGCGGACCAGAGGCCGTCCAGATCGTAGTAGGAGCGCAGTTCCTCCCGGAAGATGTGAACGATCACGTCGCCGTAGTCGATCACGATCCAGTTCCCTTCCCGCAGCCCCTCCATATCGAGGACCTTGCCGTACTTCTTGAGCCCCTTCTTGACCGAATCGGCAATGGCCTGGGCCTGCTTGTCCGAACGGCCCGTGGCAAGCACCAGATAGTCGGCAATGGACGATATCCGGCCGATCTCGAGTACCTTCACATCAAGTGCCTTCTTGTCGAGGGCGAAACGGGCGCACTGGAGCGCGCGCTCGAGGGGGGTGAGCGTGGGTTTATCCGTCATGGGCATAGATCCTTTGTTCGTTGATGTAGCGCTCCACCGCCTCCGGGACCAGGTACCTGATCGACCTGCCGAGGCGGGCGAGTCCGCGGATGGAACGGGACGAGATGTCGAGGGGGACGCCGGCCAGCCAGTAGACCGAGTATCCCGAGCGATGGGCGAGCCGTTTTTCCGCGGGATAATAGCAGAATTGCGCTGTTATGGCAACCGGCAGTGCCGCGAGCAGGTCCGCCGCTTCGGCTCCGGGGCGGGCCGCCACCACCAGGTTGCAGGAGGCGAAGATCGCCTCGTAGTCGTACCAGGAGCCAATGTCGAGGAACGAGTCGCTGCCGATGATGAAAAAGAATTCGTCCCCCGGATGCTCCTTCTTGAGGGCCCGGATCGTGTCGATGGAATAGGACGCGCCCGGTCGGCGCCCCTCCATGTCCGACACGGCAAAGGCGGGGTTGTCCGCCGTGGCGAGCCGCACCATGGCACAGCGCGTCTCGAAGGGGACTTCCCCCTCCATGGCCTTGTGGGGCGGGGACGCTGCCGGGATGAACAGGACCCGGTCCAGGGCAAAGGTGTCCCGCACCTCCTCCGCGATGCGGAGGTGAGCCAGGTGCACCGGGTTGAACGTGCCGCCGAGAATGCCCGTTTTCATCCCGTGCCGGCCTCCGGGTCCCTGCCCCCGCTCACTGCCTTACCTGTCCGTCGCCGTAGACGATGAACTTGGTCGTTGTCAGATCCTCCAGCCCCATGGGGCCGAAGGAATGGAGCTTGGTGGTGGAGATACCGATCTCGGCGCCGAGCCCCAACTGGTTGCCGTCGGCAAAGCGGGTGGAGGCATTGACCAGCACCGTGCTGGAGTTCACCTCCCGGATGAAGCGCTGGGCATTGTGATAGTCGCAGGTGACAATGGCCTCGGTGTGGAGCGAGCCGTAACGGTTGATGTGGGCCACGGCCTCGTCCAGGTCGTCCACCACCCGGACCGCCAGGATCAGCTCCAGGTACTCGGCATGCCAGTCGTCCTCGGTGGCCTTTTGGGCCTGGGGTGCGAACTGACGCACGCAGTCGTCGCCACGCAGTTCCACCTTCAGCTCGGTGAGGGATTCGGCAATGCGGGGAATAAAGGTCTCCGCGATGTCCTTGTGCACCAGGAGCGTTTCCAGGGCATTGCAGACCCCGGGCCGCTGGACCTTGCCGTTGACGATGATCTTTTCCGCCATGTCGAAATCGGCATCCGCATCCACGAAGACGTGGCAGACACCCTTGTAGTGCTTGATGACCGGGATGCGCGAATTCTCGACCACGAAGCGGATCAGGCTTTCGCCTCCCCGCGGAATGATCAGGTCGATGAACTCCTCCTGCTTGAGCATTTCCAGGACCCCTTCCCGCTCGGGGAAGGGAACGACCGACAGGGCCGCGCCGGGGATGCCCGCCCGGTTCAGCTCTTCCCCGAGAATGCGGGCGATGGCCAGGTTGGAGTGGATCGCCTCGGAGCCGCCCCGCAGGATGACGCTGTTGCCGCTCTTGAGGCAGAGGGCCGCGGCATCGGCGGTGACGTTGGGGCGCGCCTCGTAGATGATCCCGATGACCCCCAGGGGAATCCGCATCTTGCCCACGCGGAGGCCATTGGGGCGGGTCCACATCCGCGTCACCTCCCCCACCGGGTCGGGGAGGGCCGCCACTTCGCGCAGGCCGTCGGCCATGGCCTTGATCCGGGCCTCGTTGAGCATGAGCCGGTCGAGCATGGCGGCCGAGAGCCCCTTGGCCTCGCCCGCTTCCAGGTCCTTCCGGTTTTCCTCCATGAGCTGGACGGTGTTCCTGACCAGGGACCCGGCCATGGCCAGGAGGAGCCCGTTCTTGGCGGGGGCGGAAAGCTTCGCCATGGCGATTGCGGCCTGGCGGGCGTCGGCGGCGATGTTCCGTATCTTTTCGGCGATCGACATGTCAAACCCCTCTCTTGCGGATTCAGATGTGGATACCACCAATTCCACTTTGTCACATGTGGTTTCTGCTGTGTGTAAAGGGGACCGTCGGTGGAGCTATGACAACGCGAAACTACAGCACAACGAGATTGTCCCGGTGGATGATCTCGTCCCCGTACTTGTAACCGAGGATTGCCTCGATCTCGCCGCTGCGATGGCCGAGGATACGGATGATCTCGTCATGGGAATAGTCCACGAGCCCCCGGGCGATCTCGGTACCGTCGCTGCCGCAGACCCGGACACAGGCGCCCCGGTCGAACTTCCCCTCGACCCGCACCACCCCCGACGGCAACAGGCTTTTCCCCTGACGGGCAAGAACCGTGCGGGCGCCGTCGTCCACGATGATCCTCCCCGATGGCCGCAGGGTGTGGGCGATCCAGTGCTTGCGCCGGTTGAGGCTTTCCTTGCCGGGGAGGAACAGGGTCCCCACCTCGCGGCCGGCAAAAGCCTCCGCCAGCAGGGACGGCTTCCTGCCGTTGAGCATGAGCGTCGGCACCCCGAACTGGCCGGCCTTCTTGGCCGCGGCCAGCTTGGTCACCATCCCGCCCGTGCCGACGGTGGAGCCGCTGCCGCCGGCGGCCCGCTCCATCTCCCGGGTGATCTGCCGGACCAGGGGAATGAGCCGCGCGTCGGGAGTGGTGCGGGGATCGGCCTCGTAGAAGCCGTCGATGTCGGTCAGGATCACCAGCAGATTGGCCTCGGCCAGGTTGGTGACCAGGGCGGAGAGGCTGTCGTTGTCGCCGAACTTGATCTCGTCGAAGACCACGGTGTCGTTTTCGTTGATGATCGGGATCACCCCGAAGGAGAGCAGGGTGTCGAGGGTAGCCCGGGCGTTGAGAAACCGTCCCCGGTGGGCCAGGTCGTCGCGGGTCAGGAGGATCTGGGCCACCTTGTGCCCGAAGGGGTCGAAGGCCTCCTCGTAGGCGTGCATGAGGCGCGACTGGCCGATGGCCGCCGCCGCCTGCTTCTGGGGGATGCTCCGGGGCCTGCCGTCGATGCCGAGCTCTTTCCGCCCCGCGGCCACGGCGCCCGAGGAGACGATGATCACCTGGCGGCCGCTGGCGCGCAACTCGGCCACCTGGGCGGCGATGCTGCCCATGAGGGGCTTGTTGAGCCCGTTGTCGCCGCAGGTGAGGACCCCGCTGCCGATCTTGATGACGATCCGCTTGACCTTGGCAAGGATTCCGCTACGCATGGCGCCGTTCTACCACTCCTCCCCGTCCCTGCCCCAGAGGGAGCGGGCGATTTCGTCGAGCAGAGGGGGAATCCCCTCGCCGGTGGCGGCGGAGAGGGGAAAGACCGCAAGGCCCCGCTCCCGGAACCAGGGGAGCACCGCGGGCAGATTCTCTCTCACCGCAGGGAGATCCATCTTGTTGACCACCACGATCTGGCGCTTGTCGGCCAGCTCGGGACTGAAGAGGGCCAACTCCCGGTTAAGGGCCTCGTACTCGCGGACGGGGTCCCGGTCGGGCATCCACGAGAGGTCGAGCACGTGGAGCAGCACCGTGGTCCGCTCAACGTGCTTGAGGAAGCGGTGGCCGAGCCCCGCCCCTTCGGAGGCCCCTTCGATGATCCCCGGGATGTCGGCGATGACAAAGGAACGGTAGTTCTTGTAGGGAACCACCCCCAGGTTCGGCTTAAGGGTGGTGAACGGGTAATCGGCGATCTTGGGCCGGGCTGCTGAAACGCGGGTTATGAATGAGGATTTCCCCACGTTGGGGAACCCCAGGAGTCCCACATCGGCCAGGAGTTTCAGCTCCAGCCGCAGCCAGCGCTCTTCCTCGGGCTCGCCCGGCTGGGCAAACTTCGGCGCCCGGTTGGTGGACGTGGCGAACCGTGCGTTCCCCTGGCCGCCCCGGCCCCCCTTGAGCAGGACGATTTCCTCGCCGGCCGCCACCAGGTCGGCCAGGATCTCGCCGGTCTCCGCATCCTTGATGATGGTACCCGGCGGAACAGGAATGACCAGGTCCTCACCGCCAGCGCCATGGCGGTCCTTGCCCATGCCGTTTTTGCCCGAGCCGGCCTTCAGGTGAGGCCGGTAGCGCAGATCCAGCAGGGTGGACAGGTTCGGGTCGACCCGGAAGATGACGTCGCCGCCCCGACCGCCGTCGCCGCCGTTGGGGCCGCCGAAGGGAATGAACTTTTCCCGGCGGAAGGAGACGCAGCCGGCGCCGCCATGGCCCGACTGAACGTGTATTTTTACCTCATCGATAAACTGCATGGCTTCCCGTGAAATGCGTGAAATGAAACAGAGACTATAGCAGAATTCGTCAGATGTCGGGCAAAAAAAATCGGCAGCACCCACTGCCGGGGGAAAGAAACGGGGCAGTGGCTCCCCGGGTGATGTGCGGCTATTACTCGATGTGGCAGGCAAGCCAAAAAGCGCTGGGGCAATCCTCCACCGCCAGATGCATGGGGCGGGGGGTGAGCATGCTCTGACAGGCGAGACAACTCACGGTGGACCTTCAGAGATTCCAATGGTACACTTTCCGGGCAGTCCGTAACGTGCGCCTTCAGCGCCTCGGCACCTGCACCCGGACGTTGCGGGCGAAGAACCTCAGCACCAATGGAGAGAAAATCGGCCAGATCAAGGTCAAGGTCACCGCTCCGGCCGCGGATCGCAGTGGCCACCGCCGGCATCCCCCGTAACAGCCTCCGCCGGCTACGCCATCATCCCGCTCACCATCACCGGCGTGACCTACAACAAAACAAGATCAAGATCATCCGGAGTGACGGCAACCCTACCATCTACACCACCTCCGACGCAAACGTCGTCCTGCCCCCACAAGTTCCGGGGTTAGCCGACGAAGAAGCCCTTCGCCGCCAAGGCCTACCTCTCCTGGCGCGCAGGACGAGAACATACCGTGCTGTTTCCCTAACCTGATGTGAACAGTGTGCCTGCAATGCAATACGCCCGGGGATCCCCTTCCCGGGTTTTTTTTGGAATTACGTGGCGAGCGCTGAAACCGATGCCTGCCCCTGAGGGATGGAATTGCACTTGTTGCAAGGGGCTCAACGGGAATGCGTGGCAGGGATGTAGCAAGGGGGGCAGGTATAAACAAAAAGCCCGGAGCGCAAGCCCCGGGCTTTTATTGCCGGTTTTTTCTCCAGCCTGAATCAGTTGGCGGGATAGACGGAAACCTTCTTCCGGTCGCGCCCCAGCCGCTCGAACTTCACCACGCCGTCGATCAGTGCGAAGAGAGTGTAGTCCTTGCCGCAACCGACATTGGTGCCGGGATGGATCTGGGTGCCGCGCTGACGGTAGATGATATTGCCCGCCTTGACGGTTTCGCCGCCGAACTTCTTGCAGCCGAGTCGTTTTGATTCCGAATCGCGTCCGTTCCGTGTGGAGCCGACGCCTTTCTTGTGTGCCATGGTGCTCTGACCTCCCGCGTGGACCGGGTGACGGGCACAGCCCGACAGGTGGTCGGACCGCTTCGTCACGCGTCACGCTGCTACGCGTTGATCTTCTCGATTTTGAGAACGGTTCGGGGCTGACGATGCCCGTACATTTTACGGAAATTTTTGCGCCGCTTCGACTTGAAGACCAGGATCTTCTTGTCCTTGCCCTGATCGACGATCCTGCCGACGACAGAGGCGCTGGGCACTAACGGTGTTCCGATCGCTACCGTTTCGCCGCCAACCATGAGGACGTCCTTGAGCTCGACGGTGTCACCCACCGCTCCCTCAAGCTTTTCGACTTTCAGAAAGTCGCCTTCGGAAACTTTGTATTGCTTCCCTCCGGTTCTGATTACCGCGTACATGTACCTTCACCACCTTTATACAATTTTTGAAAGAGCATAGAAAAATATCCAAATTCCATCAATGAGTCAAGGACTTTTTTCCTCGCCCGATTTCCCGCCACGGTCAGATTTCCACCATGACATCCTCGCCCACGACCTGGGACGGATAAATCTTGAGGGAATACTCGGGGAACTCCCTGCAGGCGCCGGTTTTCAGATTGAAGCGATACCCGTGGCGCTGGCAGGAGAGGTGCTCCGCATCTTTCACCAGCGCCCCGGAAAGGGGAGCGCCCTGGTGGGGGCACTCGGTCTCGCAGGCATAGACCTGGCCCTTGGCCTTCACGAGGAGGATATCCTGTCCATTGACGGTGACAACTTTCTTCCCGAAATCGGGGATTTCGGAAACCTTGGCAACGAATACCATGCGCGTCCCCCTTGAACCTGCCGTCAGCTGATGGCGATCTCGAACTGCTCCTGATGAAAACCGGGCTTGGCCCGGACTGTAATCCGCTTTTTGAACTTCTTCTCCAGCTCCTCCAACCCCCGCCGCTCCTCGTCGTAGAGGAGATCGGCCACCTGGGGATGCACGGTGAGCATTGCCTTGCTGCCGCGAATATCGAGCATCTCCCGGCGCAACTCGCGGAATATCTCGTGGCAGATCGTGGTCTTGGACTTCACATACCCTCTCCCCTCGCAGTAGGGGCAGGGCTCGCACATCATCCGGCCGATGGACTCCCGCACCCGCTTGCGGGTCATCTCCACCAGGCCCAGATCCGAGATCTTCAGGATGTTGGTCTTGGACTTGTCGGTCTTCATGGCCTCCTCAAGCGCCGTGAAGACCTTCTCGCGGTTGACCTCTTTCTCCATGTCAATGAAGTCGATGATGATGATCCCGCCGATATTGCGCAGCCTGAGCTGGTAGGCGATCTCCTTCACCGCCTCCAGGTTGGTCTTGAGGATGGTGTCCTCCAGGTTGTGCTTGCCCACGAACCGGCCGGTGTTGACATCAATGGCGGTGAGGGCCTCGGTCTGCTCGATGATGATGTACCCGCCGCTCTTGAGCCACACCTTGCGCCCCAGTGCCCGGCTGATCTCCACCTCCAGCCCGAAGTGGTCGAAGATGGGCTCCTCGTCGTCGTAGAGCTCCATGGAGTACTTCATTTTGGGCATGAACGTGGAGATGAACTGGACGATCTTGTCGTGCTCGTGCCGGGAGTCGACCACGATGCGGGAAACGCTTTCGGTAAGGATGTCACGGATGACCTTCTGGGTCACATCCAGATCGGCGTGGATGGGGCAGGGGGCGTGGGCCTTCTCGTTGCGCCTGACGACCTCTTCCCAGAGCTTCGTCAGGTAGTTCATGTCCGCAACCAGATCGTCCTCGGTCTTCCCTTCGGCGGCGGTCCGGACGATGAATCCTCCCCCGGCCGGCTTTGCCCGGCCCACGATCTCCTTGAGCCGCTCGCGCTCCGACTCGTCCTCGATCCGCCGGGACACTCCCACGTGGTCCACCGTCGGCATGTAGACCAGGTGGCGGCCCGGCAGCGACACATGCGAGGTGATGCGTGCCCCCTTGGTGCCGATGGGCTCCTTGGACACCTGCACCAGAATCTCCTGCCCTTCCTGGAGGAGCTCCTCAATGGGGTGGAGGGGGTGGAGGACCTGCCGTTCGCTGTCGCTCTCCTCGCCGTTCACCTCCATGAAGGTCTCGAACTCTTCCATGGCGTCGAAGACGTCGGCCACGTAGAGAAAGGCCGCCTTCTCCAGGCCGATGTCGACGAAGGCCGCCTGCATGCCGGGCAGGACGCGCACGACCCTTCCCTTGTAAATGTTGCCGACGATCCCCTTTTCGCGGCTCCGCTCGATGTAGAGCTCGGCAATGGTGCCGTTCTCGATGAGAGCGATGCGGGTTTCGTGGGACGAGGTGTTGATCACCAGTTCATTGGCCATTGATGGGTATCCTGTATGGAGAATTGAATCACGATTCCTTGAAAAGCACCTGGAGCTTCTCGATCCTGGCCTCAGCCAGGGCCTCCGGCGCAAGCCCGGTGATGGCCGAAACGAACTCCAGCGGCTTGCCCCGCCCAGTCACCATCTCCAGGGTGTCCCCCTCCACGGTGAGTTCGGCCAGTTCCCGGCGCAGGTCGTACTCCTGGACCCGCCCCTTCTTTTCGCGGCGCATCGGCGCACTCTCCCGGGCCAGGAACGCCGCAGCCAGTTCAGGCAGCCCGGCGACCGCCCCCGGAGGAAGCGTAACCCGGTAGCGCACCTTGTCCATTATAACAGAGAGGGAAGGACTGCCCGGAGGGATCACGGATGCCTCGATGATCCGTACCCCCTCGGGGAGGGCCCCGTTGAGGCGCGTGCCGATGTCCGTCGGGTCGGCGTCGGGGGAAAGCTCCATGTCGAGATATTCGGCCCACGATTCTACACCGACCGAAAGGGCAGTGGCAAACGAGAATTTGGGGTGGGGATGGAACCCGCGGGAGAAGCGGATCGGGATTCGCGACCGTCTCACCGCCCGGGTAAAGAGACCGATCATCTCCAGGTGACTCAGAAACCGCATGGCCCCGGTCTTGGTGTAACGGAGCCGCAGCGTCACCTTCCCTTCGACATCTTCCGCCTCATCCTTCTCCCGCCGGGTGGTCGTGCCCTGCCAGCCGCCATCGGTGGTGCGCATCCGCACCCGGTCGAAATCACAGACACCACAGCCGGTGCAGCGGCCGGTACGGCAGTCCTCCGTGGCCGCCCCCTGCCGCGACAGCTCCAATTCGCGGAGAAGAAACGCCCTGGTAACGCCGAAATCCAGGTGATCCCAGGGCAGAACCTCATCCGGGTCCCGGCGGCGATGATAGAACTCCGGATCGATACCGGTTTCCTCGAAGGCAGTCAGCCACGCGGCCTCGTCGAACCGGTCGCCCCAGCCGTCGAAGCGGCAGCCCAGCTCCCACGCCCTGCGGAGCACGGCCCCGAGCCGCCGGTCGCCCCGGGCGAAGACCCCTTCCATGAAGGAAAGAGGCGCATCGTGCCACTTGAAGACCAGCTTGCGCGCCCTGAGCTCACGGCGCAGAAGGCCCTGCTTTTCCAGGATCTCGCCGACCGTGATCTGGGGCTCCCACTGAAAGGGGGTGTGTGCCTTGGGAACGAAGGTTGAGACCGACACGTTCACCTCGCCCCCGTTGCCGGTCCGCCGCCCCTCCATCTTCACCTTGCGGGCCAGTTCCACGATGCCGTGCAGATCTTCCTCCGTCTCGCCCGGCAGGCCGATCATGAAGTAGAGCTTGATCAGGCGCCACCCGTGGGAGTAGGCCTCAAAGGCATTGCGCAGCAGATCCTCCTCGGAGATTCCCTTGTTGATGACCTGGCGCAGCCGCTCGCTCCCCGCTTCGGGCGCCAGGGTGAAACCGGTCTTGCGAACGGTGCGGATGGCCTCCACCAGCTCATCGTTGAGGCTTCCCACCCGCATCGACGGGAGCGACACGGCGATCCGCTCCGAGGCGTAGCGGGCCATGAGCTCGGTCAGCAGCGGCGTGAGGCAGCCGTAGTCGCCGGTGGAGAGGGACAACAGCGATATCTCGTCGTAACCGGTGGTACGAAGGGTCTCCTCCACCAGCGACAGAATCTTCTCCGGGGAACGTTCCCTCACCGGCCGGTACAGGTAGCCGGCCTGACAGAACCGGCACCCGCGGGTGCATCCCCGGCCGATCTCGACGCTCACTCGATCGTGAATCGTCTTCAGAAAGGGGACCACCGGGGCAGTGGGATAGGCGGCCGACTCCAGGTCAGCCAGAAAGCGGCGCTTCACGGAGCCATAGCCGGGGCGCAGCGGTTCCACGGCGGCGATCCTGCCGCCGTCCCCATACCCCACGGCGAAAAAGGAGGGGACATACACGCCGGCGATGCCCGCCAACCGCTCCAGCAGCGCTGCCCGTGCTCCGCCGGTACGCTTCCATGCCCGGAATGCCTCCGCTATTTCGATGACCGCCTCTTCTCCGTCACCCAGGAGAAAGGCGTCGAAAAAGTCCGCCAGCGGCTCCGGGTTGCAGGCGCACGGTCCGCCGCCGATAATGAGCGGATGGCGCTCGTCCCGCTCTGACGCAAGCAGGGGGATGCCGGCCAGGTCAAGCATGTTGAGGATATTGGTGTACGAGAGCTCGTACTGAAGAGTGAACCCGACGATATCGGCACGATCCAGGGAGGTGCCGCTCTCCAGGGTGGCCAGCGAACCCCCTTCTGCCCGCAGTTGGGCCTCCCGGTCTGGCCAGGGGGCATAGGCCCGCTCGGCGGCAACACCGTCGAGGCCATTGAGCACGCCATAGAGGATCTGAAGCCCCAGGTGGCTCATGCCGACCTCGTAAACGTCGGGAAAGGCAAGAACGAAGCGGAGTTCCGGCGTTGCGGCACAGCGTGTGCCCACCTCTCCCCCCATGTAGCGTGCCGGCTTCTCGACGGCAAGTAACCTGTTGTCGGACACTCTGGTTATCTCCGGAATTGCGGATAAGTCCGCCGATTTGTAAAGGAATTACTGTAGTACACAACCAGATGCCGTGACAAGCGAAATGCCCCAGGCCCCAACCGCCTCATTTGCGGTATCGTCATGAGCATTTGCGGTCGCCCCGGCACGAAAAACACGGACCGGCACCGGCCCTCTTCCAGCTAACACACTGACGTATAAGGATATTTTACAAACCAACACCAAATGGCACGCTCCATGCTCTATGGAAAGATACATCACCCAATTTTTTGGAGGTACTCGTAATGAAAAAAGTTCTGTCCACCCTCGTAGCCGCTCTTGTTGCCGTTGCCTTCGCCGGTACCGTCTTCGCCACCGAAGCGAAGAAAGAAGCTGCTCCGGCTGCGCCCGCCGCTCCGGCCGCCGAAATGAAGAAAGAAGAGAAGAAGCCGGTCAAGAAGGCCAAGAAAGCCAAGAAGGCGAAAAAAGAAGAGAAGAAGGAAGAAGCCGCTGCTCCGGCTGCCGAGAAGAAGTAATCTCCTCTTCCCGATTCACGAAAAAAGCCGCATCCCCACGGGGTGCGGCTTTTTTCGTGTCCCGAAGTCGGACGAGGAAAATCCGCCCTACTCCTTCTGCCATACGTAGGGAGGATCAAGGTACGCGTCATAGAAGCCGGGCCAGGCAAGAAAGAAGGTCGCCACTTCGCCGACCCCGGCCAGAGTCCGCACCAGGGTCATCCCGACCCCCTTGAGGGGACCGATCAGCAGCCCCCTGCCGGCTCCGTCTTCGGACCAGGTGACGTAAATCTGCTTGGGAAACTCAGCCCACCCCGTGGCAACATTGGCAACTCCGCGGCCGAATTTACCGGCCATGCCGTCGACCACCTCCTGAGCCGAGGCGTTGTCCACGGAGCGCACCCCGCCGGCACATACAGGCGCCCATTGCCCGGCAATCAACACTGCAACCAGTGCCACGGAGGCAATAACTGCCCTCATTTGCCCTCCCCGCCGGAGACATCCGGGTTGCCCGCCGCCGACCGGAGCCTGTCGTCCCTCGCCTCATCCCACCCCATCCAGACATACTCGGGCTCGACCATCGGATCATAGTAGCCAGGCTGGGGAACCGGGAAGAAAATGGCCTCCGCCGCCCCCATGAATCCCCGGTAGACGGTCATGCCGACCCCCTTGAGCGGACCGACCACGTAGCCAACGGCGCCGCGATCCCTCACACTCAGATATGACTGTTTGGGAAGCTCCACAATGGCCGTGGCCACGTTGGTGACGCCCCGGACGAATTTGTAGGCCATTTTCTCCACAACGAACTCGGGCTTGGGTCCGTCCTGGGCCAGAACCGGGGCGGCAACGGACAACACCAGGGCAAGGGCGAGCAACAGTGCGAAAGCGCGCATGTTTTCTCCTTTTGCTGCATGGTTGGAACCTGCTGTCCCTTGTAACACACTTGGGCCGAGGTGGCAAGCGGCAACAGGCCGCGAATGGCGGGGAAACCGTCAGTCGAACAGGGTCCGTTCCCGGGGGAGAAAGGGGGCAAATTTCTTCATGAGCTGGGCCAGCTTGTCGACGTAATAGTCCACGTTCTCGTCGGGTCGGGCCGGGTCGTGCCGGAAGACCGGTGCGCTCTGCCCATAGACGGTCACCCCCTTGCCCCGCCCCGTGACGTAATAGCTGATCTGATCGCCTGCCCGATACGGCCGGTCGGCGCGGAGCGCTATCTCGAAGGCCGCGGAGGGATTGCGTTTCCCGGCGCGGACCTTCTGCTGGTACGTGGCCGGCGACTCGCCGAGGGTCTCGGTGCGGGCGAGCCATTCTACGGGAAACCGATGCTCGCGGATACGACGGACGTACTCCTCGTACAGGCCCGGAACCTTCTGGGCCTCGTCCGTCAGCAGAAGGCGGATCATCTCCCCCATGAACTCGCGCAGGTAGCGCTCGATCCCCCGCGAGCGAAGGGCGCTCCCCCTCACGGTGATCCGGCCGTCATGGCCGAGCAGGGCGTAGTTTTTGGCCTTGTAGGAAAACATGGCCCGGTAGCGGCCGGCCAGCTCGACCTCGATGCCGGCCGGGAGCGTAGCGGAAAGGGCGCGGACAAGGGCGGCCTCGGCCTCTTCGCCGCTTACGCCGGGGGGCGGAATAAAGTAGACGCCGTCCGTGTCCACCTCCACCGGGCGGGCGCCCCTGTCCCGCAGCCAGTCAAGCATGGCCCCGATGAGTTGCCGGCCCGCCCGGGTCACCTCGGCGGCGGCAGCCAGATCGGCAAAGTGGTGAAGGGGCGCGCCAGGTAGCCGTAAAAGGAGTTGATGAGAACCTTGAAGGTTTGCTGGAGCGCCGCGTAGTAGTCGCGCCGATGGGGATCTGACTCTTCCCGGGCGCGCGCTTGGCTGTCAGCCGGAACCGGCGCAGTTCCTCCAGAAGGGGGAGGAACAGGCCGAGATGTTCCCGGACCGGAGCGATCTGCCGGGCAAGCATGAGCGACGGATAGAGGGAGGCTACGTCGCAGTGGACAATGGGACCGAGAATACCGGTCTCACGGAGCTCCACATACCCCCCTTCAAGGCCTGCACCGTCGCCGCCAGCCGGCAGCGGCACCGCCTCGCGCCGGTGCAGGTACTCGCGCAGGAAGAGGGCGTTGATCTTGGTTGCGTTTCCCCGAATCACGGATGTCTGGTAGGTGTAGGGAAAAATGCGCGCCTGGAGGAACCAGGGGTAGGAGAGGAGCCGGGACAGGGCAAGGGTTTCACGGGTGTCGTCCAGGTTGTAGCGCTTCATGCGTTCCGGGTCGGTGCGGAATGCCTCGTCCATGGCCTGCCGGTCCAGGTAGACCCGGTCGGGCGCGGCCAGACCGAAGTGGATGGCCGCCTGCTTGAGGCCGTAGCTTTCCAGGTCCCTGCTCGACACGTCGTGGATCTGGACGAGAAAATAGGTATCGATGACCGTCCGGCCGTAGACGTCCCAGCGCGGGTAGTCGATGAGCCGTTCAGCCACGGAGAAGCGCGAGGGGTGAACCCGGGGAATGCTCCCGTCCCGCCCCCAGGCGAGCTTTACCCCGTGGCGGGCGGCCCGTGCCCGGATGTACTCCAGGTCGAAGCGGAAGATATTGTGGCCCTCGATCACATCCGGATCGCGTTCCCGGATGATCCCGCCCAGCCGTTCGAGCATCTCCCGCTCGTCCATCTCCGCCGCCGACAGGAACGCTTCGAACCCGCCCTCCTCCATGAGAGCAATGGAGAGTATCCGGTCCCCTTCCCGGTCAGGATTGGAAAATTCGAACCCCTCGCCGCAGGAGGTTTCGATGTCCAGGGCGAGCCGCCGCAGGTGCCCGAACTCGAACCCCTTGAAAAAGGTCTTGCCCGTGAGCAGAAAGTGCTGGTGAACCGGGTCCGGCAGGTAGAGGTAGGGGGCTCCGGGCGCCGACGGATTCTGGCCGGTATGGCGGGCCAGAAAATCACGGGCCGCGGCGCAGCCGTGCCACTCGCGGAACAGGGCCATGAACCGGAGCTCACCCGGTCCGGAAAGCGGGTGAACGGTCACCTCCTCCCGGAATCCATCCAAGAGCGATGGGTCCGTCAGGAGAATGAACGGATGGAAGGGATCGTCCCTCACCACTACCCCGCGGGGAGTCCGGATGAAGAGGCGGACGAACCGTCCGGCCAGTTCCGCGGCCACGATCCCTTCGGTGTCGTCGGCACCGAAGAGGAGACGGTTATCGGTCCGGTCCAGGTCGTTCATGTCATGGGCCTCCCCAAAAACGAACGGCACGGTGCGGGACCGTGCCGTTCATTCGGATGCATTGCACCGGAGGTTATTCCGCGGCGTGCTTTGCCAGGTACTCGGCCACGCCGGAGGCGGTCGGCTTCATGGCCTCGTCCCCTTCCTTCCAGTTGGCCGGACAGACCTGGTCACCGTGGGTTTCCACGAACTGGAGCGCATCGACCATGCGGAGGGCCTCGTCAACGCTGCGGCCGAGGGGCAGGTCGTTGATCACGGCGTGACGGACAACTCCCTTGGTGTCGATGAGGAACAGGCCGCGCAGGGCAACCCCGGCCGCCTCGAAGAGAACGCCGTACTGGGTGGCGATCTCCTTCTTGAGGTCGGCCACCAGCGGATACTGGATGTCGCCGATACCGCCGTTCTCTACCGGCGTGTTCTTCCACGCCATGTGGGTGAACTTGGAATCGACGGAAACCCCGATCACCTCGCAGTTCTTGGCCTTGAACTGATCCAGCTTCTTATTGAAGGCAAGGATCTCGGACGGGCAGACAAAGGTGAAATCAAGGGGATAGAAAAAGAGAACCACATATTTTCCGCGGTAGCTCGACAGCTTGACAGTACCGAAGGTGTTGTCGGGCATAACCGCATCGGCGGTGAAGTCGGGGGCCTCCTTGGTAACAAGCGTACACATGCACATGGTATCGTTTCTCCTTTCTTTGAAATGATGTTGCAGACAAGGAAAACTCATACCAGCCCCACCGGGGCTTGTCAATCAAAAAAGATAAAAACAATCCTCTTTGTCCGCTACACCTCCTTCAACTCACCATTGATGCCCACGGTCACCTCGCGCAGGGGAATATCCTTGCCCGATGCGGCCAGGGCCTGGCGGACCGCCATGACGATACCCCCGCAACAGGGCACTTCCATACGGACCACGGTGATGCTCGTGAGGTCATTGGCGCGGATCAGTTCAGTAAGCTTCTCTGTATAGAAGCGATTGTCATCCAGCTTGGGGCAGCCCACCACCACGGCGCGGCCGTCCAGGAATTCCCGGTGGAAGTCGGCATAGGCAAAGGGAACGCAGTCGGCGGCGATGAGCAGGTCCGCGTTCCGGAAGTACGGCGCGGAGGTCGGCACCAGGTGCAGTTGGACGGGCCACTGGCGGAGCCGGCTTTCCTGGCGCGGGACATCCCGGCCGCTCTCCGCTGCCGGGCGGTCAATGACCATGGCCCGTGATCCGGGACAGCCGCCGTGACCGGAAACGGCCAGGGGAACGGGCTGGTGACCGGCGTGACGGGATTCATGCCCTGCCTGGCCGAGGTGCGCCTCCACCGCCGCCTCGTCGAACTCGTCCGCGTCCCGCTCGATGATCCGGATGGCATCCAGGGGACACTCGCCCAGGCAAGCGCCGAGGCCGTCACACAGATTATCGGCAGCCAGCACCGCCTTGCCGTTTTCTATCCTGATGGCGCCCTCGGCACAGGCCGGAACGCAGATACCGCAGCCGTTGCACTTTTCCTGGTCAATCTCCACGATCTTTCTGATCATCGTTCTCACCCTTTCGTCTTGTCGTTATCTAATATGGCCGCACTCAAAAGAAATAGTGCCAAAGGTAATCGAGCCGGCCCCGCATGATCATCCGCCGCCCAGAAAAGGCCATCACTTCGCGGATTTTTGTCCGGTATTCCGTGCTGTAGCAGTGGATGCGGCAATGCTTGCACGACGGTTTGGGGTCCAGCGGGCATTTTCGCCGTTTGGCAATGCCGTGGGAAAGAAGCGCGGCGCAGGCCGGGCAGAGACTGACCCCTTTGCGGTAACGCCCCTCAAGCTCAGGCGGAACCGCGAAGGGCTCCCGCGCGGCAGGATCGTGGCTGGCGTGGCAGTAGACCCTGACAAAATCGATGAGGACCTTGAGATCCTTCTGCTGACCGGGGGTGAACGTTTCCATGGCTGTCATCATAGCCCAAAGGGGGCCTTTCTGTCATGACGCAGGTCAAAAGGCGCATTTTTGCTTTTCAAAGAATTCTGTGTTATGAATCCCCCATGAGCATCGAACCGGTCATCATTCCCCGCGCCAACCACCCCATCTCCCGCTCCCTCGTCAGCCCCAACGCCCTCCGGGTCCTCTACCGTCTCCGGGACAACGGCTACATCGCCTACCTGGTGGGGGGGTGCGTCCGGGATCTGCTGCTGGGGCGCGAGCCCAAGGATTTCGATGTGGCAACCGACGCCACGCCCAACCGGGTCAAGCGCATATTCCGCAACTGCCGGCTGGTGGGGCGCCGCTTCAGGCTCGCCCACATCCACTTTACCGACGAGATCATCGAGGTGGCCACCTTTCGCGCGTTGTCCCCCCCCGAAGAAGGCGAAGGGGAGCCGATTACCGAAGAGACTGCGCAACGCGGTGGAGACGAAGCGGAACGCCCCCGTCCGCCCCGACACCTGGTGAGCGACGAGGGAATGGTCCTGCGGGACAACGTCTTCGGCACCCCGGGCGAGGATGCCCTGCGCCGGGACTTCACCGTCAATGCCCTGGCCTACAGCATCGCCGACTTCTCGATCATCGACTATGCGGGAGGAATGGAAGATCTGAAGCGGGGAATGATCCGCACCATCGGCGACCCGCGGGTCCGCTTCACCGAGGACCCGGTCCGGATGCTCCGGGCGGTCCGGTTCGCCGCCCTGCTCGGGTTCACCGTGGAGGAGGAGACCTGGCAGGCGATGCTCGATCTGGCACCGGCAATCACCCGGGCCACGGCGCCCCGGCTCTACGAGGAGATGCTCAAGCTCTTCCTGTCCGGGGAAGGTGAGCGGGCCTACCAGCTCTTGCGGCAGACCGGCCTCTTCAGGCACCTCTTCCCCGGCTTCGACGCGTGGCTCGGCGAGGAAACCGACGGGTTCCCCCATGCCCGGACCGGCAGCGCCCTTGAATGGGTGGACTCACAGGTGGGCAGCGGCGAGCCGGTATCGCCGCCGCTCCTCCTCGCGCTCCTCTTTGGCGGGTACCTGGAAGAACGGTCCGAACGCTTCATGGGCCAGGGGGCTTCCCCCCTGGACGCGGTGAGTGCCGCAGTGGCGGCCTTTCTGGGGGAGCAGGCGCCGCTGGTGGCAGTGCCGCACCGGATCGGGCTTGCCGTGCGGGAGATCCTCGCCCTCCAGCAGCGGCTGCGCAGGATTCCCGGCAAGCGCCCCCAGGCGGTCCTGGCCCGGGCCAGCTTTGCCGAGGCCATGGCCTACCTCCGCTGCCGCTGCACCGTGAACGGCGAAGACGGGACGGTGCTCGCGTGGTGGGAGCGCTACGCCCGCGACAGCGTCATGCCTCCCGTGGAACCGTCCGCAACGGGAGGCGAGACAAAGAAACCGCGCCGGCGTCGCCGGCGGCACAGCTCCAGGAAGGCGGCACCGCCGTAGTTTTGCAAGAGCCTCAGTCGGCAGCCGTCTACACATGATTGCGCAGCATCAGTTCCAGGGGAGCGGGACTGAGGTAGACCTGCTTCAACAGATACTCCTGACCGTATTTTTTCACGTAGTGCCTCAGCAGCGTCACCGGCACGATGAGGGGCACCAGGCGCCGGTGGTACTCCCCGATGATCTCCTGGAGTTCGGACTTTTCCTCCCGCGTCAGATGTTTTTTGAAATAGCCGGCGATGTGCTGGAGCACGTTGGTGTTCTTGCGCACCGTGGCATGGAACGACAGCGCCTTCATGAAAAGCTCCTGATAGCAAGCGAACAGATCGTCGCATCCCAGCTCCCTGCCGTGGGCCACGAGAGCTCCCATCTCCCGGTAGATTTCCGGGCTATGGGCCATGACCAGGAGCTTGTGGTCGGAATGGAACGCCACGAGACGCCCCAGAGACTTCCCTCCCCCCAGCAGATCCTTCCACCGGCGAAAGGCGAAGACCCGCTCAACGAAGTTTTCCCGCAGGTCCATATCGTGGAGCCGCCCCTCCTCTTCCACGGGCAGCAGGGGGAAATGCTTCGTGACAGCGTCAGCGAAGAGGCCCCGCCCTGCCTTGGCCGGCATCCCCCGGCGATAGAGCGTTACCTTGAACAGGCCGGAACTGGGGGAATTCTTCTTGAAGATGAAGCCGCACAGGTCTTCTTTCTCCAGCTCAACCACCTTTGTGCGGCAGAAATCGAGCATCTGTTCCGTCTTGTCCACCCTGGTCACGGTGGTGACGAGCCGAACCACTCCCCCATCCGCCTCCAGCCTCATGGCCTCGCGCGGGATCGGCATGCCGCACTCCACCTCGGGGCATACGGGGACGAATTCGAAGAATCTGCCCAGGGTGTCGGTGATGTAGCGGTCATGCTTGTGGCCTCCGTCATAGCGGACCTTCGCTCCGAGCAGGCAGGAGCTGACCCCGATCTTGATGGGTATGGTCATAAATCCCTCACAGATTAACAAATAATTAATGAAATACTCCGCAATGCCGAAGAGACATGTGGTGGGTAAACGAACGGAGAACCAAGGGATGATTCATTAATAAACTGCCGTGACCATTCGGTCATTCTCCTTGAAAATACAGACCCAACTGGTATAATTGTGCCGCTTCCCCCGATAAAATCAAGTCAGGGAGATACCCGAGTGGAGTGGAAGTGCTGCTGGAACAAAAGCGTTATCGAGCCGACCGATTGCCCGAACATCGGCGAGGGCGAAGAGATCCTCTTCTCGTCCCTGCAGCGCAGGGTAATCGAAAAGTGCGTGGATTGCCCCCTGTTCGCCGACGACCTGAAGACACTGCGCGAATCGGGCCACCCCCTGGCGGCAGTGCTCCCCCTTGTGGTGGCGGAGCTCCAGGAACAGCGGAGCCGGCTCCAGTCCATGGTCGGTTTCCTGGACAGTAAGGACCGGGAAATCAAGTTCTTGCACGAAATCAGCCTCGTGCTCCAGACCTCGGTGGATCTGGATGAAGTGCTGTCGGTGGTCATGACCGCCATCACCGCCGGCAAGGGGTTCGGCATGAATCGGGCCTTCCTGCTGCTGACCGACAAGGAGCGCAAGCACCTGCGGGGCTACCTGGGGGTCGGGCCACGGAACTACGGCGAGGCGTGGTCCATCTGGGAGGAGATCAGCCGCGACGACTTCACCCTCAAGGAGATGGCGAAGAACTTCTACCAGACCAAATTCACCAGCGAGAAACAGAAGTTTCACGACATCCTGGAGAATCTGACCGTTCCCCTGGCTGAACACGATCACATCCTGGTCCGTGCACTGCGGGAGAAGAAACCGCTCCTGGTGGAGAACGCCTTCCACAACCCCGGCTGCGACTATTCCCTGACCCAGACCCTGGGGGTCGACACCTTCCTCATCACGCCGCTGGTTTCGCGCAACCGGCGGATCGGGGTGATCATTTCCGACAACTGCGTGACCAATAAGCCGATTACCCCCCAGGATGTCCAGTCCCTCGAAACCTTTGCCTTCCCCGTTGCCTTTGCCATCGAGCGGGCTTCCCTGTACGAGCGGCTCCAGGAGGAACTGCTCAAGGTGACGGCAGCCAACGTCAAGCTCAAGGAGCAGCAGGAGCTCATAGTCCGGATGGAACGGATGGCACTCGTGGGCAAGATCACGTCGAGCATCGCCCACTCCATCCGCAATCCCCTCATGATCATCGGCGGTTTCGCCCGCACGCTCCTCAAGGGAACCGACGAGGGAGATCCACGGCGCCAGTACCTGGAATCCATCGTCCGCGAGGCCCGGCAGTTGGACGAGGTGCTGGACGAGGTGCTCAGCTACTCGGATTCCCTCTACCCCACCCTCGATTCATGGGACGTGAACCAGCTGGTAAGCACCGGATGCCGGGAGCTGGACAGCCGCCTCCAGGAACGCCGGATTGCCTGCCGGCTCCGCCTGGATGCCGAGCTGCCGGCCGCCCGCATCGATTACAAGCAGGTTTCCTTCTGCCTCCGCTCAATCCTGACCTCCGGCATGGACCGGATGCCCGACGGTGGCGAGATAGTCATCGAAACCAGGCTGGAAGGCGAGTGGATCGTGGTCGAGGTGCGGGACACGGGCCGGCCCGCCTCTGCGAGCGGGATGGACGCATCTTCTTCCTTTGCCCCGCCCCGGGAGCTGGGAGGAGGTCTTGGCCCGGAAGTCTGCAAAACTATCATGGAGAAACACGGCAACATCCTCATCATTGAAACCCCTCCCGAGGGAGGGGCTCGCTATCTGCTCAAACTACCCGTAAACAGGGAGGAGGAACCCCATGGCACGACTGTTGGTGGTTGACGACGAAAGCAGCATCCGGCTGCTCTATTCCCAGGAGCTGGCCGAAGGGGGGCATGAAGTGGTGACCGCCGCCACGACAGCCGAAGCGGTGGACAAGATCAGGGAACACGAGTTCGACCTGATCGTGCTGGACATCAAGCTGAAGAACGAGAGCGGGCTCGACCTGCTCCAGAAGGTGGTCAAGGAGCGGCACAACCTGCCGGTGGTCCTCTGCACCGCGTTCTCTTTCTTCAAGGACGATTTCTCCGCCTGGCTCGCCGACGGCTATGTGGTCAAATCCAGCGACCTGACCGAGCTGAAGGAAGAGGTCAAGCGGGTCCTGGCCAAGAGGAAGCCGGGCAAGGAATAACTCTCGCACTTCTGCCATTCAATTCCCATGCAAAGGAGCATCCTATGAAAGCCGTGATCATGGCCGGCGGGTTCGGTACCCGCATCCAGCCCCTGACGAGCAGCATTCCAAAACCGATGATCCCCCTTCTCAACCGCCCGATCATGCTTCACATCGTGGAGTTGCTCAAAAAGTACGAGATCACCGACCTGGTCATGCTCCTGTACCATCAGCCGGCGGTCATCAAGAACTTTTTCCGCGACGGCACCGATTTCGGCGTCAGGATCACCTACGTAACCCCGCTCCAGGACATGGGAACCGCCGGAGCCGTCAAGTGCGCCGAGAAATACCTGGACGAGCGGTTCATCGTCATCAGCGGCGACCTCCTCACCGACTTCAACCTCCAGAAAGTCATCGACTTCCATGATGAAAAAAAGGCCCTGGCCACCATCACCCTCACCTCGGTGAAGGATCCGCTCCAGTTCGGCGTGGTCGTTACCGACAAGGAAAAGCGGATCTCCCAGTTCCTGGAGAAACCCGGCTGGGGCGAGGTGATATCCGACACCATCAACACCGGCATCTACGTCCTGGAGCCGGAGATATTCTCCCACATCCCGGCCGAGGAAAACTACGACTTCTCCCAGGACCTCTTTCCGAAGCTGCTGGAGAAGCAGCAGCCCCTGTTCGGCTACACCGCCAAGGGGTACTGGCGGGATATCGGCAATACC
Organism: Geobacter anodireducens; assembly: GCA_001628815.1. Classification (NCBI taxonomy): domain Bacteria; kingdom Pseudomonadati; phylum Thermodesulfobacteriota; class Desulfuromonadia; order Geobacterales; family Geobacteraceae; genus Geobacter; species Geobacter anodireducens. Next base: position 3,307,080 of record CP014963.1, read on the forward strand.
GACTCCTACCGTGAGGCCCACCACGACATCTTCAAGGGAAAGGTGAACGTGAGGATCGACGAGCCGAAGCAGGATCTGGTGGGCAAGGACCTGCGGCTCGGCTCCGACGTGAACCTGGACGAGCACGTGACTCTTGAGGGGACGGTGGTCATCGGCGACAACTCCCAGGTATTCGAGAGCGCCCACATCAAGGACACGGTCATCGGGCGCAACTGCACCATCGAGGCGGGGGTGCGGCTCTCCCGCTGCGTGATCTGGGACAATGTCTACGTCAAGCGGGGGGCAAAGCTGAACGACAGCGTCCTCTGCGGCAACGTCCGCGTGGGTCACGGGGTGGTGATGGAGGAGGGGGTCATCGTGGCCGACGACACCTCCATCGGCGAAGAGTCCTACATCAAGCGCGACGTGAAGATCTGGCCGCGCAAGGTGATCGAGGCGGGGGCCACCGTCACCGGCAACCTGATCTGGGGCGAGAAGTGGAAAAAAGCCCTGTTCGAGGGAGCCCTCATCAAGGGGCTAACCAATATGGAACTCACCCCCGAGTTCGTGGCCAAGCTGGGCTGCGCCTACGGCACGACCCTTCCCAAGGGGAGCTTCGTGCTTTCCGGCCGCGACGCCTACCGCTCCTGCCGGATGCTCAAGCGGAGCTTCATCGGCGGCCTTCTCTCCTCCGGGGTAAACGTCCGCGACCTGACCATGGTCCCGATGCCCGTGCTGCGCTACAAGCTCCGCTCCTTCGGGGAGGTGGGCGGCATCCAGTTCCGCCAGGCCCTGGACGACCCCGCCTCCACCGAGATCATCTTCCTGGATGGCGACGGCCTCGACTTCTCCAGCTCCATGGGCAAGAACGTGGAACGGATCTTCTTCAAGGAGAACTTCCGGCGGGCCCACCACACGGAGCCGGGGGCGCTCACGGAGATCCCCCAGCAGGTGATGGATTTCTATCGCGAAGGGTTTCTGAACGCCATCGGCAAGACGCCGCTCCAGAAAAAAGCGTTCAAAGTGGTCATCGACTTCAACCACTCGCCGGCCAGCCAACTTCTCCCCGGCATCCTGACCCAAATGGGGTGCGAGGTGATCAGCCTCAACGCATACGTGGACGAAGAGCGGGGGGTCAAGGCCCTGTCGGATCGGGACCAGAGCCTTTCGCAACTCTCCAAGATCGTCGCCACCCTGGAGGCGAACGCCGGCTTCTGGCTCGACCCCACCGTGGAGGGGATCATCATGGTCGACGAAACCGGGACGGTCCACGGGGAGGCCGACATCCTGCTGCTGATGGTCGGCCTTGCCCTGAAGGCCGGCGAGAAAGGGGTGTTCGCCATACCGGTTTCGGCGCCCTCGGCCATCGAGCGGATGGCCCAGGAACGGGGCTGCGCCGTTACCCGCACCAAGAGCGCCGATCGCTCCATGATCGAGGCGGCCCTCTCCTCGGAGGTCGTGCTGACCGGGTCCATGGACGGCCGCTTTGCCTTCCCCCGGTTCCAGGCCGCCTTCGACGGCATGTTCGCCATTGCCAAAGCCATCGAAATGGCGGCCCGCAGCGGAGCGTCCATCTCGGCAACTGCCGCAGGAATCCCCCGCCGGGCCTTTCTCCAGACCCGGGTTCCCTGCGTCTGGGACATGAAGGGGGGGATCATGCGCAAGATGAGCGAGGACAGCCTCGACAAGGAGGCAAGCTTCATCGACGGGATCAAGGTCCATTTCGGCGAGGACTGGGCCCTGGTCCTCCCCGACCAGTACCAGCCCCACGTCCACATCGTGGCCGAGGCCCGGGACCCCAAGGCCGCCCAGAAACTGCTGACCGAGTACCAGAAAAAAGTGGAGCAGTGGAAGAAGGAGCTGTCATAAATGACGGAGCCGCTGCGCATCGTCTTTCTCTGGCACATGCACCAGCCCTACTACAAGGACCCGGTGAAGGGCGAGTACGCCCTCCCCTGGACCTATCTCCATGCGGTGAAAGACTATTACGACATGGCGGCCATCGTGGACGCCACCCCCGGCGCGAAAGCGGTCTTCAACCTGGTGCCGTCGCTGCTGGACCAGCTCCTGGACTACGCCTCGGGAGAGGCGGTCGATCCCTGGCTCCTGCGGGCGCGCATGAGCCCCGCGGACATGGATGAAGAGGACCGCCGCTTCGTTCTGGAAAACTTTTTCTCGGCCAACCGGCAACGGTTCATCGAGCCCCACAAGCGCTACCTGGAGCTTCTCTACCGGGCCGGCGACGGCACCAGGGGCAGCGCCCGGCACCGCCAGTTCAGCGACAGGGACATCCTCGATCTCCAGGTCTGGTTTCTCCTGGCCTGGACCGGCGAGGCGGCCCGACGCCGTTATCCCGAGATAGATGAACTGCTCCGGAAGGGGAGGAACTTCACTCCCGGCGACAAGGAAACGCTCCTGGCCCGCCATGCCGACATCCTCAGGGAGATCATCCCCCTCTACCGTAAAATACATGACGAGGGAAAGGCGGAGCTGGCCGTCTCGCCCTACTATCATCCCATTCTGCCCCTGCTCTGCGACATGAAGAGCGCCCTTGCCGCCATGCCCCGGGCAAACCTCCCCGCAGCCCGCTTCCGCCACCCCGAGGATGCCCGCAGCCAGGTGGCGCAGGGGATTGCGCGCTTTCGAGAAATATTCGGCTTTACCCCGGCCGGCATGTGGCCGTCGGAAGGGTCGGTGAGCGACGAGGCCCTCTCCATCATTGCCGGCTGCGGCATCAAATGGGTCGCCACCGATGAGGAGATCCTGGCCCGGACCCTGCCGGCGGGCCTCGGCCCCGGCAAGGGACGCCTCTACCATCCCTACACCTTCCAGCAGGGCGCCCGGGAACTGAAGATGTTCTTCCGGGACCACCAGCTCTCGGACCTGATCGGGTTCACCTACTCTTCGTGGGAGCCTCGCGGGCAGTGGAGGACTTCATGGGCAGGCTCCGGGCGATACGGGAGCAGACCCCCGACGCGCGCGTGGTGCCGGTCATCCTCGACGGCGAAAACGCCTGGGAGTATTACCCGGAAAACGGCTACGGCTTCCTGCGGCACCTGTACGGAACCATCGCCTCCACGGACGGGTTCGAACTGCTCACCTGCTCCGAAGCGCTGGACCGGGGGCCCGAACGGCGGGTCATCGAGCGAATCCATCCCGGCTCCTGGATCAATGCCGACTACGGCATCTGGGTGGGACACCCGGAAGAGAACCAGGCATGGGATTATCTGGAGCGGGCCCGGGAGGCGGCGGTCACCTCGAGCCCCGCCGTGGCCGAACGCCTGGCAGTGGGGGATGGCCGCGGCGAGACGGCGGGCATCGACGACAATGCGCGCCTGGTCTGCACCTCCCTCTACGCCGCCGAAGGAAGCGACTGGTTCTGGTGGTACGGCGACGATCACTTCTCCGTCCACAGCGACCGCTTCGACCGCCTCTTCCGCAAGCACCTCATGAACGTCTACCGGCTGCTGGGCCTCGACGTCCCCCGGGAGCTTTTCGAGCCCATCAAGAAGACCACCCCCGCCGGCTGGTGCGCGAGCCTGCGGCCCTCATCACGCCCCAGGTGAACGGCCTGGTGGATGACTACTTTGAATGGCTCGCCGCCGGGCTGTTCGATCTCTCCAAGCAGTCATCCGCCATGCACGCGGCAGAAAGCCTGTTCCAGTCGTTCTTTTACGGATTCGACCGGAAGAACCTCTACTTCCGGCTCGACAGCCCGGCCCGGCTGGCGGAACTGCTGCAGGTGGACGACGAACTCCATCTGAACGTGGTCTCGGGCGGTGAATTCCGCCTCGACATCACCCCGGCCGCGACGGACGGGCCGCTCCTGCGCCGCGGTGACGGCACCTGGCATGCGACCGGCTCCCGGGGGACCTGGGGCATCGACCGTATCTGCGAAGTGGCGATCCCGCTGGCTCCCCTGGGATTGGAGCCCCGGGGAAAGCTCTTTGCCTCCGTTACCCTCACCCGCGGAGGCGAGGAGTTCGGCCGCTGGCCCGCCGACGCGCCGTTGCTCCTGGCCTATGCCGGGCCTGAACTGGAAATCGACAACTGGATGATTTAGCGGAGGACCAATGTCCGAACTGAGATGGGACCCCCTGAAGCAGCACTGGGTAATCATAGCCACCGAACGGGGACGCCGGCCCCGGGACTTCATGGTGGAGCACAAAGCCACGGATGCAGCCTGCTGCCCCTTCTGCTACGGGCTGGAAGAGAAGACTCCGCCGGAGATATACGCTGTGCGCGACACGGGCGCTGCCAACTCCCCCGGCTGGATGGTGCGGGTAATCCCCAACAAATACCCTGCCCTGCGCATCGAGGGCGACCTCAACAGCCGGGGATTCGGCCCCTATGACGTCCTGAACGGCATCGGCGCCCATGAGATAATCATCGAAACCCCCGATCACGACCGAGACATGGCCGAGCTTTCGCCGGCAGAGATCACTGAGGTCCTCAGGGCATGGCGAGCCCGGTTTCTGGATCTGCGCCGCGACACCCGCTTCCGCTACATGGTCCTCTTCAAAAACCACGGCACCAAGGCCGGCGCCACCCTGTCCCACTCCCACAGCCAGCTCATCGCCGTCCCCCTCATCCCTCCGGTGGCGGCAACCGAACTGCGCGTCTGCAAAGACTACTTCTCCGCCAAGGAGCGTTGTCTCATCTGCGACTTGATCGACTTCGAACTGAAGAGCGGCGAGCGCATCGTCCGGGAGTTCGCCAACTACGTCATCATGACCCCTTATGCGGCCTGCTTCCCCTTCGAAGTGCGGCTCTATCCCAAGCGCCACGCCTTTGATTTCGCCCTGCTGCCCGACGCGGAACTGACGGAACTGGCCGTGGCGCTCAAGGATATGCTCACCCGCCTGCGGAGCATCCTGCGCGATCCGCCCTACAATTTCATCCTCCACACGGCCCCGCCGCGCCACCCGCGCCTCGGCAAGCCCGGCTACTGGAGCTCCATCGAATATGATTACCACTGGCACATCGAGTTGGTGCCGAGGCTGACCCAGATCGCCGGATTCGAGTGGGGAACCGGGTTCCACATCAATCCGACGTCTCCGGAAGACGCCGCGACATTCCTCAGGGAAGCGGGGTCATGAGACGATGAAAATCCTCATGGTTGCATCCGAGGTGGCCCCCTTTGCCCGGACCGGCGGACTGGCCGAGGTGACTGCAGCCCTGCCCGCGGCCTTGCGCCGGATGGGACACGACGTGCGGGTCATCATGCCCTTCCACCGGTGCGCAGCCCAGACGGAGCCCGGGGTGCGCAAGGCGCGTAAAAGCACCGAAGTCACCCTCAACGGCGAAACGCACAAGGGATTACTGCGCCAGGCCGCCATGGGAAATGTGCCGGTCTATCTGGTGGAGAACCGGGAATTCTTTTCCCGCGACTATCTCTACGGCACACCCGAAGGAGACTATCCGGACAACCCGCGCCGGTTCGCTTTTTTCTGCCGCAGCGTCCTGCAGTTTCTCAAGCGGATGGACTTTCGCCCCGACGTGATCCACTGCCACGACTGGCAAACCGCCCTGATCCCCATCATTCTGCGCCTCGAAGCGGCAGACGACCCGTTTTTCGCCCGCACGGCAACGGTTTTCACCATTCACAATCTAGCCTACCAGGGATTGTTTCCCGCCCCGGCCATCGCCGAAACGGGCCTGTCACCCGCCCTGTTCACCACCGAGTGGCTCGAATACTACGGCCAGCTCAATCTCCTGAAGGGAGCCATCCTCACGGCGGATCTCATCACCACCGTGTCCGAAACCTATTGCCGGGAGATCATGACCCCCGCGCAGGGGTGCGGCCTGGAGGGGGTGCTGGCCCGGCGCGGTAACGACCTGTTCGGTATCGTGAACGGCATCGACACCGACGAATGGAATCCGGCCGCCGATAAGCGCATTTTCCGCAACTACTCGGCCCGGGCCCTGGCCGGAAAGGCCGCGGACAAACTTGAACTCCAGCGGGAATTGGGCATGCCGGCAGCGCCGTCGGTGCCGCTCATCGGCATGGTCAGCCGGCTCGCGGAGCAGAAGGGGATCGACCTGGTGCTGGAGCTGCTGCCCCGCCTGGCCGAGAGCGAACTTCAACTCGTGCTCCTCGGCACCGGCAATGCCTGCTACCTGGAACGCCTGGACGCCTTCCGCCGGAAAGGCGCGGCCAACATCTCCATCAACCTGGGATTCAATGATCCACTGGCACCGAAGATCTATGCGGGCAGCGACCTGTTCCTCATGCCGTCGCGTTTCGAACCGTGCGGCCTGAGCCAGCTCATTGCCATGCGCTACGGCACGGTTCCGGTTGTCCGGCACACGGGGGGACTCCGGGATACGGTCATCGACGTCACGCGCCATCCCCGCGAGGGGACCGGCTTCACCTTCGAGGATTTTTCAGCCGATGCCTGCTGGGAAGCCCTCGAACGGGCCCTGGCCTGCTACCGGGACCGGGAGTCATGGCGCAGGATCATGCGCAGGGGCATGCACAGAGATGTTTCGTGGCATACTGCGGCAGGCCGCTATGAGACGCTGTACCGAATGGCGGTGGACACAAGACGGGGGTAGCGGATGGGAGACGGGAAAGACGATCTTGAATCATTGAGCCGGGAGATTCGGAAGATCATCGACACCAACCGGCAATTTCTCGACCGGATCATGGACGATGACTTCGAGGCTGACGGCGACGAGGCGGTGGAACCGCACGGGGAAGAGGCGGAGGGGGAGTTCGAGGAGTTGTAGCCCCATGCCCGCCGACGCAACGAAAAAGCCCCCCGGAGAGCGCTCCGGGGGGCTTGCTGCTGCAGGCCGAGTCAGTGCTTGCCGTGGCCGTCGCCGCCGGCAGAGTCCTCGGCGGCCGCCATGTGGCAATCGCTGCAGTTGACCTTGTAAAGCGCATCGCCGATGTCTGCCGGGTGGACGAACTCCTTGACCACCTTTCCTTCCGGGATGTTCTCGCCCTTCTGGCCGATCATCTCGTGACACATGGTGCAGTCCTTGGAAATGATCTTGCCGGTGGACGTCTTGTGCTTGCCGTCGTGACAGCGGAAGCAGCCCGGCGTATAGAAGTGGCCGATGTGGTTCGGATATGTGCTCCAGGTGACCTTCATCCGGGGGAAGAAGTTCCGGGCGTAAATATCCTTCACATGCTCAACGGCCTGGTTGATGGCCGCGGCCTTGGTCTTGGCCACCTCGGGGAAGTTCTTGGCGTAGTACTCGGGGAGCTTCGCCTCGATGGCCGCATGGGCCTCTTCCTTGGACTTGTAGGGTTGTTCGAGGATCTCCACCGCCACCTTCTTGATGTAGGGAAGCCCCGCGTCGATCTGGCCGGACACGATATGCTCGTCCATCTCGCGGGCCGGTGAGCGGTAGATGTGGGTCGGCCGGTTGTGGCAGTCGATGCAGTCCATGCGCCGCTTCTCGGCCTTGGCGATCTCCTCGCGGGTAAGCGGCTTTTCGGTATCCATGTACTCGACGATGCTGCCATCCTTCTGCTTGACCGCCACATAGGGGATGTCGAGTCGCTTCCTGTCGCGGGCGATGTAGGTAACCTCGGTGCCGATATGCCAGTGGATGCCCATGGCATGGGGAGACTTGGGCGTCCCGCCGATCTTGATCAGCATGTTGATCTCACGGGGGGTGTTTTCCTTGTTGGGCGCGTAGTGATAAAATACCCGCTGCCGGCCGGAGTAGAACTTCTCCGGCCAGTGACACTGTTCGCAGGTGTCCCGGGCCGGTCGCAAATTCTCGATGGGGGTGGCGATGGGGTAGTGGTAGCTGTTGGTTAGAACCGCCCAGACCTGACGCAGGCCCGAAAGCTTGGCCTTCACGTACCACTCGGCGCCCGGCCCCACGTGGCACTCCACGCACTTGACCCGGGCGTGGGGGGATCCTTGCCACGCCTTGTGCTCGGGCTCCATGACCACGTGACAGAGCTCGCCGCAGAAGGTGGTCGACTCGGTGAACTCGAAACCGAGGATGGACGCCACCGACACGATGAGGACGAAGATGACGCTGGCCAGCACGAAGAAAATGAACAGCCGGCGCTTGTGGGGATCATTGAAATCCACCCGCGGGTAGGGCGGCACCTCTTCGGGGACTTCGGTCCGCCGCTGGTTACGGACGCGCCAGGCGCCGATCGGTACGAGGATAAGGCCGAGGATGAGCATGCCCGGGAAGGCGAAATAGACCAGGAGCCCGATGTAGGGGTGATCTATGCCTGTGATCATCTCCATCGCGATGAACGCGATGATGAGTCCCGTGGCCACCACGGCCAGGAGAAACCCTATCAGGCTGATGGGGTTCCAGAGGTAACCTGCGGTTTTTCGCAATGTCATACATCTCCTCCACGTTGAAACACTTTTTTACCAATTCACTATTGGTTCCGCCATCTCCTAGCAAATGTGAAAGGGTAGACAATATAATCAGTTGATTCGTTTTGTCAAATGCTAAAAACAGTACCACAAAAAAGTGGTTGTGAAAGGGAACGGTTAAGAATAATCACTCTGCGACAGATCACATGAATCGTTTTTTAAAATAGGGTTTTCTATCGGCAGATGCCGTCCGCTTGACACTATCTGTCGATTTTGCTAGCTTCGAAGCCCACAACAGTCTAAAAACCAGCAGGTTCCCGAGCGAACCGGGCCCCCTGACGGCCAGGGAAGCGGCGACGGGAGCAGGAGAGAGTCCATGGTAAAAAAACTATTCATTCCCGGACCGGTCGACGTCCATCCCGATATCCTCCAGGCCATGGCCTCCCCCATGATCGGCCACCGGATGCCCGAATACGCAGCGCTCCACGGACGGGTGACCGCCGGCCTCAAGCGGGTTCTGGCCACGGACGGACGGGTATTTCTCGCCACATCGAGCGCCTTCGGCGTCATGGAGGGGGCGGTACGGAACCTGGTGGCGAAGCGGTGCGTCAACTTCTGCAACGGCGCTTTTTCCGACAAATGGCACGACGTGACCAGGCGCTGCGGCAAAGAGGCCGATGCGGTCAAGGTCGAGTGGGGCAAGCCGATCACCCCCGAAATCGTGGATCAGGCACTGGCCACGGGCAGGTACGACGCTATCACCCTCATCCACAACGAGACTTCCACCGGCGTCATGTCCCCCCTGCCGGAGATTGCCCGGGTCCTGCGGAACTATCCCGACGTGGTTTCCATCATCGACACCGTCTCGTCCATGAGCGCACTCCCCGTTCCCGTGGACGAACTGGGCATCGACTGCTGCATCTTCGGGGTCCAGAAGGCCTTTGCCCTGCCACCGGGACTGGCCGTTTTCACCGCCAGCGACAAGGCCTTGGCCCGGGCCAGGACCGTGGAGGGGCGCGGTTACTATTTCGACTTCCTTGAATTCGAAGCCAATGACGTAAAAAACAACACCCCCTCGACCCCCTGCATCTCCCACATCTATGCCATGGACCGCCAGTTGGAGCGGTTCTTCGCCGAAGGACTGGAGCAGCGCTGGGCGCGCCACCGGCAACTGGCGGGCATGGTGCGCGAGTGGGTTGCCGACCGGGGATACGGTTTCTTTGCCGATGAACCCTACCGCTCCGTGACCCTCACCTGCGCCCTCAACACCCGGGGCACGGATCTGGCCCGGTTGAAGAAGATGCTCGGCGAGCGCGGCTACGCCTTTGACGACGGCTACGGCACGATCAAGGGGAAGACCTTCCGCATCGCCCACATGGGAGACATGCAGCGGACCGACCTGGAAGAGTTCCTGGCAACGGCCGACGAGTGCCTGGTAGAGCTTGCTTGATCCATTGCCCGGTCTGATCACGCAGACGGACCATTTGCCGTTCCTCATGGTTCATATTTGTGGTATGGTATAACACAATTGTGCCGCTCACCCCTGTGTGCAGGAGGGCTTGAATGAACAGCAAAATGATCCTGCTGGTGGAAGACAACCCCGACGACGAGGTTCTGACCCTCCGCGCCCTGGGCAAACATGCCATTACGCCCGACGTGACGGTAGTGCGCGACGGGGTGGAGGCCCTGGACTTCCTCTTCGGGACAGGCTCCTACAGCGGCCGGGATCTGAGCATCATGCCGAAGCTGGTGCTGCTCGACCTGAAACTGCCCAAGGTGGACGGCCTCGAGGTTCTGCGCCGGCTGAGGGCCGACCAGCGGACGCGGCTCCTGCCGGTGGTGGTCTTCACCTCCTCCAACGAGGAGCAGGACATCCTCGAATGCCACAACCTCGGCGCCAACAGCTACATCCGCAAGCCGGTGGACTTCAACCAACTCAGTGAAGCCCTGCGGCTCATCGGCACCTACTGGCTGAACCTCAACCTCACTCCCAAGTCCGCCGGCGCGGCACGATAGACGTCCACGCGGCACGGGCTCGCCCGTGCCGTTCCATTTTCTTCCCAAGGTGTCCCCATTTCCATGGAACGCTTCAGACTGGCTAGCGATTACGAGCCCCGCGGCGACCAGCCCCGGGCCATTGCCGAACTCTCGGAAGGGATTGTCAGGGGAGACCGGGATCAGGTGCTCCTGGGGGTCACCGGCAGCGGCAAGACGTTTACCATGGCCAACGTCATCGCCGCCGTGAACCGCCCCGCCCTGGTGCTGGCCCCCAACAAGACCCTGGCGGCCCAGCTCTATGGCGAATTCCGGGAACTGTTTCCGGACAATGCCGTGGAATATTTCGTCTCCTACTACGACTACTACCAGCCGGAAGCCTACATCCCCACCACCGACACCTTCATCGAGAAGGATTCCTCCATCAACGACGAGATCGACAAGCTGCGCCACGCGGCCACGCGGAGCCTGCTGACCCGGCGCGACGTGATCATCGTTGCCTCGGTGTCATGCATCTACGGCATCGGCTCCCCGGCCGAGTACCAGGCCATGCACATCTTCTTTCACCAGGGGGACGAGTACGGCCGGGACGAACTGCTGCGGAAGCTGGTCGACATCCAGTACGAACGGAATGATCTGGACTTCCACCGGGGGACCTTCCGGGTGCGGGGGGACATCGTGGAGATATTCCCGGCCCACGAGGGGGAGCGGGCCTACCGGATCGAGTTTTTCGGCGACACGGTGGACGCCATCAGCGAGATCGATCCCTTGCGGGGCGTGGTGATCCAGCGCCTGACCAAGTGCGCCGTCTATCCGGCTTCCCATTACGTGGCGACGCGCGAAACCCTGGACCGGGCCATGGAGGAGATCCGCACCGACCTGCGGGAGCGGCTCCAGTGGTTCCGGGAGCGGAACATGCTCGTGGAGGCCCAGCGGCTGGAACAGCGAACCATGTTCGACCTGGAGATGATGGAGGAGATGGGATTCTGCCAGGGGATCGAGAACTATTCCCGCTACTTCGACGGCCGGACGCCGGGGGAGCCCCCCTACACCCTGCTCGACTACTTCCCCCGCGACTTCATCCTCTTCGTGGATGAATCCCACATCACCGTCTCCCAGGTGGGAGGGATGTACCGGGGGGACCGGAGCAGGAAAGAAACCCTGGTGAACTACGGCTTCCGCCTGCCGGCGGCCCTGGACAACCGGCCCCTCACCTTCGGGGAGTTCACCGAACGGCTCAACCAGACCGTCTACGTCTCGGCCACCCCGGCCGACTACGAACTGCAGCAGAGCAGCGGCGTGGTGGTGGAACAGGTGATCAGGCCCACGGGCCTCCTGGACCCGCTCATCGAGGTCCGTCCTGCCACGGCGCAGGTGGACGATCTCCTGCACGAGGTCCGGGAAACCACGGCCCGGGGCGAACGGGTGCTCGTAACCACCCTCACCAAGAGGATGGCCGAGGACCTGACCGATTACTACCGGGACCTGGGGGTGCGGGTCAGGTACCTCCATTCCGACATCGACACCATCCAGCGGATGCAGATCATCCGCGATCTGCGCATGGGGGAGTTCGATGTCCTGGTCGGCATCAACCTCCTGCGGGAGGGGCTCGACATTCCCGAAGTGTCGCTGGTGGCGATCCTGGACGCCGACAAGGAGGGGTTCCTCCGCTCCGCCCGCTCCCTCATCCAGACCTGCGGCCGGGCCGCCCGCAACGTGAACGGCAGGGTCATCATGTACGCCGACACGATGACCGGCTCCATGCAGAGCTGCCTCGACGAAACCGCCCGGCGGCGCGCACTCCAGGAGGCCTTCAACACCGAACACGGCATCACGCCCCAGACCGTGAAAAAGGGGCTGCGGACCATCCTGGAGTCCATCGAGGAGCGGGATTACTACACCGTTGCCGCCGCTGCCGAGGCGCGGGAGGAGTATCTCCCTGCCGACGAAATACCGAAGCGGGTGAAGAAGCTCCGCAAGGAGATGCTCGACGCGGCAAAGAAGCTGGAGTTCGAACGGGCGGCCGAGCTCAGGGATCAGATCAAAAAACTGGAGGAAATGGAGCTGCGGCTGCGCTGACCGCTCCACGGGGGATATTCGATGAAGGAACCACGCGTGCTGCTCGTTGACGACGAACGATTCTTCCTGGATCTCCAGCAGGAGTTTCTGGCGGATTCCCCCGTGCGGATCATCACCGCCCAGAGCGGCCGGGAGGCTCTCGACATGGTTCGGCGGGACCGGCCGGGCATCGTCTACCTGGACCTGCGGATGCCCGAACTGGACGGTACCGCCTGTTGCTCCACCATCAAGAATGATCCAGACATCAGGGACACGCCGGTGGTCATGGTGGTGAGCGAGGGGAAGCCCCGCGACCGGGAGCTCTGCCTGGATGCCGGGTGCAACGGCATCATCAGCAAGCCCCTGGACCGGATCCAGTTCCTGTCGGTGGGGCGGCGGCTCTTCCCGGCCATTGAACGTCGCCAGCCCCGCCACCCCTTCTCGGCCCTCGCCTTCTTCCGAGTCCGGGAAACCGGCTTCCACGGCACCGTTGCCGACATCAGCCTCGGCGGCGCCTACATCGCGTGCCGTTGCGACCTCTCAGCCGATGAGGATATCCGCCTCGGCTTTCTCCTGGGAGATGCGGGGGTCGTCGAATGCCGGGCACGGGTCGCCTGGATGAACCAGGGGGGGGCGCGCCCCCGCAAGAGCCTCCCGGACGGATTCGGCGTCCAGTTCCAGTCCATGGAGCCTCCCCACCAGGAGGTTGTCCGGCAGATCGTGGCGAGGCTCGGATGATCCGCCCCGCCTGGCTCACCCGCACCAGTCTCTCCTGGGCGCTCTACGACTTCGCCAACACCATCTTCTCCATGAGCGTGGTGACGCTCTACTTCCCCCTGTTTCTCGTCCAGACCCTGGGCTACCGCGAGTACTGGCTCTCCTTGGGGCTTTCGCTCTCCATGGGGCTTGCCGCCGTGGCCAGCCCCTTCGTGGGGAGCGCCTCGGACCGGCGCATCGGCAAAAACGTGATCCTGGCGGTCGCCACGTCCCTTTGCTGCATCGCAACCCTTCTCATCCCCGTGCCGGGCCATCTGGCCGGCGTTCTGGCCGCTTTCGTGGCCGCCAACTTCCTTTACCAGGTCTCCCTGGTGGCCTATGACGCCCTTCTCCCCTCGGCCACCGACGAACGGCACTACGGCCCGGTGTCCGGATTCGGCGTGGCCCTGGGCTACATCGGAACGTTCCTGGCGTTGATCATCGGCAAACTCCTGGTGACCACCCCGGCGGACAATGGCCGGGTATTCCTGCCCACGGCGATCTGCTTTCTCCTCTTCGCCCTGCCCTGCTTCTTCGTCAAAGACCTGAAACGCAGCCAAACCTCGCCGGTCCGGGTTGCCGACACGGCCCGGGAAATCATCCGCGATCGGGACCTGCGCTGGTACTTCGCCGGCCACCTGCTCTACCTGGACGCGGTGAACACCGTGATTGCCTTCATGGCCGTCTTTCTGGTGAAAGTGGGCGGCTTCTCCCAGGCCAAGGGGGAGGTGAACTATTTTCTCATGTTCTCGACCATCGTTCGTACGGCGCCGGGGAGCACGAACCGGACTCCTGGCGACGCTTGCCCTCTGGATCGCCGCCCTCGGCATGGTCTGCCTTCCCTTGGCCAAGGAACACTACTGGATCCTGGGCCCCCTTTCCGGCATCGCTCTGGGTGGGGTCTGGGCGTGCGACCGGCCGCTGCTGCTGAACATGGTCCCCCGGGAACGGGCCGGGAGCTTCTTCGGCTTCTACTACCTCACCGGCAAGTTCTCGTCGGTGGTGGGTCCATTGCTGTTCGGCGCCATCCTCGCGCTCCCCCTCGGCACCGAGGCGATCCGCTACCGGCTCGCCTTCTTCTCGCTGCTTATCATGGTAATCGCCGCCACGGCCTGCATCGCCCGCATCCGCCCGAAGCAGGCCACGCCGCAGCTTCAGGCCGGCGGACCGTGATACCCCACGCATGTTCGAAAAAGGAGTGACCATGAAAAAAGACATCCTCGAAAAGGGGGCCATCCTCCAGCGTGACCGGGAGACCTACGCCATCGCCCCCCACATCCCCGGCGGGATCACCGATACGGCAACCCTGCGCAAGCTCTGCGACGTGGCCGACAAGTACGGCGTGCAGGAGTTGAAGCTCACCTCTGCCCAGCGCATCGCCCTCTTCGGCATAAAGGAGGAGGATCTGGACGCCATCTGGTCCGATCTCGACCAGCAGCCGGGCGCAGCCATCGGCCTATGCGTCCGGAGCGTCAAGATCTGTCCCGGCACCACCTGGTGCAAGCGGGGGGTGCAGGATTCGGTCTCCCTGGGATTGAAGATCGATGCCATCTACCACGCCATGGAACTGCCCAACAAGATGAAGATGGGAATCTCGGGATGCATGCTCAACTGCGCCGAGACCATGCTGAAGGATGTGGGAGTGGTCGGTACTCCCAAGGGGTGGCGGATCTACGTGGGGGGCAATGCGGGGGCACGGCCCCGCATCGGCGACCTCCTGGTGGAACTGGGACCGGATGAAGACAAAGTCCTCGCCGTGATTGCGGCTCTCGTGGAGTGGTACCGCTCTTCGGGCAGCGAGCAGCGGCTGGGCCGCGTGGTGGAGCAGATGGGGTTCGATGCCTTCCGGACCGCGGTGCTGGGGGCGGAAGCAACTCCCTGAGCCGCCGCGGCCGACAGATACTCCGGGCATGATCAGAAGAGGTCCAACTGTTCCCCCTTCGGCTTCCGCCGGCCGCCCCGGCCCGGCTCCGGCTGTCGGATCAACCGTCCGGGAATCTCCCCTGCGAAGCGGGAAAGCGGCCGCTCGGCAGGCCCGACCCAGGGACGTTCAGAGGAGGCGCTGAGCACGAGCGTCTCCTTTGCCCGGGTCATACCCACATAGAAAAGCCGCCGTTCCTCCTCCACATCCACGTCCCGCCAGAGGGTGCAGGGGATGAGCCCCTCCTCGCACCCCGCCAGGAAGACCACGGGGAATTCCAGCCCCTTGGAGGCATGGAGCGTCATGAGCGCCACCGCCTCGGCCCGCTCGTCATAGACCGTTTCGGCGGCATACTCCCGCAGGTGCCGGTCAAAGGCGACGATGTCCCGGCCGAAGCTTCCGGCAAGGG